>CAYMHJ010000168.1:0-13713 GCA_964390165.1 uncultured Prosthecobacter sp. | reverse complement strand
CCAGAGCGAGCAGACCTGCGCCCTCGGCGCCGCCATCTTCGGAGCCACCGCCGCTGGAGCCGGCAGCTGGCAGGACCTCCAGGCCAAAGTCACCGCCGTCCGGGAAAAAGTGTATCACCCCATCCCGGAAAACGTCGCCGTCTATGCCGAGCTCTACACCCTCTACCGCACCCTGCACGATGCCTTCGGCACCGCCGCGTGGACCGGCAAGCTGAACCACATCATGAAGCAGCTCCTCGACATCCGGGCGCGGCAGAGCTGACCCCTGATGCAGGCACTACTGCCTGCTCGGAAGGCCATACGACCTCATCACTCCCCGCACCCCACCACCACGAATCGGATGGTCTTCTGGCTGACATTTCTGGGCACCGTGCTCCGCAAGTATCTCAAATGGATCCTGCCGGTGATGCTCTTAGATGGATGCTTCAATCGCGATCCTTATGTGAAGGTGGACGAGCGCTTTGCTTTGGCGGCGATCTGCGGATCTTGTCCCATGTCTCTGATTCAGCGTGATCCCCAGAGGCAGGAGCGGCGTGACGAAATCGATAAGCTGCCTCAACCGGAACAGGACAAGGCCTTGGATGACTATATCGAGACCGCGTCTTGGCAAATCCATGACCTCACAGACTACTTGCTGTCAGAAAAAGTGATCATCGGCCACTCCTCAGATGAAGGCTTCTTCATCGCAGATCGTGGCAAGGGGCGGCGATTCATCTTCAAAACTCGAGCAGAACGGGACGAAGCTCTGAAAATGAACTTTGGTCTGGATGCCAAGGATGAGTCCTTTCACAAGCCCACCCAGCTGATGTGGATGCGCAGCCGCCTGTTCTGGCCCTGGCCGGAGATCTACTACCTCATCTGCCTGTTCGTGATCCCTTGGAGGATATTCAAACGTCAGCGGCGTGCAGATCAGCAGTTCTATGAACTGCCCCAAAGCCCGTGACATAGCCGGTCAAGGATGCCGTGTTGATCATGGAAACGCCTTGTGGGTCCGGAGAGTTTGGTGGGATGTGCCGCGCAAAACCATGATTCAGACGAAGGATGAATAAATCCGGCAGGCGTCACGAAAATAAACTCGCTGTGGCACTTTGCGCCACATTCTCGCTCATAAAAAAAGGCAGGCCTAGCGGGCCTGCCTTTTTTGTTGGGGATGTCTTACGCCACCAGGGTCTGCTCGCGGGCAGGGCCGATGCCGAGGAGGCTGATACGGGCTCCGGTGAGCTCTTCCACTCGCTTGAGGTAGCTCTTGGCGAGCGGGGGGAGGTCGGCGAAGTTTTTGATCTGGCTGAGGTCGGTCTTCCAGCCGGGGTGGCTTTCATAGACGGGCACGCAGGCTTCGATGTCTTCGATGGTGCTGGGCGGATAGGTAATGGTCTGGCCACGCAGGGTGTAGGCTGTGCAGATCTGGACTTCATCGAGGCCGTCGAGGCCGTCGAGGTTGGTGATGGCGAGTTCGTCGGCTCCGTTCACCATGACTGCGTAACGAAGTAGGACGGCGTCAAGCCAGCCGCAACGGCGGGCGCGGCCGGTGGTGGCTCCGAATTCGCGACCCATGTTGTGGAGCATGTCGCCGATGGCGTCGTTTTCGGTGACGAAGGGACCGCTGCCGACGCGGGTGGTGTAGGCTTTGCAGACGGCGACGACTTTATCAATCATGCGCGGTGGCACGCCGGAGCCGGTGCAGGCACCGCCGGAGGTGGTGTTCGAGCTGGTGACGAAGGGGTAGGTTCCGTGGTCGATGTCGAGGTAGGTGCCCTGGGCTCCTTCGAAGAGGAGGTCTTTGCCAGCCTGGATGGCCTCGTGGCAGGCCACGACGGTGTTCGTGATGTGCGGGGCGAGAGTGGCGGCGGCGGCGAGGACTTTTTCCACGGTTTCTTCGACGGGGACGGCCTCGATTCCGGCGGCGACAATGACTTCGTTGTTGCTGATGATGCGCTCGCGAAGTTCGACAGCGAGTTTTTCAGGCTGGGTGAGCAGGATGGCGCGGAGGCCGTTGCGCTCGATTTTATCGGCGTATGCCGGGCCGATGCCGCGTCCGGTGGTGCCGATGGCCTTGGCTCCGCGTTTGGCTTCGCGGGCGCGGTCGAGGGCCTTGTGGTAGGGCATGACGAGGTGGGCGGTCTCGCTGATGAGGAGGTTTTTGGCGCTGATCTTCACGCCCTGGCTGCGCAGCTTGGCCATTTCTTCGAGGAGGCCGAAGGGATCGATGACGACGCCGTTGCCGATGATGCAGAGTTTGTCCTCCCAGAGGATGCCGCTGGGGATGAGGTGCAGGATGTATTTCTGGCCGTTGCTGATGACGGTGTGGCCTGCGTTGCTGCCGCCTGCTGCGCGCACGACGACGTCGGTTTTTTCGGTGAGGAAATCGACGATCTTGCCTTTTCCTTCATCGCCCCACTGGGCGCCGACTACGATGGTATTGGACATTACTTGGAGTGATCGCGGCGTGAGGCCGCTAGGTTGAGTTGGGGGGACAAAAAAGAAAAGCTGCCGGCCATTCAGGCCGACAGCGTTTTTCCGGCCTCGGGGTTCCGCATCAGGCGGCGAGATTCATGAAGGTGAAGACGGCATAACCAATGGCACCGAGGGCGATAAAGCCGATCGCGTAGAGCGGGCCGTAGCCATTGCTTTTTGGCTTTGCCTTTGGGCCGAAACCCTTGCGGGCGCTGCGGTCGATGGCGATGGCTCCGTAGCCTTTGCTGGTCATGGTGCGGGTGGCTGGGGTGTAGGCTTCTGGTTCCTCGGCGTAATCGCCGAAGAATACGACCTCTACGTGGCCGATGTTGAAGCTGCCGCCATTGGCCATTTCCAGGCTTTCCACGCGTTGTCCGCTGACGGAGGTACCGTTAGTGGAGCCGAGATCGGTGAAGATCCAGGCGTTGCCGTCGAAGACGAATTCACCGTGGTGGCTGGAGATCGAGTCGTGGGGGAGGACGATGCTGTTGTCATCGGCGCGGCCGAGCGAGAGGCGCTCGGAGCTGAGTTCGATTTCGCCAGATTGGCCCTCGGGGGTGGTGAATTGGATTTTTGCCATAGCGAGGATGGATTTAGCAGGGGCCGCCGGGAGTGGCAAGATGGAATAAAAACTACACAGCGTCGCGAGTCAGGACGCTGTCCACGAGCCGCATGGCACCAGCGGGGTTGGCATTTTGCAGCGGAGCAGGCAGGCAGTCGTCCGGGAAACCCTGGTAGCTGACCGGGCGGACGAAGCGCTGGATGCTGTCTGTGCCGATGCTGGTGAAGTAGCTGTGGCTGGCAGCGGGGTAGGGGCCGCCGTGATGCATGGAGGGGCAGGGCTCGATACCGGTGCCGAAGCCATTGAAGATGAGGCGGCCGACCTTGCGCTCCAGGAGGCGCACGAGCGGGGCGAATTCGCGGAGGTCTTCAGGGGTGCCGTGCAGGGCGGCGGTGAGTTGGCCCTCCAGGCTGCTGGCAAAGCGGAGCATGTCATCCAGAGATGCGCACTCGGCCACGATGGAGCAGGGGCCAAAGACCTCGCGGCGGAGTTCTTCGTTGGTCTCCAGAACTTCGAGACTGGTGGTGAAGATACGGCATGCGGCTTGGGTGGCGTCACTGTCTGGCTCTGCCGAGGAGGTGCCGACGAGCTTCACCCCGCCGACGGTGTGCCAGACGGCGGTGCCGGCCTCGTAGGTCTCGCAGATGCCACGGTGCAGCATGGTCTGCGGGGCGACTTTGGCAGCGTTTTCGGTGGCACTTTGCAGGAAGGTGCCGAGGTCCGCGCCCTTGATGCCGAGGACGACGGCGGGATTTGTGCAAAACTGCCCCACGCCCATGGTCACGGAGCCGATGTAGGCCTCACCAATTTTGGCGGCGCGTTCTTTGAGCGCCCCAGGGAGAAGGAAGACGGGATTGATGGAGCCCATCTCGGCATAAACCGGGATCGGATGCGGACGCGCTGCGGCGATGTCCATGAGGGCGCGACCACCTTTCATGGAGCCGGTGAAGGCCACGGCCTGGGTGAGCGGATGCTCGACGAGCGCGCGGCCAAGCTCATGACTGCGGCCCTGAAGGAGTGAGAAGCAGGCATCTGGCAGGCCGACCTTTCTCAGCGCTGCAAACATGGCGCGTGAGAGCAGTTCGCAGGTGCCTGGGTGTGCCGGGTGCCCTTTTACCACGACCGGACAGCCTGCGGCTAAAGCGCAGACGGTGTCCGTGCCGACGACGCCGATGGCAAAAGGAAAATTGCTCGCACCAAAGACCACCACGGGGCCAAGCGGAACCATCATCTTTCGCACGTCTGGCTTCGGGGCTGGCACGCGCTCAGGCAGAGCGCGGTCGATGCACAGCCCGGCCCAGGAACCTTCGCGGATTAATGCGGCGAACATTTTGCACTGGCCGATGGCGCGACCACGCTCGCCCGTGAGGCGAGCCATGGGCAGGGCGGTTTCGGCATGGGCGCGGTTCAGAAGTTCATCTCCGAGGGCGAGGATCTCATCGGCCAGGGCTTCGAGCAACTGGGCGCGTGTCTCGGCAGGTGCGAGGCGGAGGTGATCAAAGGCGCCGTCAGCGGCTTGCAGAGCTTCATCGGACTCCGTCAGTGTGGCCTCGCCGAAGTGCGGCTCCAGCTTCTGGCTCGTGGTCGGGTTCTCAGCCTGAAAGGGAGAGTGCGTGGCAGCGGCTTCACGGCCTGCTATGAGATGATGTCCGGTGATCATGATGGGAAGGTGGTGCGGGTGGGGTTGTGTCGAGTCGTAGGCTGTGATTTCAAAGTGGCAAGGCCAGGGCGTTCTTAATTTTTTAATTCTCTGATGCTGGGACCGCCACAGGCGGCATGAAGAGATCTCTGGCATACTGACTGGCATTCCGCCTTCCCATTTGCTCCGCAGCCGAAGCTCCATTAAACGCTGACCTCTTATGCCCACGATCACCATCCAGCCCCGCGCCCGCATCTTTCACGGTCATGTCTGGGTCTATGCCACAGAGATCAAAGCCCGCCTGGGTGATCCGCAGCCGGGAGATGTGGTACAGCTCCAAGATGCGCGTGGGAAGCCGATGGGCAGCGCCATTTACAATCCTAAATCCCAGATCAGTGCGCGCCTCTTCTCCTACCGGCGGCAGGATCTGGATCTGGATTTCTTTACGCGCCGCATCGAGCGTGCCCTGCGTGTGCGTGAGGCCGCCGGTGTGGATACGGGCCTGTGCCGCATGGTCTGGAGTGAGTCTGATGGTCTGCCGGGCGTGATCATCGACCGCTATGGCGACTGTCTGGTGCTGCAAACGCTGACTCTGGCGATGGCGATGCGGCAGGACCTGATCGTGCAGGCGCTGAGGGATCTTTTTAGCCCGCGCAGCATCGTGCAGCGCAATGAGGGTAATGTGCGCAAGGCGGAGGGGCTGGAGTTGATCAAAGGCCCGGTCTTCGGGGAGGCACCGGAGCCCTTTGTGGTCAGGCATGAGGGCAGCGCTTTTCACGCGGATCTGGTGGATGGGCAGAAGACGGGTCTGTATCTGGACCAGTTGGATAACTATCAGCATGTCTCCAGGCTGGCAAAGGGACGCCGCGTGCTGGACTGCTTCACGAATCAGGGTGGATTCGCCCAGGCGTGTGCTCTGGCCGGTGCGGCGGAGGTCACAGCGGTGGACATCAGCGAGCCTGCCATCGCCATCGCGGAGAAGAATGCGGCGATCTCTGGAGCTCGAGTGAAGTTTATTTCAGCGAACTGCTTCGACTTTCTCAAGCAGCAGGAGTCCAGCGGTGCCACCTATGATCTGATCATCCTCGATCCACCTTCTTTCACGAAGTCAAAAGCAACGGTGAATGATGCCATGCGGGGCTATAAAGAGATCCACCTGCGTGCGTTAAAAATGCTCCAGCCCGGTGGCATCATGGCAACCTTCAGTTGCAGCCATCATGTGAGTCGTGGTGAGTTCCATGCGAGCATCGAAGATGCAGCGGTGGATGCGCGCAAGACGCTGCGCCGTGTCACCACCTTTACCCAGCGACCTGACCACCCAATCCTGGCCACAATCCCAGAGACGGAGTACCTGACGGGCTATGCATATGAAGTGATCGCCTCATGGTGAAGCGGCGGACTGCAATGCGCGCAGTGTTTGCGGCGTAGTCCCTCCTCTCCACCATGCCATCGACTCCTTTTTCGCATTCCTCCCGCCGTTCGATTTTAAAACACAGCTCGTTGCTGGCCATGAGTGGCTGGGTGGGGGGGAGTCTGGCGCAGAACGGTGCCGGGAATGGGTCGCTGATGGCGTATGTGGGCACCTACACATCGCCTTTGAAAAACATGCGGGCCACTCAGGTGGATCTGCCGCCTGGGAATGGTCGGGGTATCCATGTCTTCGAGGTGGATCGCCGCACAGGGGAGATGTCTCCCGCGGGTATTGTGGAAATGGGCACGAGCCCGAGCTGCCTGGCCTGGAATGCTGAGAAGACGCGGCTCTACTCTGGCAATGAGACGGAGCGCGTGGGTGCGGATGAGTCCGGCACGGTGAGCGCCTTTGCCGTGGCGAAACATGGCTCTCTGAAGCTGCTGAACACAGTAAGATCGGGTGGCAAGGGGCCGGCGCATCTGAGTGTACATCCAGGCGGGAAGTTTGTGCTGGTGGCGAACTATTTCGGCGGGTCTGTGGCCGTGCTTCCGATCCAGTCGGATGGCAGTCTGGGAGAGGCTGTGGAGGTGAGGAAGGATGCAGGGAAGGTGGGGCCGACCCAGGCCACCAATGCGCCCGAAGGCAGCTTCGCCATCAGCGGGCATGACCAGACCCATGCACACATGATCGAGGCGGATCCCTCAGGAAAGTTTGTCATCCATGTGGATCTCGGGCTGGATCAGATCCTTGTCTGGAAGTTTGATGAAGAAAAAGGGACGCTGACGCCCGCAGAGACTCCCTTCATCGCCCTGCCGCCGGGGGACGGGCCACGTCACTTTGCTTTTCATCCGAACGGACGCTGGTTTTACTCGATCCAGGAGGAGGGCTCGACAGTCGTGCTGTTTGACTTTGACGCGAAAACGGGCGGCCTCACGGCGCGGCAGACGATCTCCAGCCTGCCACCAGGCTATTCGGGCAGCAACTTCTGCTCCGAGATCCTGGTCTCTGAGGACGGCAGATATGTGTATGCTGGCAATCGCCTGCATGACAGCATCGGCATCTTCTCGGTCGGCGCAGATGGCGGGCTTAGCTATGTGACGGAGGAGTGGACGCGTGGTGACTATCCCCGGAGCTTCACCTTTGATCCCACGGGTGGATTTCTTTACTGCTGCAATCAGCGCGCGGACCACATCGCCGTCTTCCGTGTGGAGAAAAGCAGCGGCAGGCTGGCCTTTACCGGTCATTACACGCCAGTGGGGAATCCTTCGCAGATCGTGTTCAAGGATCTGGCGCAGGGAGGATGAAAAAATGCCGCCGGTCTTCTGCTGATGCGTGATTTCAGGCAAATCTCAGGCATGGATGAGCCTCCCTATGCGAAGCCTGCCCCCCTCTTCCGTTCTCGTTTGTCTGCCATTGCTGCTGTGCGGCTGCGGCACTTGGTCAAAAAAGAATGCGCCCAGCACGGGCATCAGCTCCCGTACACCAGTCGAGCAGGGCTTCAGGCACCCTGGCCCACGTGTTAAAGGCACAGAGTTTCTGACCTTTGAAGAGCTGAAGCATCTGGCCACTGATCCGAAGCCGGGCGGGGCGCTGGAGGAGAAGCTGAACCGATTTTTCAGCACGCCGATCATCTCGAATGAAGCCTGGTATGCCGGCAGGCGACCCACACGAGCGCAGAATGAGATGATGGGGGAGTTTCTGCGTGTGGCGACATGGAACGTGGAGAAGTCCGTGCATGCCCACAATGCAGCAAAGGTACTGGGATCTGTGACGGAGTTTGAGGCCATGATAGATCCCCAGGTGGCTCCACCGGGCAGTGAGAAACGTGCCGAGCTGATGCGAGAAAGAGAGCGGTTGGTGACGGCGGACGTGATCCTGCTTCAGGAGATGGACATAGGCATCGGCAGATCTGGCTATCATGACTCAGCGCGGGACATCGCGCGAGCGCTGGGGATGAATTATGTGTATGCGCCGCAGCAGTTGGAGATCGATCCCGTGCTGCTGGGGTTGGAGGACTTCCCTGACGGACGCGGCGGCAGCGTACGGCATCAGCCGGACCCGGCGCGTTACAAGGGGGTGTTTGGCAGCGCGGTGCTTTCGCGTTATCCGATCAAAAGCGCGCGCTGTTTTCAGCTCCAGACACAGCCTTATGACTGGCACGGCGGAGAGAAGGCGAACACGGCGCTGCTGGAGGACTCGCGGCGCTTCGCCGCAGAAGTGCTTTTTGATAACAAAGCCGTGCGGGAGATGAAGGTAGGCGGGCGCAACTTTTTCCAGGTTGATTTGGAGGTTCCAGGCCTCCCTGGAGACACGCTGACGGTGATTCACAATCATCTGGAGATCAAAGCGCGCCCACAGGATCGAGAAGCGCAGATGCAGGAGATACTGACCTACATCCGTGATATCCCGCACACCGTGGTGATGGGCGGGGATCACAACACCTCACGCGTGGACCTGAGCCCCACCTCCGCCGGGCGCGTGCTGGTGCGCACCTCTACAGATTCGGAAACCTGGCTGGGCGTGGGGATGAATGTCATCATGGCCGCGCCCATGGTGGTGAACTCCGGGCGCATCCTGCTGAACAATGTGAAAAATCTCCACAGCCCCCTCGCACCGCACATTCCCGTGGTCCTGCCGAACAGGACGCGCAGCCTCTTCAACCTGGTGGAGGACCACCGCTTCACTGATGGTGGCCGGTTTGACTTCCGCGGAGACCGGCCGCGCTCGATCAACCGCTCTAGCGCCAAACTCGCGAACTCAAATGAAAAGGCCATCAAGGGAAACACGCCCACCTTCAGCGTGAAGCGACCCATCGGCCCCTTTGGCCGTGGCCGGCTTGACTGGCTCTTCGTGAAAGCACCGCCCTCCGCGCAGCCAAAGGATTCCTACCGTCTGGCTCCGCACTTTGGTGAGACGCTATCCATGCTGGCTGGCGGGCTTCGTCCTCGTCTCTCCGATCACGCACCATGCGTCGTGGATCTGCCATTGCAGGAACCGCCACTGCGCCACTGAGGTGCTGATGAGCGGATGCTCAGACATGAAGGCCATAGTATCGCCGCATAAAGTTCCTGGAATAGAACAGACTCTTCAGCCTCACACTGGGGTCAGTCGGCTTGATGCCGCAGCCAAACCAAAATAACAGTACTCCAACACCTCATGAAAACACTCACCCTCCTCCCCTCGCCATCAGCTCTCTCGCTCTCTCCAACTGCGCCTGCTGCAAGCCCAAGAAAACTGAAGCCTGCTCCTCCTGTGCCAGCGGCACCTGTACCATGCCTGGTGCCAAAAAGACCATGTAACTCTCGCTGCACTTCGGCAGGGAGTGGATACTTCCACTCCCAGTTCAGCTAATGGTGGAGATACGGCATCGCTTGAGCTATTTGCTCGCGGGCAAAATGGGCGAGCTGTGAACAAACGGGGTAGGCGGTGAGGGATCAGGCTGAAGGCGAGTTTTTCCTCTTCCATGACGTTATAGACGCACTCACCATGCGCCCGCTCCTTTTGCTCTCCCTTGCCTTCTGTCTTCATGCGGCTGACTGGCCGCAGTTTCGTGGCCCCAATGCTGACGGCACCACAGCTGACACCGATTTACCTCTGACGTGGAGCGAGAAGGAAAATCTCGTCTGGCGCACGGAACTGCCGGGGCCGGGGGCATCGAGCCCGGTCATCGCAGGTGATAAAATCTTCCTCACCAGCTACAGCGGATACGGCCTTGATGTGAAAGAGCCTGGTGAAATGAAAAATCTCAAGCGTCACGCATTGTGCCTCGATAAGGCGACGGGGAAAATCCTCTGGAATCACGAAATCGCCACCGACCTGCCGAATAAGCCATTCTCCGGAACCTACATCACCACCCATGGTTATGCTTCCAGTTCGGCGGTCACGGATGGCAAAGGTGTTTTTTTCTTCATGGCGAACGCGGGCGTATTTGCCTACACCGTCGATGGAAAGCCGGTTTGGAATGTCAGCGTCGGAGAGAAGGCGCACGATTGGGGAGTCGGCTCATCGCCCATTCTTTACGGCGAGCTGCTGATCGTGAACGCCGCGCTCGAAAGCAATCAACTTGTCGCTTTGGACCGCAAAACAGGCAAAATCGTGTGGAGCACCACCGGCTTCCCCGCTTCATGGAACACTCCGACTATCGTGAAGACTGATGGGCATGACGAACTCATCGTGAACTCCAGCGGCAGGCTGCGCGCCTTTGACCCGCTCACCGGAACAGAACTTTGGAACTGCAAAAGCATCAAAGCTGCCGAGCTCTGTCCCAGCATCGTGGCGCATGAAGGCGTCATCTTTGTCATCGGCCATCCCGGCGGACAAAGCCAGGCGGTGAAAGGCGGCCAGGTGCTGTGGAAAGCGCAGAAGGGCAGCAACGTCGGCTCACCGGTCTATAAAGACGACCATCTCTACTTCATCAACGACTCACGCGGCCTCGCCACCTGCCTGGATGCCAAAACGGGCGAGGTCGTCTATGAGCAGCCGCTCACCCAGCGCCCGAAGCGTGACCGCTTCTACTCCACTCCGCTGCTTGCCGGAGACAAACTCTACTGTGTGGGACGCGAGACGGGAACCTATGTCATCGCCGCGAAGCCTCAGTTCGAGTTGCTCGCCACCAACGTCATCACTGACGATACGAGCATATCCAATGCAAGCCCCGCTGTGAGCGATGGCCGTATTTTCCTGCGATCAAACAAGTTCGCTTACTGCTTTGGCAAACCATGACTCTCGATCAAATCATGAAGCTGCTCGAATCAAAGGGCAGTGAGCAAACACGGAAGACGTACCGGCGCCATGGCGCTCCTGAGCCGATGTTTGGTGTGAAGATTGGTGATTTGAAGCCTATCGCGAAGCAGATCAGAGGCGATCAAACTCTCGCGCTGCAACTCTACGCGACCGGCAACAGCGATGCAATGTATCTCGCCGGTTTGGTGGCAGATGGCAGCCAGATGAAGCGCGCCGAACTTGATCGTTGGGCGAAAGACGCCACCCGGCATATGATCTCCGGCTGCACGGTGCCTTGGGTCGCCGCAGAGCATCCAGACGCCATCGACATCGCACAAAAGTGGATCGATTCACCGAAGAAACACGTCGCTGTTTCCGGGTGGGCCACACTTTCGAGCGTGGTGACAACTGCCCCGGATGACGAACTTCCCATCAAACTGCTCACTACGCTTCTTACCCGCGTGGTGAAGACAATCCAGTCATCCCCCGACCGCGTTCGTTATGCGATGAACAACTTCATCATCTGCTGCGGCACCTACGTCGCTCCTCTCGGTGCCAGAGCCATCGCCGCAGCACGAAAGATCGGCACGGTCGAAGTGGACATGGGGCTGACCGACTGCCAGGTGCCCGATGCCGTGTCTTACATCCTCAAAAGCCGCCGCGGCCTCACGGTGGCTCCGAAGCGCAAGACGACGAGGTGCTGAGATGCCTCCACGGTGCCCATCCGCTATGATTAGCGCCGAAAAACTCTGAGGAGGTTGGCAAGTTCATCATTTACCTCCGAAGCATCAGCCACGGTTTGCGCCACTTCCATGCGCAGAATCTCCCGATAGTCATCCAGCAGCCGCTTCATGGCCACACGCAGAGCTCCGGGAGTCATGCCGAGAGTGGATGCAATTTTGACGGGTTCCACACCACGCAGGCTGCCACCTCCGAGGATGGTTGGACTGTGCGCCTGAAAGGGCGGCAGTTTGTTTCGGTCACTGTAAAATGTCTCCAGTTGCCGAAGCACCGTGCGCAGCAGTTCATGTGCCCACTTGCGTTCAATGATGAGTTCCGGCGTGTCTTCTTCAGTAACAACCGAGGTTTCCGTGAAATGGCATAAACTTTTGTGGCGTTCCGATCTGACATGAAACTTCTGTTGCTGGCATCCCTGCTCGTCGGGTCTCCTCTCCTGGCTCAAACACCTGCAAAAGCTAAGGCACTCGACGCCGTGGACATGCTGGCGAAGGATCTGAAGCCGTCACGCGTGCTCGTTTATAAAAAGATCGCCGAGCGTGATCTCCAACTTCATGTCTTCGAGCCGGAAGGCTTCAAGGCGGGTGACAAACGTGCCTGCTACCTCATCATCCACGGCGGCGGATGGACGGGTGGTGCTCCACCACGCATGTACCCGTTTGCCGCGCATTATGCAAAACTCGGCCTCGTTGGTATAAGCATATCGTATCGCCTGCATAGTGCGAAGAGCGGCGTCAGTGTCTTCGATTGTGTGAAGGATGCGCGATCCGCCGTGCGTTACATCCGTGCTCACGCAGACGAAATTGGCATTGATCCGCAGAAGATCATTGTAAGTGGTGGTTCGGCTGGCGGGCATCTCGCTGTATCGACGGCGCTTTTCGACAAAGTGAACGAAGAAAGCGACGATCTCGCCATCTCAGCAACTCCAACTGCGCTCGTGCTGCTGTTCCCGGTCATTGACACGTCCAAAGAAGGCTATGGTCAGGCCAAGATCGGCGAACGCTGGCAAGAACTCTCACCGGCGCACAATGTCCGCGCTGGACTGCCACCTACACTTATCTTCCACGGCACGGGTGACACGGTGACACCTTTCGCTGGAGCCAAGACCTTCCATGATGCAATGCTCAAAGCTGGCAATCGCAGCGAACTCGACATCAATGAGGGCGGTGTCCACGGTTATCTCATGCGTGAAAGGGCACTCTTTGACGACACAATGAGGAAGACAGATACGTTTCTAAAGTCGCTCGGCCTGCTTCAGTAAAATTTACGAATGTGGCGGCGTTCCGATCTGTCATGAAGCTATTGCTGCTGGTTTCGTTTTTCATCGTCTCATCCCTGCTGGCTCAAAAGACTCACGAGCAAGGTGGGGGTGGTGCTGCGGACGCAATTTTGAGAGGGAAGCAGGAGGAAAAGTTGGACCACTGGGCCTTCAAACCACCGGTGAAACCGAAGGTGCCAGGAGGGAAGGGGATTCATCCGATTGATGCTTTTATTCAAGATCGGCTGGCGAAGGCGGGGCTCAAGCCAGCGCCGAAGGCATCGCCGGAAAAATTGCTAAGGCGTCTGTCTTTGGATCTTATCGGGCTGCCGCCCGAACCAGGTAAAGTATCCGACTTTAATCTGAAATCTGAAATCGAACGGCTCCTCGCATCCGAACACTACGGGGAGCGCTGGGCGCGTCACTGGCTGGATGCTGCGCACTATGCGGACTCAAACGGCTATGAAAAAGACCCTATGCGGTTCATTTGGTTTTATCGGGATTGGGTGATCAGCGCTTTTAATCGCGACCTGCCTTACGACCAGTTCATCATCCAGCAAATTGCGGGTGATCAACTGCCAGATGCCACTCAGGATCAGATCGTGGCCACAGGCTTTTTGAGAAACACAATGATTAATGAGGAAGGTGGTGTCGATCCCGAGCAGTTCCGGATGGAGGCCATGTTTGATCGCATGGACACCATTGGGAAAAGTGTGCTCGGCCTGACCATCGGATGCACGCAGTGCCATGATCACAAATACGACCCGATCTCACACGAGGAGTATTTTCAGATGTTTGCCTTCTTGAACAATGACGATGAACCCTGGCGCGTGGTCTACACAGCGGGTGAGCAGATGCAACGTGCGCAGATTCTTCAGCGCATCGGTGAACTGGAGGAGAAGCTTCGTCATGACAATGCAGACTGGCAG
>CAYMHJ010000167.1:0-13717 GCA_964390165.1 uncultured Prosthecobacter sp. | reverse complement strand
GGGAGAGTTCGTCCTTCACATTCAGCGTGGCGTAGTTTCGCAGGTAGATCTCGTCGTAGCGGTCATTCGGCGAAAGCAGATGCACCACGAGCGTCATGTCGGGCGAGGACTTCACCGTGGTCACACCATAACGGCGAACTTCCTCGGGCAGCTTCGGCAGCACCTGCGAGACACGATTTTGCACTTGGACCTGTGCCAAATCGAGATCCGTGCCGATCTTGAAGGTAACGGTAAGGATCATCACGCCGTTCGCCGTGCTCTGGGAGGACATGTAGAGCATGTTTTCCAGGCCATTGACCGTCTGTTCGAGCGGCGAGGCCACGGTTTCGGCGATGGTCTTCGGATTCGCACCCGGATAAGTCGCCGTGACGATCACCGTCGGCGGCACGACCTCCGGGTATTCCGAAATAGGAAGCTGGAAGAGTGAGATCGCGCCGAGGATGAAGGTCAGCAGCGACAAGACGCCCGCAAAGATGGGGCGGGTGATGAAAAACGAAGAGAAGTTCATGGTCGTGCCGTGTGCTTACTTGGAGGCCGTTTCTTTTGGGGCGGCTGCGGCTTCCACCGGCACGACAGGCATTCCAGGCATCGGCAGGCGGGCCTGGCCATTGATGATGATTTTGTCGCCAGCAGTGAGGCCGGTGCGGACGATGCGCTTGCCGTCAATGGCTGGTCCGATGGTGACGGGTTTATAGACGGAAACGGCAGGCTGCTTCGACTCGTCGATGCCGAGGACGTATTTGTTGGCCTGATCGGTGAGGATGCTTTTTTCATCGATGAGCAGCGCCTTGTATTTCGCGGTCATCGGCAGACGAATGCGGGCAAAGAGGCCGGGGGTGAGTGATCCGTCGGTGTTGGAGAACTCGGCGCGGAGGACCATGCTGCCGGTGCCGGCGTCGAGGCGGTTGTCGAAGGACTCGACGTGTCCGTGGTGCGGGAAATCCTTTTCATTGGAGAGCTGGAGTTCCACCGGCATGCGACCGTCGCCATTGGTGAAAGTCGTCTTGTCACGTTGGAGAGCCTGGAGCTTCAGAAGGCTGTTTTCGTCGATGTCGGCATACACATAAACGGGATCGACGGTGACGATGGTGGTCAGCAGCGTGGTGCCAGCGGTAACAAAGTTCCCCGTGGTGGTGATGGCGCGGCTGATGCGGCCTGCGATGGGCGCTTTGACCGTGCTGTGCTCGAACTCGATCTCGGCGCTGTGTTCGGCGGCTTTCGCGGCCTCCAGGGCGGCCTGGCCTTGCTTATACATCGACTCGCGGGTCTCGGCCTGCTCAGGGGCGATGGCTTTGGCGGCGAGCAGAGAACTGACGCGGTCGAACTCACGCTTGGCCGCCTCCATGTTGGCTTCGGCACGCTGCACCTCGGCCTTCGCGGCGCGGAGTTTGGTCTCAAAGGGGCGCTGGTCGATGGTGAAGAGGATGTCTCCTTTTTTCACGAGGCTGCCGGCCTGGAAATGTACCTGGGTGATGTAGCCGGCCACGCGCGGGCGGAGATCGACCATCTCCTGGGCCTCGACACGACCGGTGAATTCCTCCCACTCGACGAGTTCCTTCGACTCCACAGGAGCGAGGGTCACAGGTGCGGGCGGCATGGCACCGCCACCGTGACCACCACCATCAGCGGGCTTTCCGCAGGCGGCGAGGAACAGGGCGAGTGGGAGGAGGATGCGCGGGG
Organism: uncultured Prosthecobacter sp.; assembly: GCA_964390165.1. Classification (GTDB taxonomy): domain Bacteria; phylum Verrucomicrobiota; class Verrucomicrobiia; order Verrucomicrobiales; family Verrucomicrobiaceae; genus Prosthecobacter. Next base: position 12,037 of record CAYMHJ010000167.1, on the reverse strand, counting down.
TGGGCATGGTGAATGTGGGGATGGCGGTCGAAGTTGACCGGTTGGTTAATTTGAATGCGAAAAAGAAGGCAAGGCGGGGGCAGGGAATCAGTGGGTCAGGATTACAGCTCTTTGATGCCGAGGATGCGGCGGGCACCGGCCTCCATTTCATCGAGATGGCTGAGATCATTCCACATGCGGGCGTGGAGGAGCAGCCCTTCACCATAGGCAAACAGGATTCGTGCCAAGGCGGGCGCGTCAGGTGCCTCGATGATGCCCTGGTAGTGGGCATCGCGAATGGCGCTTTCGTAGTAGCGGATGAATTGGGAGAGGATCTCCTGGAGTTTATCGCGCAGTTTGTCGTCAATGGTGCTAACCTCTGCCCCCAGGGAATGTATGGGACAGCCGAGCACACGACCATGTTTTGCCTGCATTTCCCGTTGTTCCTGCTGAAAGTCGGCGAAGCATTTCCAGATGCGGTCGAGTGGCGCATTGACCGGCGAAAAGGTCTGGTCGAGCTGCTTACGGTGCTCCGCCCAGCCATGCTCGATGGCGGTGAGGGCGCAGGCGGTTTTCGATTCAAAGAAGTGGTAGAAGCTGCCCTTCTTCACGCCCGCCTTTTCACAGATGTGATCCACCGACGTGGTGCCATAGCTGCCGGCCCAGATCAGTTCGATCATTGCTTCGATCAGGCGTTCTTTGGCATCAGAGGTTCTTCCCATGTGGCGAAGAAGTGGCGAAACTAGACGAATAGTCAACAATGAAATCCAGGGCAGCCTGATTGTGGCTGCGAATCCGCTCGCGTTTAGCAGTTCGAGAAATGATTGGCTCCGTTCCTTGACGCTAGGGAGCACTCTCCTATGATGGCGCGCCCTTTCTCGGGCTAACTTCGTCTCTTACCTCCCCCCCCAAAGCGCACACGCATCATGGCCATCCTCGTTGACACTGACACACGCATCCTCGTCCAAGGCATCACGGGCGATTTCGGCTCCCGCCACGCCAAAGCCTCTCTCGACTACGGCACGCAGCTCGTGGCGGGTGTCACCCCTGGTAAAGGTGGTGTGACCTTTGATCATGGCAGCCACAAAGTGCCGGTCTATGACACGGTAAGTCAGGCTGCGAAGGAATCCGGCGCGACCGTCAGCGTGATCTTCGTTCCGCCCCCCTTCGCAGCAGATGCGATCCTGGAAGCCGTGGACGCCGGGCTCGACCTCGTCGTTGCCATTACCGAAGGCATCCCAGTCAACGACATGATCAAGGTGAAGGCCGCCATGAAAGGCAGCAAGACCCGCCTCATCGGCCCAAACTGCCCCGGTCTCGTGACTCCTGGCCATGGTGAAAAATCCCAGGGCGGCTGCCGCATCGGCATCGCTCCAGGTTACATCCACAAACGCGGCAACGTGGGCGTGGTCAGCCGCTCCGGCACTCTCACTTATGAAGCTGTTTGGCAGCTCACGACTCGCGGTTACGGCCAAAGCACCTGCGTCGGCATCGGTGGTGACCCAGTGAATGGCACCAACCACCTCGACGTGCTCAAGATGTTCAACGAAGACCCCGAGACCGAAGCGATCATCATGATCGGCGAGATCGGTGGCAATGCCGAAGTCGAAGCCGGTCTTTGGGCGAAAGACAACATCAAGAAGCCCATCGCGGCCTTCATCGCCGGTGCCACCGCACCTCCCGGACGCCGCATGGGTCACGCGGGTGCCATCATCGGCGGAGCTGACGACACTGCGGCAGCCAAGAAGCGCATCCTCGCCGAGTGCGGCATCGCCGTGGCCGACAGCCCTGCCGACATGGCCGCAGCGCTGCTGAAGATCTGGGGCAAGTAAGCTTCTTTGTTTTGGTTAGCTTTGTTTTCCGAGTCACCCGGCAGCCATCTGCCGGGTGATTTGTTTTCGTTCGGTGATCAGAAAGACGGGGAACCGTTTACTTATTCGTCTCAGGCAGCACTTTCACGCCGACGGCGCGGGCTTTGCCGAGGTACTCTTTGGCGAGCTTGCTCATGTCCGCTTTCTTCACGGCGGAGAAGTCGCTGACGAGGCTCTTGCTCCATTCGAGGCGCTCGGGGTGCTCCTGGCAGTTGCGGACGACGTTCTGCGCCCAGTAGCGGTTGTCGCGGCGCATCTGTTCGAGCTGCGTGAGGATGGGCTTCTTGGCACGTTCGAATTCATCGTCGGTGATTTCGCCCGTGGCGAGTTCGTCGGCGATTTTGATGACGAGGTCGCTGATCGGCGCAGCCTGCTCGGGCTTGCACTCGATCATGGCGGTCATGTAGCCGTAGCCGGTGAAGGTGTCGTTCGCCACATGGTAGCAGGCTGGGCTGTAGGTCTCGCCGAGTTCCTCGCGCACTTTGATGCGGAGGCGGTCGTCGAGGATGGAGCCGAGCAGGGTGAGGCGGCGCGTGCGCTGGATGTCCAGCATGTCACCCGTGGGCCAATACAGGGCGGCGACGGCTTTCGGGATCTCGGTGGTGAACTTCAGATCCGTGCTGCTCGGGGCAGGGAAGGCGATCTTGCGCTCCTCGACATACTTCGGCTTCTCGGCAGCGCGCTTTGGCAAGGTGCCGACCGTCTTGGCGATGGCTTCCAGGGCTGCCTTGGGCTCGATGTCGCCGACGATGGAGACTTCGAGGTAGTCTTCCGTGAGAGCAGTCTTCAACCAGGCTTCCAGTTCGGCTAAGTTGCGCTTTTCCATCTCCGCCTTCGCGGGGAAGCCGAAGCGGAAGTCGCCGCTATGCAGGAAGCTGACGACCTTGTCATTCATGATGCCTTCGGCGGTGTGGGCGAGCTGGATGTACATCGGCTCCAGGTTCTGGCGGAACTGACGCTCGGCCTCCTCGCGGTAGCCGGGAGCGGTGAGGTAGGCGGTCAGGAGTTGGAGCTGTGCTTCCAGATCTTCCGGCGTGGTGCGGCCGCTGAGGGTGAAGGCTTCGTCTGCCACATTGAAGTCCATGCCGACGGTCTTGCTGGCAAAGATGCGGCGGAGGTCATCGGCGCTGTGAGCCTTCAGGCCGCCCATGATGAAGGTGCTCTGGGCGAAGGGGATGAGTCCGGGCTTGTCTTTCGGAGCCACGAGCTTGCCGCCGCCGAAGTTGATCGTCACCCGCACGGTGCCCTTCTCGAAAGGCGTGGGCTTGATGTTGGCGCGCACATTGTTGGAGAGGGTGGCCTGGGTGATCTCCAGTTCCTTCACTTCAGTCTGGCTGGTGATCTTGCCTTCTTCGCCAAGCTTCGAGTAGGCAAAGGCGGCGGTTTCTTCCTTCTTCGGAGCCTCGACGGGCTTCTGCGCACTCTCCTTGTAGGCGGCGATAATTTGCTTTTCAGCATCGCCATCGAGCTTGAGCTTGCCGCCGACAAAGACCTGAAGGTCATCGCCCTTCCAGGTTTCCACAAAGGCGGTGTGGCACTCCTCTTTCGTTAGGTTGGCAAGGGCTGCCTTCACTCGCACGAGGTCATCGCTCGGATGGGTGAAGACCTTCTTCGCCGCCACAATGCTTACGAGACCGCTGGCGAGATCGCGGGACTTGCGGGTGTCTGCCTGGGCGGCACGCAACTCCACCGATTTCAGCAGGCTGGCCTTGGCTTCTTCAAACTCGGCGTCGGTGAAGCCATGCTGCACGGCACGGCGGACTTCGGTTTCCAGCAAAGCGACGGCCTTTTGCCACATCTCCGGCGCGCACTGTGCCATGGCTCCGGTGACCTCGACGAATTCTAAATATTCATAGCTGTAGGATTCGGCACCGAGGATGGGTGTGTCCTTTTCCTTGGCCAGTTTGGAGAAGCGCTGGTTCAGCATCGCATCGGCGAGGTCGCGAACCATTTTGTCACGACGGTTGGCAGCTGTGTCGGGCTTGTTCTTGGCAGGGCGGGGGATCTCGATGGAGAGGTCCACGGCCTTCGCTTCCATCTCGGTGTGGAGTTTGGCGATGATGCCATATCCGGTGGTGACCTTGCCAAAGCTCGGGTCTTTAACGTCCTCGGCGCGTGCCTTGGCATCGCCGAAGTTCTTTTCGATCTCCGCCTTCACCAGCGCCACGTCCTTGAAGTCACCCACGGCGACCACGGTGGCGCGTTTGGGGGAATACCACTTGTTGTAGAACTCGACGAAGCGCGGGCGCTGCATGGACTTCAGCGTCTTCTCGATGCCGATGGGCAGGCGCTTTGGCAGCAGGGACTCCGGCATGGCAAACTCATAGCCTGCGATCTGCGTGCGATACTCGATGCTGTCTCGGCTAAGCTTTTCGCTGAGGATGATGCCGCGCTCCTTGTCGATCTCCTTTTCCCCGAGGGCCATGCCGTCGAGGTAGTCGCGGAAGAGTTGCATGCCTTCGTTGAGCAGCTTTGTCTCCACCTTCGGCAACTCCAACATGTAAACGGTTTCTTTGAAGGAGGTGTGCGCATTCGTGTCCGCGCCGAAGCCCATCCCCAGGCGCTGGAAATACTCCACCATCTCCCCACCGGGGAAGTGACGGCTGCCATTGAAGGCCATGTGCTCCAGGTAATGCGCCATGCCCTGCTGGTCGTCCTCCTCCATCAAGGAGCCGACATCCATGTAAAGACGGATGCTTGCCCGGCCTGGAGGCTCGTCATTCGGCACGATGACGTAACGAACGCCATTTTCCAGTTGGCCGAAATTGGCCTTGGGGTCGGCTTTGAGATCGCTGGTGGCCTGGGGCCAGTCAGCGTGGGCAAAGGTGAGTGCGAGGAGACAGAACGAGGCGACGCGGAGCAGTGACTTCATGGGTGGGGTGTGAAACAAACGACGGAACGCGCCTTTCTGTCGAGGAAATGTTCAGGTTTGGCCTCCTATCTGATGCGAAGCAGTGGGCTCGATCAGTCTCTGGATACTCTTTCTCTGAGTTGCTTCTCAATGGCGTCGGCCTGCTCGCGAGTATCGATTCCGGGTGAGAGATCCTGGGTGAGGATGACGCGGAGGCGGGTGCCGTTTTCAACAGCTCTGAGCTGCTCCAGAGACTCGGTCTGCTCCAGCCGTGAAGGCGGCCAGGCGATGAACTGAAAGAGGAAGCTGCGCTGAAAACCATAGATGCCGAGGTGGCGGTAATGCTCGGTGTGCGCGGCGGCATTGCGCACGAAGGGGAGAGGAGAGCGTGAAAAGTAGAGGGAGTCACCATTCACGTCGAAGACGACTTTGACGACGTTCGGATCGGCCACCTGGGCTCCATCGTGGATGGGGGCGGCGGCGGTGATCATGCGGATGCTGGAATCACTCTGCAAAGCTAGAGCTAGCTGGTCGATGAGTGCAGGGGAGATGAGGGGCTCATCGCCCTGGACATTGATGATGGTAGCGTGCTCGGGGAATGCCTCAGCGGCCTCGGCGATGCGGTCGGTGCCGCTGGGATGAGAGGGAGAAGTAAGCACGGCTTTGGCTCCAAAGGAGTCGGCGGCCTCGACGATGCGTTCATCGTCCGTAGCGATGACGATGTCATCCACGGCACGACATTCCTGGCAACGCTCCCAGACATGCTGGACGAGGGGCTTTCCGGCGATGTGATGGAGCATCTTTCCTGGAAAGCGAGTCGATCCCCAGCGGGCGGGAATGGCGACGAGAGTGCGTGATTTTTCGGTGGCGGCCAAGGTGGTGTCGGGCGGGTTCGCCGGAGATGACGCGGAGGGCGCTGGGGTGCAAGGGCGGAGTTTAAGCTTTGTGGTTCCGATTTTCGTGATGAAGTGGAGAGGTTGTGAAAAGTCGTGCATGAATGAAGTGCTCAGCCTACTGCTGCGGACGTTTCTTTTTCCATCCATGTCATCACCCGGCCGCCATATCCGCATCGCACTCATCATGTTTCCACTGGGTCTTGTCATTACCAGCATCGCGTCCTTTGGCATCTGGTGGTGGAAGCGCACGCAGGTGGAGGAGCGCAGCTACGGTTATGCGACGGCCCTGCGGCGCGAAATGACCGTGCAGTCTCTGGATCGCTACACGAGCATCCTGAAAGAGGTGATGCAGCCGACCGGGCCGGAGCGTCTGGCAGCCGTGGCCAGCTTCGTGGACTCCTCCATGAGCGCGGAAAACATGGGCTACGATCCACGGCGTGACCGCTTTTTCCACGGCGGGTTGGAAGTCTCGAACGTGGACGTGGAAATCACTGGCAGGCCGCGCTGGCAGGAGATCAGTCTGATTCTGGTTCTCTACGGTGATCCAGGTCGCACTAAAGAGGAGACGCAGGCTCTGGCGGGGATAATGGCCCTTGGTCATGCAATCACAGGTGAGCGCCGTGAAGGCACGCTGCGTCTTGCTGCTATTCCTTTGGGAGTGGTGGACTCCAGCGGACAGACGGCGCTGGAACGGTTCGCGGCGGCGATATTCGGGCGTCAGGAACGTGTCATGAGAGTGATCATTCCAGGAGGGCTCAGCGAGGAGCTGCTGGTTAAGGTTCGGCGTGCTTTCCGTGCGGAGCAGTCCGGCACCCTCTTTGAGGTGCTGCCAGCCACGACAGAAGTCGAGTCCACCATGAAGGCGATGACGGCCCTGAAGGCAAAGCTGTGAGCGGTGGTGGAGAGGATGGGAATGAAATTTTTCGTCTGTAAAAATTACGTTGGTGACAAAAAAGTGCTGCCTGCTAGGCTCGTGACCCATTTCCAAAAAAACCGCTCATTTTTTGCCCCCAACCCAAGCCATGATGAACCATAACAGCCCATCGCATTTCGCAATTGTGGCAGATAACAGGTGATCGTGGTCAGGCTTTTAGCACCGTTTATTTTCCCATGTTTGTCACGCGTCACTCCTTCTGCGCTGCATTGATTCTAGTTTCCGGGTCCAGTGTAGTCCTGGGTCAAGCTCCGCCCCCGGCTCCCGGTGCCCCAGCAGCACCAGCCGCTCCTGCTGGGGCCTTGAACATCCAGCAGGAAACCGAAGCCCTGATGAACGCCGGACTGGCACTGTTTCAGGAAGGCAAATACCAGGAAGCGCTCTCCAAGATTGCCGAAGTGGAGAAAAACCTCAGCGGCAAACCTTTCCCGCAGGTGTTGTTCGTCAAAGGTGCCTCGTATTTCAATCTGAACGATTATCCAAACGCCATCACTGCGCTTGAGGCCTATCAGACAAGCTTCGCCGATGGTGATTATATCAACCCAGTGCGCATGGCACTCGGTCGCAGCTACATCAATAAAGGCGAACCGGACAAAGGCATCGAAGTGCTCAAAGGTCTCGTGACCAGTGCTCCAGCGATGAAGGCTGAGGCCGGCCTCTTTGTTGCGGAAGCTCTGAAAAAGCAGGGCAAAAACGATGAGGCCATCAGCATTCTCAATTCGGTTCTGGCAGATGGAACACGCAGCGCTGAGGGCATCCAGGCCGCCATGATGTGCGCCGACCTTTACGTCGCGAAAGGCGAACTCGACAAGGCCGGGGAGCTCATGGAAAAGGTCAAGGGCTTCGCCACCGGGGGGGATAACGTGGCCCAGATGAACAACATCTACCTGAAGCTCGGTGACCAGATGCTGGAGAAGAAAAGCTTCCGCGAGGCCCTCGGAGCCTACCAGCTTGTTCGCCGAAAGAGTGAAATCAGCCGCATTCAGAAAGAGGTCATCGCCAAGATCGAGGAAAGCCTCAAGAATCCCGGCAAAGGTCCAATCCGTGGCACAAAGGAAGAGCTGGAGGAAAAGCTGAAGACGAACAACTCCCTGCTCGAAGAGTTGGAGAAACGCTCCGACTACGACGCCTCTCTTTATTACCGCCTCGGACGCTGTTATTTCGAGATGAACCGGTTTTGGGAATCGATCCTCGCCTTTGAGGTCATCACCAAGGAATTCAAGGAGTTCCCCCAGCGTGACCGCTGCATGTTTGGCATGATCATTGCCAATGCCCAGCTCAAGCGCGTGAGCGCTGCACGAAAGCTGTGTGAGAAATACATCTCTGACTTCCCGGATGGCGCCGATCTCGGGACCGTTTCTGAAATGTTCGGGATGCTCGCTTATGAAAACGGCCAGCTCAGTGAGGCGGTGGATGCCTTTAACAAAGCTGAAGGCTTCCCGAAAGCCGAAAAAGAGCGGCTCCGCTTTCTGCGCGGCAATGTGCTTTTCGAGATGCAGCGCTTCGATGACGCACGCACCACCTTCGAACTTCTGGTCAATGAGTTCCCCCAGTCACCTTACAAGGATGACGCCATGTATCGCGTGGCACTCAGCTACTTCTACCAAAACGATTCCATCAATGTTTCCAAGGCCATCAAAGCATACCTCAAGGAGAACCCAAAAGGCCAGTATGTCATTGATGCCCGTTACCGTCTGGCCTTCATCAAGTTCCAAGCACGCGAGACAGACGATGCCATGAAGGACTTGGAAAGCATCGTTGCTGATGCCCCGAACGATCAAAACATCGGCCAAGTCTATGCGCTGCTGGGAGATGGCTACAACCAGAAGCTGGAATACGACAAGGCGTTGGAAAACTTCGCGCAGGCGGTGGACAAGGCGAAGTCTGATGACGTGCTCAGCTATGCCATGGATCAAGCGACCGACCTCTATGCCGGTGAAGGTAAGTGGAAGGAACTGGGTGATATGTGGGAGAAGTATCTCAAAACCCACAAAGACAACGAAGAACAGGAACTCAAGGCGGTCCTCTGGATTTCCCGTGCCCGGGTGAAGGAAAATAAGCTGGACGAGGCCAAGAATCTCCTGGCCACCGCCATCAAGCCTAAAATCCCGAATCCAGCCAATGAACAGGTCGAAGGGCTGATCCAGCAGCTTGTATCGCTGGTAGCTCCCAAGCGCCGTGCCAGGCCTACCACTGCTGCGGCTGCCGCTCCAGCCGCAGATGGTGCAGCCAAGCCTGCGGATGCCGCTCCACCTCCAGCGCCTGTTGTCACTTTTGAAGATGTCGAAAAGCAGCTCGAAACATTGCTGACTCCTCCTGAAGCCGCGATGAATGGCACGGCTCAAATGCGCATCCTGTTTGCTAAGGCCTGGCTCGCCAAGGTCATGCGTGAACCTGAGAAGTCCGAAAAACTTTTCACTATCATCATCGAAGTCGCCAAGGCCGAAGACCTCAGCCCGATGCTACTTGCGACCGTCGGTGATAATGCCCGGAAAAAGGGGGATCTCGACAAGGCCACCTCCTGCTACAATCGCCTGAACGAGTTCTTCAAGGATACAGAGTATGCCGATGGTGCTGCCGTGGGTCTCGCAGAGATCGCCTTCGAAAAGAATGATTATGACAAGGCCCTGGAACTCTTCCGCAAAGCCATGGTCGAATATGAGGGCAGCTCCAGGCTGCTCGATGCTACTCGAGGCGAAGCCAGGACCCTCTACAAGCTCAAAAAATACGACGAGTCCAAAAAGATCTACGAGAACATCCTGAACACCAAAGAATGGCGAGGTGAGGCCCATGCAGAAGCTCTGCTCATGCAGGGTGAGATGCTCTATGATCAGCAGAAATGGGGAGAGGCTATCCCGTTTTATCAGCGAGTCTTCATCGCTCATCAAAAATGGAAGCCCATCATGGCCAAGGCATATGTTCAGTGTGCGCGAGCTTTTGTGAAATTGAATCGTCCTCAGGAACTGCCAGACCGTCAGAACTCCGACCGTGAGGCAGCCAAGCTGCTTTTGATCGAAATGACCAAGCGTCAGGACCTTCAGACTCTTCCTGAGATGAAAGAAGCCCAACAGGAGCTTAGCAAACTGTAATCCGTTCCATTTCCTTCGCCCGATGTCTCGCCTACTCCCTAGTTTCCTAGCATTCGTCTGCCTCATGGCAGGTGCTGCCCATGGCCAGTTTCTTATTCTCAAAGACGGCAGCCGCATCCCATCATCCGAGTTCACCATTCAGGATGGAAAAATCATCCGCACAATCCTCCTCGGGGATGACAAGACCGCTACCACACAGCTTCCAATTCAGAACGTCGGTTCACTGGATTGGCCGGAGGTTGCCGAGATCGGTGAAGCCAGGGATCTCATGGCCCAGGGCAAAGCAGAGGAAGCTCTGGCTGCGCTTGCCAAGGCTAAATCATTCTTCGGGGCTTTCGAAACTCTTCCAGGGTCTCCTTACACAGAGGTCTTCTTCACTTATGTCGAACTTCTCAGCCAGGCAGGCAAGTTTGAGGAAACCGTCAAATTCATCCCCCAGCTCAAGATCCTCCGACTGACTGAAAGCCAGAAGATGCAGCTTCGCATCATCCAGCTGGACATTGACCGCCAGACCTCCTCCGAGTTCACCTCCATTCTTGCAGAGGCGGACAGCATCCTCAGTGAAACTGATGATTCGAGTGTTGGAGCTTCCATTTGGGCGATGATTGCTGATATTCACGCACGCCAAAAGCAATGGGAGAAGGCGCTCATGGCCTACCTGCGAATTCCGGTTTTCTTTGGCACTCAGGTACAGCGTGTGCCCGATGCCGAACTGAAGGCTGGTCAGATGCTGGTGAAAATGAAGCGCTATGAAGATGCTCAGTCCGTCTTCAAGCGCCTCAACGAAACCTACACAGGCTCGGCTGTGGCAGACCTCGCCAGCAAGGAACTCGCCAAAATCAATGGCATGAAGAACGAGCCCGAAGCCGAGGAGGGCAAAGATGGCGATGCCCCAAAGCCCGTTGACCCCGCCCCCGCCAAATAATTTCTTGTTCAGACATTTCCCAAACATCCATCCCAATCTAACCGTCACCACCCCCTAGCCACCATGCACCTCCGCACTCCAGCCTCCCTGACCCAGTCCATCGTTCGCACCGCTGCCTGCGCTCTGATGCTCTTCGGCAATCTTGCCGTCTTCGCCCCTCTCCATGCCCAGGAGCCTGCAGCAGCTGGCGCAGAAGCTCCCACAAAAATCGAGCACACACTCATGGACCGCTTCCATGAAGGTGGATGGGTCATGTATCCCATCACAGCCTGCTCCATCGCCCTCATCTGGCTCACCGTGGACCTCTGGATGCGCACCAGCCTCAAGAAGATGGCCCCTCCGGCCCAGGTGGCCCAGATTCAGGATCTTTTCCGCGCTGGTGACTACGTCGGCGCTTACCAGTTCGCCAAAAACAACTCTTCCTCCTTCAGTGATGTTTCCCGCGTTGCGCTTAGTTTCGTCGGTGACGGTGAAGAAGCTGTTGATAACGCTTTGTTTACCGAGCTGAACAAAGTCAATTCGACCATCACTACCCGTATCAACTACCTTTCTGTGATCGGGGTTTGCACGCCGATGATCGGACTCACCGGAACGGTGACTGGGATGATGAGCGCCTTCGCCACTCTCGGAACCAGCGGTGTGGGTGACCCATCCAAGCTTTCTGGCGCTATCGGTGAGGTGCTCATCGCCACCGCCTCAGGCCTCTTCATTGCTGTGCCTGCCTTCATGTTCTTCTACTTCCTGCGTAATCGCCTTCAGTCCTCCATGACTGGGCTTCAGGACGTGGTCGGAGCTCTCTTCCGCAAAATGCCTTACAGTCATCTCAAGGATGCGCATGTAGGTGAAGAAGAATTCTACGCTGCCATTCCGAACTGGGTCGGTGGCGAACCAGTCGCCGCAGTGGCAGCCTGATTTACAATTCTCATCAACCACATCCAAATTTAACCTGATACCACTATGGGCGGAGGAGGCGGAGGCGGCGACGGCGAACCAGAGTTCCAGATCGCACCAATGATTGACGTGCTGCTGGTGTTGCTCATTTTCTTCATGAGCATCACCTCGGCCCAGGTGTTGCGCATCGACAAGGACATCAAACTTCCTGTCGCTGCAGATGCTAAAAAGAAGGAGGACAAGAACGCTATGTTCGAGGCCGCCATCAACATCCGCTGGCTTTCGGGCAAGCAGGAATCCAAAATCAAGCTCGATGATCGCGAACTCCCCAACGAGGAGATCGTGAATGCCCTCACCGAGAGAAAAAACAACAATCCCACCTATCGTGTTGTCATTCGTGGCGACCGAGATACTCCGGCGGTGGAAATCCAGAAGGTCATGGCTCTGATCGCCCAGTCGGGCATCGACGACATCTCTTTCTCAGCCCTCAACCAGTACAACTGAACCAACATGGCCCTCGGACAAGGCTCATAGCATCGCACCATCGAGACGGTTAATCTCGTCATGGGTTTCCAGTTCGCCCCCATGATCGACGTGGTCT
>CAYMHJ010000166.1:0-13778 GCA_964390165.1 uncultured Prosthecobacter sp. | reverse complement strand
TCACGCTGCGGCCTGACGAAGCAGTACAAGGAACTCCAGGCTCTGCATGAGAAGTTCAAGGATCAGGGCTTCAGCGTCGTCGGCTTCCCCTGCAATGACTTCGGTGCTCAGGAGCCTGGCACGAACGAAGAGATCAAAATCTTCTGCACCGAGAAGTACAACGTGAGCTTCCCGATGTTCGACAAGCTGCACGTCAAAGGCGAAGAACAGCATCCCCTCTACACCGCCCTCACCGGCAAAGAAGGCGCCTTCCCTGGCGATGTGAAATGGAACTTCGGCAAGTTCCTCATCGGCAAAGATGGCAAACCCCTCCAGCGCTTCGAGCCAAAGACCACGCCAGATGATGCCGCCGTCGTGTCCGCCATCGAAAAGGCGATTGCAGCGAAGTAATCAGACACACCTTTGAACCGACAAAGCCGTGGTCTTCGGATCACGGCTTTGCTTTTATGAGGCTACTGCCATGCATTCCAAGAACGAACCAATGAAGTACTTCCAAGTCGTTACAGCTCCTGGTTACAAGTGCATCAACTTGGCCGGCGACTCGCTGTTCGAAGATTTCTACGGTATCCCTGAACCTGGGAAGCCTCATAATCTTGGTGTTCCCAAAGTGATGTGGGTGGATCCAGATCATAGGAAAAAATGCATTAAGGGAAGTGCTTCCTGGTTTGGCGGGGGAGGAATTGTTTTGACCGTCCAAGCGGTGCGAGCTTTGAAATCTGTCTTGATCGATGTGGCGCTTGTTCACCTTGATGCAGCAGGAGAGCCACTTTTCTTCGTCAATCCTCCAAAACTTAAAGGCGTGGACGTAAACGCTTCGGAGTTTATTCCATGTCCAATTTCAGGAGAGCCACTTGATTTCACGAAGGTGGTGATGCGTCCTTCTTTCATCGCTGACTACACGATTTTCAAAATGCCAGGACGCCGCTCAAGCTCTGTTTTCGTCACATCAGCATTTGTGGATTGCTTCTCGAATAGCGGACTCGCAGGAATCGGATTTGAAGAGTTTTTCCTTTACTGAATGGTTTCCGACCAAGCTTTTTGACGCTGACTTCGGCAATACACCTTCACCCCCCAATCGCGATCATCTTCCGGTTCGGCTGGTAGTTGTCGCGGAAGTCGTGCTCCTTCGGCTTCCTCGCGACGACGTTGTGGATGAGGGAGGCGAGTTCGGCGTCGCTGCATCCGGCGCGGAGGGCTTCGCGGAGGTCGAACTCCAGGTAGCTGCCGAGGCAGGGGCGGAGTTTGCCGTCGCTGGTGAGGCGGAGCTTGTTGCAGTTCTCGCAGAAGTGCAGGTTCGTCATTGCGCCGATGAAGCCGATCTTTTGGCCGGTGGCGGGGATGGCGTAGTAGGTGGCGGGGCCGTTGGTTTTGAAGTCGGGTAGCGGAGTGAGCGGGCCATAGTGCTGCTCCACCATTTGTTTGGCATGGGAGGTGGAGAGGAAGTTGGCCTCGCTCAGCACGTCCTGTGTGCTCACGGGCATGAGCTCGATGAAACGAAGCAGCGCGCCCTTGCAGCGGGCGTAGTCGATGAGCGGCACGAACTCGCGTTCAGTCTGGTTTTTCATCAACACGCAGTTCAGGCGGATGGAGTGGAAACCAGCGTCGATGGCAGCATCGATGCCATCGAGCACCTTGGGCAGGAGGTCGCGGCTCGTGCTGCGTTGATAGGCGGCACGGTCGAGCGAGTCGAGCGAGACATTGGCGCTCTGCACCCCGGCTTTGACCAGACGTGCGGCGATGGTTTCACCCTGCTCCAGTTTGCTCAAAAGCGTGCCATTCGTGGAGATGCCGATCTGCTCGATGCCCGGAATGGCGGCGATCTGGGCGCAGAAATCAGCCACGCCCGGACGGGTCAGTGGCTCGCCACCGGTGACGCGCACTTTTTTGATGCCGAGGCCGGCACCGACACGCAGCACACGCAGCATTTCCTCGTAGCTCAGCACTTCCTCCTTCGGAAACCAGGCCTGCTCCTCCTCGGGCATGCAGTAGCGGCAGCGTTCGTTGCACCGGTCGGTGACGGACACTCGCAGGTAGGAGATATGATGGCCGAAGGCGTCTTCCACGGTGGGGGATGGGATACGCGGTGCGGATCAGTCGAGGACCGGGCCTTTCACCGACCAGCGCTTGGTGACGAAGCCTGTGGCTGACTTTTCCTTCCACAGCGCGAAGTGCGGCGTCTGATAATGCGCCTCCATGGCGGCCTGATCGACATACTGCTCGCTGAGGGCGAAGAGGTTCGGCTGCACGAACTGGCGATTCACCTCGAAGCGGGTGCAGCCCGGCTCCTTCACGGACTCTGCGGCGTTGAAGGTGATGACTTCGAGGAACTCATCGACGCGAGCGGGGTCGATTTCGAGGATGACAATAACATTGATCATGGTGACGCCGACAGAGCCGATTTTGCGATAACATGCAACCATACGCTGCCGTATCATTCCCCTCACCACCCGACCCACCAGACATGAAGTCCATCCCATCCCTGATCCTCCTCCTGTCTGCCGCCGCGCTCTCCGCGCAGGAGGCGAAGCCTGCCGCCCCCGCCCCGGCCAAACCCGCTGAAGCTCCAAAGGCTGCGGCAACACCTGCTCCGGCTGCCAAGCCAGCGCCTGCAACTCCCCCCGTGAAGGTCGAGACTCCCGCCAAGCCTGCTGCAACACCAGTTCCTGCTCCAAAACCAGTCACACCACCTGCTGCCAAGCCTACGACACCAGTTCCCGCCAAACCAGCCCCAGCGACTGCTGCGAAGCCTGCTCCAGCGCCCGCAAAGCCTGCCGCCCCAGCCACGGCAAAGACTGAACCCGCCAAACCTGCGGCTCCACCTCCACCGCCGAAGCCCGTCGCTGTCTTTAAAGACAAGGCACTCGAAGCTGCCGTGCGGAAGCAGGTCTTCGCCAAGCGCGACAACCAGGAAGTCATCACCGCCGAGGATGTCGCCACCGTTTCCATCATCGAGGGCAAAGGAGCAGGCATCACCGACCTGACGGGACTGGAAAAATGCGTCGCGCTGGCCTCGCTGACGCTGCCGGACAACAAGCTCACCAGCCTCGCCGCCCTCAAAGGTCTGGAGCGACTCCAGTTCCTCGACGTGGCGAACAACCAGATCACCGACATCTCCCCGCTGGCCACCTGCAAGGCGCTCCAATACATCGAACTCACGAACAACAAAGTCACCGATGTCTCCGCGCTCGGTGGCATCACCGCGCTGAATTCGCTCTACCTCGCCGGGAACCAGATCGCCGATGTCTCCGCGCTCTTCAAACTGCCCAAAATCTGGACGCTCTACCTCGACGGCAACAAGATCACCAAGCTTGATGGAATCGGCCAACTGAAGTGGCTCTCCATGCTCTCGCTGAAAGGCAATCAAGTCGCCGACATCACTCCGCTGGAGGCTTTGACCGACTTGCAATTCCTCTTCCTCGACAAGAACCCCGTCGCCGACATCGCTCCGCTGCATCGCGCCTGGAAAAAGGACAACGACGGTGCTCGCGAGTGGGCTCCCTACTGCCAGATTTTCCTCACCGAATGCCCGCTGAACGATGCCTCCAAAGCCCTCGTCGAGGAGTTGAAGAAAGCCGGTGCCCGCATCACGCTTTGAGACCTGTCAGAAACATCAAAAAGCAGAAATGCGCGCCTTGCGGGAGCGTGGGGAGCTACTGAAGTGGCCAGCCAGGCTGTCGGCCCGCCCCCCAACCTTTCCCCGGAACATGAGCTGCGAGGCAATCAGAGACACCGCCGGGGAGTGGGACAGGGAGGTCTGTTGGCAAATGGCGTGAAAACGGTAGTTGCGGCAGGCTCCGAGAGTTGGTTTCATCGGCTCTGCCTACCATGAAGCTTTTTCCGTCCCTCCTACTCGCCGCATCAATCTCCGGCATGAATAGCTGTGGCCCCGAACGCGACGCCACTTCTTCTGGCAAGCCAAAGGTGGCCCTAGTGATGAAATCTCTGGCGAATGAGTTTTTTCAAACCATGGCCGAGGGAGCAAAGAGGCATCAGGCTGCGCATTCGAGTGACTACGAGCTCCTCGTGAATGGCATCAAGAACGAAACCGATCTCGCGGAGCAGGTGGGATTGGTCGAGCAGATGGTGGCGCAGGGCGTGCAGGCCATCGTGATCGCTCCTGCGGACTCTAAGGCGCTCATTCCGGCTCTGAAGCGTGCACAAACGGGCGGCGTGCTCGTCATCAACATCGACAATAAGCTCGATGCCGACACGCTGAAGCAGGCAGGCCTCACTGCGCCGTTTGTCGGCCCTGATAACCGCGCTGGAGCCAAGGCGGTGGGCGAAGTGCTCGCGAAAAAGCTCAAGGCAGGTGACGAAGTCGCCATCCTCGAAGGTGTCACGACGGCCTTTAACAGTCAGCAGCGCAAAGCGGGTTTTGAGGACGCTATGAACGCCGCAGGCATGAAGATCGTGAGTGTGCAAAGCGGCCAGTGGGAGATGGAAAAAGCGAATGGGGTCGCCGCAGGCATCCTCGCCGCAAATCCGAATCTGAAAGCCCTGCTATGTGCCAATGATAATATGGCCCTCGGGGCTGCGGCGGCGGTGCAGGCCGCTGGCAAGGCTGGGCAGGTGCAGATCGTCGGCTTTGACAACATCACCGCCCTCAAGCCGTTGCTCGACGATGGGCGAGTCCTTGCCACAGCCGACCAACACGGCAACCAGCTCGCCGTCTTCGGCATCGAAGCCGCGCTGAAACTGCTGAAGGACAAAACAACGCCTGCCGATCAACAGACGCCGGTGGATGTGGTGACAAAGTAGTACTGCGCCGCAGTGCGTGTCCATTCAGCTCAATCCATGGCTGAACCAACATCCTTGTCGAGATATATAGGGCTTTCTGGAGAAATGCAGTAAAATTAAGCGCCGCCTGGGGAATGAACCCGCAGGCGGCGCGACGTGAGCTTTTCAGCTTCGATTAGTGCTTGTGGCCGGTCTTGCAGCAAGCACCGCCTTTACCACAGCAGGCTGCGGGTTTGGCGGAGGCATCACAGGAAGAGCACTCCTTCTTAGCCGTCGCGCAGGAGGCGAGGAGCAGGGAGGAGGCAGCCAGAGTAAGAGTAAGGAGACGGATCATCGAGAGAAGTGTTGGTTGGTAACGCTTGACTACGAAGCCAGGGCCCGAAGGCCCATCAGCTTACTTGCTGTACTGGACAGGAGCTGGTGGTGGTGGTGGTGGCTTGGAAGCGCAGGAGACGACGACGATCGAGGCCGCGAGGGCAAGGAGTGCGTATTTCATAGTGTGGTGTTCGTTGTGTTTGTTGTTGTTCTCAAGGCCCGTTCAGGGGCGCATGGAATATCTGAGAAATAACAACGAACCAATCTTTTGCAATCAGGCAAATCAACCAGCGGCAGGAAAGTCAGCCGACTGATTCTCAACGCGCAGGGGGCGGCAGGTCCACGATCTGCTCCTTGAGACTGCTCAGCGGAGGCTTCAAAAGACTGCTGCCTGAACTCTGGATGGCAGGTGGGGGCGCTGCCTTTGGTTCGGGGACGGAGACAGCATCCGGCACAGCCACGGCCTTCAGTAAAGGAGCTGCTTTTGGCACTGACATGCTGGCTTCAGCCTCCGCTGCGGCAGGTTTAGCACTAGGCAGGAGGCTCTTTTTCTGCCAGGTCGCTTCACCTGAGAGATGGGCGAAGATGCCTCCGAGGATCATGGATCCACCGATGAAGACAGCTGCTCGAAGCCAGAATGGCACGAAGTCGTCTGGTGGCAGGAGTGCCTCATTGGCATGAATGGTCGGCGGTGCATCGACGGCAGTCTTTGCCCAGTCGGGACCGGAGGCGGGAGCGGTCTCACTCGTTCCGCGGAATAGTAGTTCGGCGAAGCCGACCGTCGTCCGCTCACCACCGCTGACGGGCAGACCTGAGGTCAAAGCCTGCGCGCCAGTGCCCGAGTCCCGAGACAGTGGAGTCGCCTGAATTTCAGAAACCAGGGGGCCGGAGCGCGGACGTGCGGGCTTGGGCTTCACGACTGGCAGGGGCTCTGACACCGGACGATCCACCGTCTTGACCAGATCATGGTGATGCACGACGCGGGCGTAACGACCGAGGAAGTCGGCGCGCTTCGTCGGCGTGCCGTCAAGGCCTTTGGCGATTTCATCATCCAGCAGCCGGGCCACGGTCTCGATTTCACGACCACCTGCCGGAGTGCCGGTAGCAGAACCCGGCAGCGGCTCCAGAGCGAGGAGGAATCTCCCGACAGCACTGAGCCAGGCAGCATTCCAAAGATCGGCATGGCTGCTGCCGGACTTCGGAGGCGGCAGCAGCAGAGCAGGGTCCGTGCCCCTTCCCGCCATGGCGGCCAGGGTGGGATGTGTTCGCAGCATGATGGAGAAAGCGGGCCAGTCGGTCAGCTTGGTGAGCAGGAGCTTGTTGCTGCGCGAGTCTTCACGCGGGAAGCCGGTGAGCAAATAGATGTCCTCCAGCCGCAGGCGCGGCACTTCGAGGCCCGATTTTTCCAACTGCGTGAGCGCGGCATCCAGCCCGGCAAGCACCAGATAGGTCTCATGCACATTCAGGGCGCTGCGCTCCGACAGCAGATCCGCTAGGGTGATGCCCTCCGCCACCTCTTCAGCCATGCAGATGATGCCCTCTGAATCCTGCAGCAGCGCCACAGGCACGATGCCGGAAAAGTCTCGCCGCTTGTCCAGTCGGAAGGCTTTTTCATCCGCCGCCTGCACGACTCCGGCGGCGAGGCGCGGTGGCGGCACCTGCTCCACCAGCACTCCGCGTCCCGTCTTCGTCAATGTGCCACGCATCGCGTATGGATTCGCCATATCGAGCCGCTGACTTTGGATACGCACACGATTCACCAGCGCACGCGCCACTTCCTGATAGCTGGCCAGTTGCGGAGCCAGCAGGGCGCGCGGCTTGTGCGCGGTGGAGATCTCCCCCGTCAGTGACTCAGGGATGAGCTTCAACAATGCCGAGCGGAGACTTTTCATGGCTGGCACCGTGTCCGCCGCCGCAGAGCCGAGACAGGCGCTCAGCAGCTCCGTGAAATCTGCCGCTGAAAGTGGCGCGTCTGCCAGCGTCGATCCGCTGGCCTTCTCCTCCAGAAAGCTGCTCAGGAACTTCGCCTGTTTTTCAAAGGCGGTCTTCAGCCCGCGCGCCTTTCGGGCCGCAGCTGATGCCAGGGCATAGTCCGCCACCTGTACCTGCAGGGTTTGTGGGCCGGTTTGCAGGACCCTCAGGCAGGAGAGAGGATCGCCTGGCATGGAGTCTTCACGTTCGCAGAGCGCAGCAGCGGTCTCCAGGGATCGGCAGGCCAGCATCACCGCCAGAGAGCCCGGCAGTTCCGTCTGCCTGGCCAGATAGGCGCCCAGCTGCTCCCCATCGACATTGCTGGTGATATAAAAGGGGTTCCCCTCGTCCTCACCAAAGTCCACCAGCCTCGCCAGCAAAGGATGACCGGCCTTTTGCAGCTTCCGGCAGCCTGCCTCAAACATGCTACGGTCCGCCAGCGGCTCCAGCAGCACATGGCAGTGGACGAACTCCACCCGCCGAGTGTCAAAGCCGAGCACATTCACCTGCTCCGCATCGCGGCTCAGCTCCACGTTGTTACCGTCCGCGTCCTGAACGATGAGATAGTGCCTGAAAAGACTGGGTTCCGGCATGAGAAAGCTAAGTGAAGAGAAAAAGTCGGGCCAAGTCTCGCAGGACTGCCGCGTTTGACAAGGGCTGAATATCAACACCGCGCTTGCCATCTCAGCCTGCCGTCTGATAAAACTCCCACTTCCTCATGAAAAGCCCCCTCGCCGCCGCCCTCGTGCTCACCAGCGTCATGTCCGCCCCTGCCGTGGACTTCACCAAGGACATCAAGCCCATCTTCACCCAAAAATGCTATGCCTGCCACGCCGTCAGCAAGGGCAAGGAGAAGGGAGACGTCGCCCTCGACACCCCTGAAAAGCTGGCAGAAGTCATCAAACCCGGCGGGCACGTCATCCCTGGAGCACCGGAAAAAAGCACCCTGCTCCTCTCCGTCAAACTGCCTGACGACGATGACGAAGTGATGCCACCCAAAGGCAAAAACCGCCTCACTGCTGCCGAGGTCGCGACTCTGGAAACTTGGATTAAGGAAGGTGCCTCACTCACGGGTGGTGGCAGTACTCCGGCAGCCCCGGTGGCTGCCGCCCCGGCAGCAGGCGGTGCCCAGACTTGGACCAGCAGCGATGGCAAAGCCATCCAGGCTTCCTTTGCAGGAATGAAAGACGGTGCTGTGCTTCTGAAGATGGCCAGCAATGGCGAAGTCTTCCAGGTTCCCCTCTCCCGCCTCTCCGCTGAAAGCCAAGCGCAGGCGAAGGCAGCCAGCGGTCAGTAATCGGGGTCCGCTCATGCCGCAACTGGCTGCTGGCAGTGAATGAGGGAGTCATGTTATCCAGCAGCATCAAGCTGCGGAATAATAGACATCCCATCACCGGCTGGCAGCCAACACAGCTCACTCCCCAGGGACAAAATACCTTCCCATGGCCTCAAGGATCTTGGCGCGGAGTTCGTCGCCGTTCACCTCTTCGTTGTGGCGGTAGATGACGGCTCCGCCGGGGGCGACGACGAGGGTGTGCGGGATGGGGCCGGGCCATTCGGGGTCGAGCGCCTGGATGAGGGCGTCGGTGTTCGGGGCGTTGTAAATGTAGGCGTTGCCAGCGCGGCCTTCGGCTTTGAGGCTGGGCTTGATCTTGTCGGGCACGATGGCGTTGTGCTTTTCCAGGAAGTCCTTCACTTCCTTGAGTTCGCCAGGCTCATTGATGCTGATGCTGATGAACTCGAAGTCACGCAGGCCAAACTTCCGCGCGGTGGCGACAAGCTCGGGGAACTCCTCCACGCAAGGGCCGCACCAGGTGGCCCAGACGTTGAACAGGCGGACCTTCTTCGTGTCGTTTTTCCGCAGGGCGGCCACCCCAGCGGCATCGATGAGCTCGACGTGGACCTCGCTCTTCTCCCACTTCTCGTTGTCGGCAGCCACGGATGCACGTTTTTCGATCCATTTGGTGGAGCAGCCGTGCGGCGGCGTGTTCTCCACCGGCACGGGTTTGCCAGAAAGCAGGGCGTCGATGGCGAGCCGTGCATCCTGCGAGGTCACGGTGGCGGCATCGGCGTAGCGGGAGTCGTCGAAACGGCCCTGGTAGCGGAGTTTGCGCTCTTTATCGAAGAGGAAGACATGCGGTGTGGCGAGGCAGCCGTAGGCCTTCGCGACAGCCTGGGTCTCGCCATCGAAGAGATAGGGGAAGTTGAACTCCTGCTCCTTCGCGTGGCGCTTCATCTCGGGGAAGCTGTCGTTGTATTTCGAGTAGCCGAGTTCATCGGCACGCAGTGCGGCAGGGTCATTCGGGTTGATACCGACGACGCGCAGCCCCTTGCCTTTGTAATCCTTCACAAGTTGCTTCAGCCGACCTTCGATGGCCTGCGAGGTCGGGCAATGATTGCTGATGAAGGCGACCATGAGCAGTTCAGCCTCCGCATACTCGGCAAGCGTGTGCTTTTCCTCATCAATGCCGAGCAGGTCGAAGGCTGGCGCGGCATCGCCGATCTTTAGTTCATGCAAGCCTTCCGGGTGATGGTTCGCGGTAGGCTTTTTCGGCGCATCCGTCTGGGCGCAGGCCAGCACGGGCAGGAGGAGAAGAGCGGGGAGCAGTTTCATGAGCGGGAAGATGAACGTGAGGAACGACGCGGGTGTAGCGCGGGAGCGACATGAATTCCAGAACTTGGCATTTCCTGCCTCGTCGCTACAATCGTCTCAATGCACGATCAAGCCTTCCTCTCAACTCGCTGGCAAAAGCTCGCGCGGCGCACCGCGTGGAAGGTGAATGCGGCCTGGCTGATGGAGATGCTCACGCCTTGGCTCGTCGGTGCAGGAGCGTTGGGTTTTGCGGGCATCGTTTGGTTGCGGTCGCGCGGCATCGGCGTGGAAATAGCACAGGCTTGGCCTTGGGCGGCTGGCGCGGTGGTCGTGCTCATCATCGCGGCGGTGGTTTTGGCAAAGAAGCACTTCGTGGGCAAGAACGCGGCGCTCGTTCGGCTGGAGGCTCAGCTCCATCTGCACAATGCCCTAACTGTGGCGCGGCTAGGGCGTGGCGCGTGGCCGGAGATCCCTGACAGTGTCGTCGATGGTCTGAGCTGGCGGTGGTCGCGCGTTGGCGGCCCCTTCGCGGCTTGTGCCACTTGTTTGCTCGCCGCTTTTTATCTACCGATCACGCCAGATGCAGCCGCCGTGATTCCCGATGCCGAACCACAGGCATGGCAAAAGATGGACGAGTGGCTGGAGAAGCTGAAGGAGGAGAAAATCATCACGCCCGAGGCTGAAGCCGACCAGCAGGCAAAACTCGATGCCCTGCGCAATCAGCCGCAGGAGAAGTGGTTCAGTCACGAAAGCCTCAACGCCAGCGACACTCTCAAAGAGCAGCTCCAGCGCGAGATCGCGAACATGGGCCGCAATCTCTCGAATGCCGAACGCAGCCTGAACGCCCTGCAAAACTACGGCGACAAGCTCTCCGAGCAGGCGAAAGACCAGATGCTGAAGGAATTCGCCGAGGCGCTGGAGCAGATGAAGTCCGGCTCACTGCCGCTCGATCCCGCTTTGCTCAACGAGCTGTCCCAGATCGATCCGAAAAACCTCAAGTCCATGTCCAAGGAGCAGCTCGATCAGCTCCGCGAGTCCCTGAAAAACAAAGGCGGCAAGTGCGAAGGCATGAGTGAGGGCTTTGGCCAGGAGAAGGGCTTTTTCGGTGATGAAAACTACGACTCTCTGAAGAACTCCCGGCACCGAGACAACATGCCGGTGGGACCTGGAAGGGAAGGTCCTGGAAATGGCGGCGTTAGTCGAGGACCAGGTGATGCCCTGCTCACCCTCTCAGACGAAGAGAACAACTTCGGCGCCGGCAAAAACGAAGGCGTGAAGAGTGAGGACTTCTCCAAAGCCCAGCTAGGAACCACCCTCGGCATCCAGGACGGCAAACACGAAGTCGATAAGACCACGACCGGCCCCACCGCCGCCGGAACAGTGAAAAGTCAGGGCCAAGGCGGTGAACAAGTCTGGCGCGAGTCTCTCACGCCCGAGGAGAAGGCCGTGCTGAAGCGCGTGTTTAAGTGAGCGGGAAATCTCCGCGTATTACTTCGCCAGCTTCACCTCCCGCAAGCCCACCTCGCCCTCAAAGGCGATGAAGTTGAGCTGGGCTTTCTCTTCGGCCAAAACGGCGTGTTGAGCCTTCAGGGTGACTCCGGCGAATTCAGCGGTGAGTGCATCGCCTTTGAAGGTGAGCCGCAGAGTCTGCCACTCGCTGGATTTGAACTTCACGCGCTGTTTGCCGAGCTGGATCGTCTCCCCATCCTTGGTGGTCGGATTGATGGCGATGTCGAGATTCGCGTGGGAAAGCACCACGCGGAAGCTTTGTTTGTTCCCGGCCGTGTGAATGCGCAGTGAGTGCCGATCTGCTTCGCCAAGCAGGATTTGAAACTCCAGCACGTCGTCCTTCATCGAAACCTGTCCCGTCAGCGGCGCGCCCTTCGCATTGGCTTTGGCAAACATCGCTCCATCGCGTGCAGTCCAGGCAGTGCCTTTGAACTTCGAGAGATCGAGCGGCTCCGCATTTGTCAGCGGCGGCAGTGCCGCGAAAGCCGGTTTCGGCTTCACGCCTGCGGGCGGCAACTCACGACTGTAGCCGCCATCGCGATAGCGGTTCAGCAGCGCTTTCAGGTCATTGACCACGTCCGCATGATTCGCGGAGATCTCCTTCTCCTCCGCGATGTCATTCTTCAAATCGAAGAGCTGCGGCTTAAACTGCGCTGCATGGGCTTTCTTCGCCGCAGGTTTCACATCATCCGCAGGCACACCCTCGATCCATTTGTAGCTGCTTTTGCGGATCGCAAAGTTGCCATCGGCACTGTGGACGATCACATCCGGCCGCAGCGAGCCCTCGTATTTTTCGCCGAGCCAGGCTTTGGAGACATCATGGCTGTCTTCCGCACCTTCGCTGGCTTTCGGCAAAGCGGCACCGGTGATCGCAGCGATGCTGGCGAGGGTATCGACGATGCTCACCGTCTCATCGCACACCGTGCCCGCTGGCACATGACCGGGCCAGCGCACGAGGTAAGGCACGCGGAAGCCGCCCTCCCACACATCATGTTTGCCGCCGCGGAAGGGGCCCACGGGCTTCAGTCCGGCCTTCTGGGCATCGGTTTGCACGAGGTTCGCATTCTCCGGTTTGTTCACGCCGCCGTTGTCGCTGGTGAAGAGGACGAGCGTGTTTTCCGCGAGACCTTGTTTGTCCAGCGCATCGAGCACACGGCCCACGCTGAGGTCGAGATCGCTGATGAAATCACAAAACGGCCCACCTTTGCTTTTACCTGCGGTCGCCTTCGAGGGTGTGATCGGGTTATGCACGGCCACTGGTGTGAAATAGACGAAGAACGGCTTCTCCGTGCTCTGCTGGCCGATCCAGTTCACGATTTTGTCCGTCAGCGTCTCCATCACATTTTCATCCAGCCGCTTCGGCGCATTGAGATCGAGCATCTTGACCGCTTTACCCTTCTGCTGGCCCATCGTTACATAGGGCGGGCTCGGCTGTGATGGGCTGTCCTTGTTCAAACCATGGACCCAGTGGTTCTCCACATACACCCCGCTGAGATCGCCGTGATTCGCAGGCACACCGAAGTGGTAATCAAAGCCAATCTCCAGCGGCCCGGGCTTCAGTTCCTTCGTGAAATCACACTTCTCCGCCGTGCCGTAGCCGAGGTGCCACTTACCCACCGCCGCGCAGTTGTAGCCCTGCTGTTTCAGCATCGAAGCCATCGTGAGCCGGGTCGTCTCGATGTGCAGCGGTGACGTGGTGCCCAGCACCTCACTGATGAGCGATGTGCGCCAGCAGTAGCGCCCCGTCATCATGGAATAACGCGTCGGCGAGCACACCGACGACGTCGTTAGCGCATCCGTGAAGCGCCGACCTTCCTTCGCCAGTCGGTCGATGTTCGGCGTGCTCACCAGCTCAGGATTGGCTCCATAGCAGCCTGCACTGCCCCAGCCATAGTCATCGCTCAGGATCACGACGACATTCGGCTTCGCCGCGTGGAGCGAAGAACCGAGGGAAAACAGAGCAAGCAGGACAAAGAAAGGCTTCATGGCGTCGCCAGAACGAAAAGATCAGCGACGCATTTCAAAACGAATCAGGAATCGCAGGGACTGGCAGACATAGCCAGCTCATGCATGGCAGTTGATGAAAACACCCCCGGTCAGGGGGCGAAATATAACCTGTGGAGGGGATACCACGTAATGGGGCGCTGATGCTTCATTGAATGAATGTCGCACGCCGCCGAACCCGCCCTCGTTCATCCGACCACAGCCACGGCGGTCGATTACCACCCACATCCAAAGAAGCGCAAAAAGCCGCTCGCCAGCGATCTGCTCATCGCGGAGAAGGCGAAGAAGCCAGCGATCTTCACTCTGGATAATCTTCGCCGTGATGCGCTCGCGGGCTCGATCACGGGCCTCATCGCCGTGCCGCTGACGGTGGGCATCTGCCTCATGTCGGAGTATCCGATCGAGACCGGTCTGCTGACCGTGCTCTTCGCCTGCGTCATCGGCTTCATCACGTTCCTTTTCCGTCCAGGTAACTACGTCGGCGTGCCAGGGGTGGCAGCGGGGCTCGCACCGGTGCTGGCGATGAGTGTTCACAAGTTCGGCATGGAGAACATGCCCTTCCTCATCTTTTGCACGTCGGTGATGCAGGCCGTGGCGTGGAAGTTCAATCTCCAGCGCTTCATTCTCAAAGCGATCCCGAGTTACCTCA
>CAYMHJ010000165.1:0-13818 GCA_964390165.1 uncultured Prosthecobacter sp. | reverse complement strand
GCTGCAATTTCATCCGGGCACGGACATGAGCCAGGCAATGTCTGAAACAGTGGCGCAGGTGAACCGCAGCCGCGCCTTCATGCCGCCGGGCACGGTGGCTCCGTTCATCATGCGGTTCGACGCGGGTAGCGTGGCGGTGGGGCATCTCGTGTTCTCCACGGACGATCCGAACATCACTCTCAATCAGATGCAGGACCAGGCGCTCAACAAGGTGCGCCCGGCCTTTGCCACGCTGCCAGGCGTGTCCGCGCCGCCGCCGTTTGGGGGCAGCTCACGCGGCATCGTGGTGAATGTGAACCCGGACCGCATGAAGGCTTACGGATTGTCGCCCGATGACATCGTGGAGGCCATCGCGAAGGGGAACCCGATCAGCCCTTCCGGCAACATGAACCTCGACGGCAAATATCCCATCGTGCCGACGAACGCCATCGTCTCCAACGTGAAGGATTTGGAAGCGGTGCCACTGAAGCGCACCGACGCGGGCGCGGTGTTCATCCGCGATCTCGCCACCGTGACCGACTCCGCCGATGTGACCACCTCCTACGCATTGGCGAACGGTAAACGCACCGTCTATCTGCCCGTCACGAAACGCGCCGAGGCCTCCACGCTGGAAGTCGTGAAAAAAGTGCGCGCAGCCATTCCCGAATTTCAAAAACTGCTGCCGGACGGCATCAAGGTGAGCTTTGAATTCGACCAGACGCCGGTGGTGAACCGCAGCATCCAGGATCTGCTCAAGGAAGGTGCGCTCGGGGCCGTGCTCACCGGTTTGATGGTGCTCGTCTTCCTGCGCGACCTGCGCACGGCCTTCATCGTCGTCATCAACATCCCGCTTTCGCTGTTGGCCGCCTCCTTTGGCCTGTGGATCTCGGGGCAGAACATTCATCTCATGACGCTCGGCGGTCTCGCGCTCGCGGTCGGCATCCTCGTGGATGAGGCCACGGTGACAGTTGAAAACATCCACACGCATCTCGCGCGCGGCAAGCCGCTGGCACGCGCCGCGCTCGACGGCACGCTGGAGACCACACTGCCGCGCCTGCTGGCGATGCTTTGCATTCTCGCGGTGTTCATTCCCGCCTTCTTCATGATCGGCGCGGCGAAGGCGCTGTTCGTGCCGCTCGCGCTCGCGGTGGGTTTTGCGATGTTCGCGTCCTTCATCCTCTCCAGCACGCTGGTGCCGGTGCTGTCCGTGTGGCTCCTGCCGAAGAACACGAAGCATGACGAGGAGCGCCTGGGTGTCTTTGCCCGGATGTATCAGGGCATCGTCAAAACCGCCGTCACCATGCGCTGGGTGCTGGTGCCCGCCTACCTCGGCGGCGCGGTGCTCATCATCGTGAGCTTCGGGCCGTTCCTCGGCTCGGAGATTTTTCCGAAGACGGACACCGGCCAGTTCGCCATCCGCTTCCGCGCTCCCAGCGGCACACAGGTCGGTATCACGGAGAAGATCGCACAAAAGGTTCTCCAAATCATCGCCGACGAAGCGCCGATTGAGTTTTCCATCGGCATGGTCGGCGTTCACAACTCCAGCTTCCCGGTGAATCTGGTGCATCTCTGGAATGGCGGCCCGGAAGAGGGCTGGCTGGCTTTGCAACTTAAGGCCGGCTGGGTTGGTGTCGATGAGCTTCAGGAAAAACTGCGTGAGGTGATGAAGCGCGAACTTCCCGATGTGC
This sequence comes from uncultured Prosthecobacter sp., assembly GCA_964390165.1. Classification (GTDB taxonomy): domain Bacteria; phylum Verrucomicrobiota; class Verrucomicrobiia; order Verrucomicrobiales; family Verrucomicrobiaceae; genus Prosthecobacter. The sequence continues at coordinate 12,151 of CAYMHJ010000165.1, read as the reverse complement.
GCGTGTCCTTTGAGCCGCAGGACATCGTCAGCCGCGTGATGAGCTTTGGTTCCTCCACGCCGATCGAGGTCGCTGTCAGCGGCCCCAGTTTGCCCTCCAGCAAGGAGCACGCGGAGAAGCTGCTCGCCAAACTCAACGAGCTGCCCTTCCTGCGTGACGCGCAGATCGCGCAGACGCTCGACGCGCCCACGGTGAATGTGCAGATCGACCGCGAACGCGCCGGTCTGCTCGGCGTGAATGTGCAGGACGTCACGCGCAGCCTCGTCGCGGCCACCACCTCGAGCCGTTTCACCTCGCCCGTGTTTTGGGCCGATCCGGGCACTGGCATCAGCTTCAATGTGCAGGTGCAGATTCCCGAGGAGCGCACACAGACGCTCGAAGACCTCGGCAACACGCCCGTCAGCTCCAGCAGCGGCAAGCCGGTGCTGCTGCGCAACTTGGCGAAGATCGAGCAGGGCACCGCTGTCGGCACTTATGAGCGCTACAACATGGTGCGCGTCGCCAGCATCACCGCGAACATTCAGGGCGTGGATTTCGGCAGCGCCATCAAGGCCGTGCGCAAGGCCATCGCCGAGGTCGGCCCCGCGCCCGATGGAAAAACCAAGGTGGACATCCGCGGCCAGGTGGTGCCTTACGAGCAGCTTTACACCGGCTTCAGCAGCGGCCTCGTCATCGCCATCGTCGTGATCTTCTTGCTGCTCTGCGCGAACTTCCAGTCGCTGCGCCTCGCCATTGTCGTCGTCTCCACCATGCCCGCTGTGCTCGCCGGGGTGGTGCTCGCGCTGTTCTTCACCGGCACCACCATCAACATCCAATCCGCCATGGGCGCGATCATGGCCGTGGGTGTCGCCGTGGCGAATGCGATCCTGCTCGTCACCTTCGCCGACCGTGCGCGTCTGGCCACGAAGGGCGACCGCCGCGCCGCTGCCATCGAGGGCGCAGTCAGCCGTCTGCGTCCCATTTTGATGACCAGCTTCGCCATGATCGCGGGCATGATGCCGCTCGCACTCAGACTAGGCGATGCCGGAGATCAAACCGCGCCGCTCGGCCGCGCCGTCGTCGGCGGTCTCGCGCTCGCCACGGTCGCCACGCTGTTCATCCTTCCCGCCGTCTTCGCCATGCTCGCCAGCAAGAAAGCCACCTCCGCCTCGCTCGATCCTGATGACGAGGAGAGCGCGCTGTTTGAAGGCTGATTTTTGATTTTGACCGAACTGACTCTTTTTGACTGCACTATGAAACAGCTTCTTCTGCTCACCCTTTTCGCCACCAGCGCCCTCGCGCTCGACCTTCCGGCCACGAAGCCGCAGAAAGGCACCATCCACCGCTGGATCAGCCTGCCCGCCAGTTTCGCACCATGGCAGCAGGTCGAGTTGAAAGCGCGTGTGGCCGGCTACATCGAGAAAATCACCGTCGATAAAGGCGATGTCGTCACCACTCAGCAGCAACTCATTCAAATCGAAGTCCCGGAACTCAAGGCCGACCTCATCGGCCACCGCGCCGAAGTCGCCGCCGCCGAGATCGAAGTGAAGCGCCTCCACGAGGCACGCGCCAAGTCTCCCGACCTCATCCTGCCCCAGTCCGTCGATGATGCCGAAGCCAAGCTCGCCATCGCCAAGGCCGGCATGGAGCGCACGAATGCGCTCATCGACCTCGCGCAGATCAAAGCGCCCTTTGCAGGCACCATCACCGACCGGCGCGTCGATCCCGGCGCGTTCGCCGCAGCAGGTGGCGACACGCTGCTCCAGCTCACCGATGTTAGCACCCTGCGCCTGCAAGTGCCAGTCATCGAGATCGAAACCGCCCTGCTCAAAGTCGGCCAGCAAGTCGAGGCCAAAGTGGATGCCCTCGGCGGCGCCATCGTCAAAGGCACGATCACCCGCATCGCCGGAACGCTTGATTCAGCCACACGCACCATGCTCATCGAGGCCGACTTCAAAAACGACGATGGCAAACTCCGCCCCGGCATGTTCGCCACCGCCCGCATCGCCGTCGAGCAGCATGACAACACCACGATCATCCCGGTTGCCGGACTCGTGAAGGAGAAGGCCAACAACTTTGTCTTTAAGCATGTGGACGGCAAGGCCGTGAAGACTGCGATCAAACCCGGCTTCAACGACGGCGTGAACGTCGAAGTGCCTGAGCTGGAAGCCGATGAAGTCATCCTGCTGCCGGGGGCCACGGTGCTCACTGACAAACAAGTTGTTTCGATCAAGCCCTAAACCAAGCCAGAACATGAAATTCACCGTTTTCCTTTTCACGGCTTCTCTCGCAAGCGCCGCTCCCATCCACGTCGATCTCCCGACCGTGATGAAGCTCGCGGGTGCGAACAACGACGAGATCCAGCTCGCTCGTGTGAAGCACACGGAGACCATCGCGGAGTCGAAGCAGGCTTGGCAGCGCTTTTGGCCGAGCTTGAGCCTCGGCGTCGGCTACAAGCGGCATGATGGAAACATCCAGGATGTCGCTGGAGCGGTCTTCAATGCTTACAAGCAGCAGTACACCGTTGGCACAAACATCATGATCGACTGGTCACCCGGCGATCTCTATTACTCGGCACTCGCCGCCAAACAAAAGGCGTTAGCTGCCGAGCAGCTCGCTGAGAAATCGCGGCGCGACATCGTGACTCAGGCCACGTCGCGCTATTTCGATTTGCTGAGCACGGAGGCCAGCGTCGCCATCATCGAGGACGATCTGCGCCTGACGCAGGATTATGAAAAGCAGCTCGAAGGAGCTGTCACCGCAGGCACGGCCTTCCGTGCCGATCTACTGCGTGTCAAAACGCAGGTCTCACGCGCCAAGCTCGCCATTCGTCAGGAGCAGGAAAAGCGCGACCTCGCCGCTGCTGCGTTGGCCGAGACATTGCGCCTGCCAGCCCAGTCCGAACTCCGCCCCGCGAAGGCCGATCTCGTGCCCGTGCGCCTGAATGGCAAAACCGGTGTCGCCACACTGATCACCCAGGCCAAGCAACATCGGCCTGAACTCAAAGCCGCCGGTGCCGCCACCACCGCCGCACAGCTTGAGAGCGACCGCGCCCGCATCGCCCCGATCATCCCGAACGTACAGGCAGGCTACGGCGCAGGCGGACTTGGCGGAGGCTTTGGCAACAACACCGGCAACTTCGAGGACACTCAGGACTTCTACATCGGCCTCGGCTGGAAGATCGGCCCTGGCGGGCTCTTTGATAAACAACGCAAAGTCATCGCCAACGCCCGCGAGGAAGCAACCAACCTGCAATCCGACCAGATCAAAGCCGCCATCGGCCGCGAAGTCGTCGAAGCCGCCGCGAAGTCCCAAAGCGCGCACGATCAAATCGCCATCAACGACGAAGCTGTCACCGCCGCCGAGGAGATGGTTAAGCTCGCCAAAGAGCGTCAGGCCAGCCAACTCGGCGTTGTTTTGGAATATCTCCTGGCCAGAGAAGAGCTCACCCGTGCGCGTCAAAGCCGCGTGCAGGCTGTGACAAGCTACAACAAAGCCCAGCACGAGCTGAAGCGGGCGGTCGGTAAGTGAGGCTGCTACTCCAGTAATTCAGGATAAAGGGCATTTGCCATGGCACGGCATTTGTCCAAACCGGTGCTGGTGCAGCCGAGCTTCATGACTTCCTCGGCCAGAGCGCGACAGTCGGCGGCGTTTAGCCGACGAATGGCGTGCTTCACACGAGGAACCTGACTGGTGGCGACACTAAGTTCATCGAGTCCCAGACCGACGAGCAATGGCGTGAGTTCGACATCGGAGGCCATTTCACCGCAGATGCAGACGCGAATGCCAGCGGCTCGCGCAGCATCGACAGTCATGCGGATGAGGCGCAGCACGGCGGGATGTGTGGGCTGGTAAAGGACGGCCACGCGCTCATTCAACCGGTCCACGGCGATGGTGTACTGGATGAGATCGTTGGTGCCGAGGCTGAAAAAGTCCACCTCACCAGCGATGAGATCAGCCGAAACTGCGGCGCTTGGGATCTCGATCATGGCGCCGATGGCGATGTCGTCACCGATGGGCACTTTGGCGTGGAGCAGATCGCTGGCGCATTCATCGAGCAGGGCTCGGGCCTCGCGCACTTCCTCCACACAACTGACCATGGGGAACATGATGCCGATGCGTCCATGCGCGGAGGCACGGAGGAGGGCGCGGAGCTGACGACGGAAGAGATCTTTCCGTCCCAGAGAGGCGCGGATGCCACGCCAGCCGAGGAAAGGATTGGGCTCGGCCTCGAAAGTCATGCGCGGGTCCATCTTGTCCCCACCGAGGTCAAGAGTGCGGAAGATAACCTCTCCGGGTGTCATGGCCTGCACGGCGCGCGTGTAGCAGTCTGCCAGCCAGTCTTCGCTGCCTTCGGGATCTTCGAGGTGGAGAAACTCAGTGCGGAACAGGCCCACATGCTCGGCGCCACTGTCACGGATGGCGGCCATTTCCTCGATGAACTCAGCATTGGCACTGACCATGATCGTACTGCCATCGGAGGTGATGGCGGGCTGGTGCCGGGTGGTGTGCAGCGCGTCTTCGCGGGCATCCGTCTGAGCTTCGCGGCTGCGATACTTTGCCAAAGTGGCCTCTGATGGATTGCGAATGAGCAGACCTTCATCACCATCGAGCAGCACGGCATCACCTGAGTGCAGTTCTTCACAGATGTTGTGCATGCGCACGACGGCCGGCAGGGAGAGCGAGCGGGCGATGATGGCCGCGTGCGAGTTCACACTGCCCATCTCGATGGCAAAGCCGAGCACCTTCGTACGGTCGAGCTGCACGGTGTCCGAGGGCGTGAGATCGTGCGCCACGATGATGACAGGATCTTCAAACATCGGGTGATCCAGCATCTCCCCACGCAGGTGGCGCATCACACGATGGGTCACGTCTTTGATGTCGAGGAAGCGCTCGCGCAGGTAGGAGTCCGAGAGGCCGCGCAGCGCGTCCATGTGCCTGCACATGAGCCGGTAATACACGGCGTCCACGCAGATGAGCTGCTCGCGCACGGTCTTCTCCACCTGCTTGCGGATGGAGTTGTCATTCAGTATGAGAAGGTGGGCTTCAAAGATGTCCGCCTCCGCGCTGCATTCTTCGCCAGACATCGCGGTTTGCAGCGCCTCGATCTCCGTCTGAGTCACCTCAAGGGCACGACGCCAGCGGGCGAGATCGCTTTCGACCTCACCAGGCTCGATGGGTGTGGCATCGGGCTCATCGAAGTGATCCTTCATGACATGCACCACGGCATGGGCCACACCGGTGGAGACGGCGGTTCCTTCCCAGATTTTTTCGGGTGCGAGGGTGGCTTCAGACATGAGGCGCGGATGATGGGGAGCAGGACATCCCTTGGCAATCACGAATCAGGCCAGACCTTACGAATCCGTATCGACATCAATTTCGAGACTGGATAAATAGGAAGGCATGTCCTCCATGAACCGCCGCCGTTTTCTCCAGTCCAGCGCCGCCCTCGCCCTGCCAGCCATTGTCTCCGTGGCTCCAGCAGTCACGCGCATCATCGACACACACACTCATTTCTATGATCCCACTCGTCCGCAGGGCGTGCCCTGGCCTGGCAAGGGCACGAAGCTCCACCGCAAGGTGCTGCCCGCCGACTGGCGCGCATTGGCAGAGCCACATGGGATCAAAGAAACGGTCATCGTCGAAGCCAGCCCGTGGGTGGAGGACAACCAGTGGATTCTCGATCTCGCGGCGAATGAAAAATGCATCGTGGGCTTCGTCGGCAATCTTGATCCGACCACGCCCGAGTTCTCGGCGAACGTGAAGCGTTTCGCCGCCAATCCAATCTTTTGCGGAGTCCGCTGGCGCTCGGATCTGGTGAAATTGGATGCGCATTACGAGGCTGCTTTAAAAGGAGCACGAGTGCTCGCGGACCACGGACTCGAACTCGATCTCAATGGTGGCCCTGATGCCCTGCCCCGCGCGGCGAAGCTGGCAGCGGACATGCCCGACTTGCGAATCGTCATCAATCATCTCGGCAGCAGCGGCGATCCGAAGTCACTCAAGCCGGAGTGGAAAGAAAACATCACCACCATCGCGAAGCAGAAGAACGTGTGGATGAAGGTCTCCGCGCTCGTCGAGCAGGTGAAAGGCGCGGATGGCAATGCTCCACGCGATGTCGGCTACTACCTGCCCATCCTCGATCATCTCTGGGAGAGCTTCGGCCCGGATCGCCTGATCTACGGCAGCAACTGGCCGGTGAGTGATCGCGCCGCCCCTTATGAGGTCGTGTTCGGCATCGTGCGTGATTACTTTGGCACCAAGGGCAGCGACGCCTGCGAGAAGTATTTCTGGCAGAACTCGCGGGAGGCTTATCGCTGGATTGAGCGTGGATGAAAAGACGCCCGGCCTTGCGGCGGCTCGTATTCTCCGCATGTCTGCATCCATGGACGAAGCCACCCTCCAATCCGCACTCTCCAATCCGCAAAACCTCGGCGAAATGCCCGACGCTGACGCCGTCGGCACTGTCGGATCGCCAGATTGTGGCGACATGGTGCGCATGTGGCTCAAATACAAAGAGCAGGATGGTCGCAAGGTTATCGACAAAGCCAGCTTCCAGTCTTTTGGCTGCCAGACCGCCATCGCGGTGGCCAGCCTGGCCACCGAACTCATCCGTGGGAAAACCAAGGAAGAGGCGCTGCAAATGAGCGCCGCTGAACTCAGCGCACCTCTCGGTGCCCTGCCGCCGATGAAAATCCACTGCGGTCAGATGGTGGAAGGCGCGCTCAAAGCTGCTCTCGAAGCTGAGCAGGGCGCTGCTGCACCCGCTCCTGCCACACCGAGCATCACCACGGGCCCGACTCTCGCCGATGCCCTGAATGCCTCCGGCAAGACCGCAGGTAAAATCAAGATCGTACTGCAATCCTGACCTCTCATGGCCCGCGTCGAAAAAGTCCCCACGGCTCCCTTCAGCCCCTTTTATGGTTGCGCCATCATGATCATGGCAGCGCTCACCTTTGGCGGCATCATCGCCTGGAGCGCCTACTCGCTGTTTCAGCAGGACAAGGCCATCGCCGAGTTCGCGCAGGATCAGCCGCAGAAGTTTGCCGCCATCGAACTGAGCACGGAGGCCAAGTCGGCTTTGGAGAAGAAGCTCACTGATTTAAAAACAGGCGCTGTGACCGAGATCACGCTGAGCATCGCCGAACTAAACGGGCTGCTCCTGCTGGCCCCGGACTCGGGCTATGGTGTTTACACCGAGATGCTGCGCTTTGACCGGACGGAACCAGAGAAGAACCGCGTGATCGCCCGAGTCAGCCTGCCCATGAATCACATCAAATTCTGGGAGGACAAAAAACGCTACCTCAATGGCGAAGCCGCCTACGAGGTCATGGTGCACGAAGCGGGCGTGGACGCGAAGGTCATGGATGTCAAAGTGCCCGGCAAGACTGTCGCCGAAGGTTTCATCGCAGGGATCGGCACCTGGACGCTGCTAGCTCCGTATCAAAAGATCGAGCCCATCGGCAGCGCTTTGAAGCTCGTGAAAAAAGCGACGGTCACGGCGGAAGGCATCACCCTGAGCACGAAGCCCTGAAAGTCGGGGCACGCAGGATCGTTCTCAGCGGCCCATGAAGCGCACCGCCTTTGTTTCCAGCCTCCTCTGCCTCGCCACCACCATCACCTTTGCCGCCGATGCCCCGGTCAAGAAGCGTGTCCTCCTGCTCGGCGACTCCATCTCCATGGGCTACACACCGGTGGTGCAGAAGCTGCTGGCGGATGAGATGGCCGTCCTGCGCCCGATGCGCGGCTCGAAGATGGAGAACTGCAGTGGCACCACCTCAGGCGTGGCAAACATCGACCGCTGGCTCCAGATCGACGGAGGCAAATGGGATGTCATCCATTTCAACTGGGGCCTGCATGACCTCAAACACATGAAGGCCGATGGCAAGACGACCTCCGACCTCGCCACTGATCCTCCTCAGGCCACCGTGGAAGTGTATGAGAAGCAATTGCGGGAGATCGTGGCCAAGCTCAAAGCCACTGGTGCCAAGCTCGTCTTCGCGACCACCACACCGGTGCCCGATGAGCCGATGAAGGTTTATCGCAACAACGCCGATGTCATTCGCTACAACGAAGCTGCGCTGCGAGTGATGAAGGACCATGGCATTGCCATCAATGATCTCTACACACTCGTGAAGCCACGCATGAAGGAACTGCAGATCCAGCCCGCGAACGTTCACTTCGTCCCCTCCGGCTCCGAAGTCCTCGCAGCCGAGGTGGTGAAGGCGGTGCGCGCCGCCTTGAAATGATGCAGACTGCGGAAGAACAATCTTGAACGAAGGCGTGGCGGCGGGTGTATTCTCCGCTGCCATGCGTCGAACACTTCTCCTCTCCACTCTAGCCATCAGCGCCCTCGCCTTTGCCGAGGAGCAGAAGCCCAAACCGGCGGAAGCCGCAAAGCCCGCCGAACAAGCGGCTGCGGCAAAGCCGGACCCGCTCGAAGCCATCAAATCCGAGACGGCCAGGCTCGTGGCGGAGCGGGAGAAGATCGCAGCGCAGATCGCTCTGGATCAGACGAAGCTGGATGAAAAGCTGGCCCCTCGAAAACGTGCTCTGGCCGAAATCCAGATTCAGATGGAGGAGATGAAAATGAAGCTCGACCTCGCTGAAGCCGAGCGCCGGGCCAAAGATGATCCCACGCTTGTGGAACTGCGCCGGAAGAATGAAAAGCTGCTCATGGAGTATGGCATCGCCAAGAACGAAGCCGACATCGACGGCTTTAAAATGCGTCTGCAAGAGAACGGCGTGCGCAGCAAGACCTCCGCACTGGCTTTGCAGATGGAGCTTCAGCAAAAAGAAGCTGACGCGCGCAGCTACGCCGTGGGCAAAGCTCCCGCGTATCCGAAGGACCCGCTCGTGGGCAATAAGCTCGTGCTTTCCGACCGCACCATCGGCCTCAATGGCGTGATCACACAGAAGACTGCGGACAGCGTGGCGGACCGCATCGCCTACTTCAACAATCGCGACGCCGAGGCCCCCATCTTTATCGTGATCGATGACTGCCCCGGCGGCAGCGTCATGGCTGGCTACAAGATTTTGAAGGCCATGAATGGCTCCACGGCTCCGGTTTACACCGTGGTGAAATCCTTCGCCGCGAGCATGGCGGCATGCATCACCACCCTTTCAAAGAAGTCGTATGCTTACCCCAATGCGCTCATCCTGCACCACCAACTCAGCGTTGGCGTGATGGGTAACCTCACGCAACACCGCGAGAACGTGAAGGAACTCGAAGAATGGTGGAAACGTCTCGCCGATCCCGTTGCGCAGAAGATGGGCATCACACGCGAGGAGTTTATCGCCCGAATGTACAAGGAAGCCTCCACGGGTGACTGGAACGAGTTCGCCGATGATGCACAGAAGTTGAAGTGGGTGGATGTGATCGTCGAAGAGATCGAGGAAACCGCACTACTTCGGCATCCTGATACCGTTCAGCCACAGCCGACGAGTACGCCATCACGCATCTCGGGTGATCCGAACACCGTCAGTGGCAGCGTTGAATCCACCGATGAACGCGGCAAACCCATCTCCCTGCTGCCACGCCTGAATCCTCTGGATGCCTACTGGCTCTACAATCCCGATGGTTACTACCGCATGCAGTAAGCCATGAGACGCATCCATTTTATTCTCATCTTCGTCGCCCTGCTGCTCATTAGTCTCGGCTGGTTTGGCTGGTGGGCCTTTGGCCGATCTCCGCAGGAGCAGATCACGGCACGACAGACCGCGTTCCTAATCGCCGTGGAGGAGCGTGACTGGGACGACGTGAAGGCCATGCTTACCGACGATTACTTTGACGACTACGGTCATGACCGCGAAAGCGCGGTGGAAGATGCGCGTCAGGTGCTCGGCGGATTCTTTTCTCTCACCATCAAGCCTCAGATCGTGCAAATGCAGACGGTACCGGACCTCGGCATGGTGAAGATCAAGATACGCATCGAGGGTAAAGGCATGGGCTTCAGCGACGCAGTGATCTCGCAGGTGAACAGCATCGAGCAGCCGTGGTTCTTCCACTGGCATAAAAAAGGCCGCTGGCCCTGGGATTGGAAGGTCGTGCAGATCCACAATGACGGGCTGCATGTGCCGCAGCTTTGATTGCTCTCCGCTCAAGTCTGGCTTTATAGCATCCTTCACATGCTTCGCTTCCTCCTCAGCCGCGTCTTGCAGGGCATCGCCGTCATCCTCGGCGTGCTTTGCATTACTTTTCTGCTGCTGCGGATGGCTCCAGGCGGGCCGTTCCAAGGCGAGCGTGTGGTGGCTGAGCACATCCGTCAGGCCCAGGCAGTGCGCTACGGCTTCGACAAGCCGCTGCCTGTTCAGCTTTGGAATCACATCGTCAGCTTCGTCACCTTTGATTTCCCACCTTCGCCGATGATGCCAGGACGTGGTGTCGATGAAGTCATCGCTCAGGGATTCCCTGTCTCAGCGCAGGTCGGACTCGCCGCCCTTTGCATCGCACTCGCCATCGGCATCCCCATCGGAGCGCTGGCAGCACTCCGACCCAATAGTCTGGAAGACCGCGCCAGCACGGTAGCTGCCACGCTCGGCATCTGCACACCGAGCTTGGTGCTGGGGCCGGTGATCGCGCTGATCTTCGGACTGAAGCTCCGCTGGTTCAATGCCTCCGGCTGGTATGATGCCGATGACTGGGTGTTGCCCGCCATGACACTGGGAATCATTTACAGCGCCTACATCGCACGTCTCACTCGTGGTGGGCTGCGTGAAACACTCGCTCAGGAATTCATCCGCACAGCACGAGCCAAAGGCGCCTCCGAAACCGCGATTGTCTTCCGACACGCCTTCAAACTCGCCTGCCTGCCCGTGCTGAACTTCCTTGGCCCCACTGCCGCTGGTCTGATGACAGGTTCCATCGTCACGGAAAGCGTGTTCCAGCTTCCCGGGCTCGGCCAGCACTTCGTCGGTGCGGCGGTGAATCGAAACTACGAACTCGCCATGGCCACCGCGGCCTTCTACGCACTGCTGATCGTTGCCTTCAATCTGCTCGTGGATGTCGTGCAGGCCATGCTGAACCCCAGGATCGGATTCAAGGAATGAGCTACGCTACCTCCCAGTCTCCGACTCAGCAGGCGTGGCAGCGGCTCACTCGTTCGCCAGTCACCGTTGCGGCCATGCTGACGCTGGCCTTCATGATCCTCATCTGTGCTGTGGGGCCGTGGTTTTCGCCTTATGGAGAGAGTGACCAGGATCTCGAACTGCGTGCGACCGCACCCAGTGCCCAGCACTGGCTTGGCACTGATCCGCTGGGGCGTGATCTCGCCACTCGCATTCTTTTCGGTGGGCGAGTTTCTCTTCTCGTCGGTGTCCTCGCCACCGCCGTCGCTGCGTTCATTGGCGTGGGTTACGGTCTCATCGCAGGGCTCAGCGGACGTCGGACAGATGCACTGATGATGCGCCTCGTGGATGTGCTGTATGCCTTTCCATTCATCACATTCGTCATCCTGCTCGTGGTCATCTTCGGCAGGCAGTTTGTCCTCATCTTCGTCGCCATTGGAGCCGTCGAATGGCTCACCATGGCACGTGTCGTGCGCGGTCAGGTGCTCGCTTTGAAGAACCTCGAATTCGTCCTGGCAGCAAGGGCCAGTGGTGCCGGCTTCTGGCACATCCTCTTCAAGCACATGCTGCCAAATGTCATGGGCCCCGTAATCATCTACGCCAGCCTCACCGTTCCCGGCGTCATGCTGCTGGAGGCCATGCTGAGCTTTCTTGGACTCGGCATTCAGCCACCCGATGCAAGCTGGGGAGTATTGATCAGCGAAGGGGCCGCAAGCATGGCCGTTCATCCCTGGATGCTGATAGGCCCCAGCGTGTTCTTTACGCTCACGCTTCTTGCTCTGAATCTTCTTGGAGATGGGCTGAGGGATGCCTTTGATCCGAAGTCGGCGCGTGAGTGATCGGGCGTTGCATCGCCTCCAAAATCACCCCAAAATTCCTCACGCCGCCCCGAGGCAAAATGAATAGCCTCACCCCGCTTGCATCTACAAGCCACCCACATGGAAACCATCCCCACCTCATCCACTCCGGCTGCCCAGCCCGGTCTCTCGACAAAGAAGATCCTTCTCATCATTCTAGGCGCAGTACTTCTGACGGCGGGACTCGCCGTCGGAGGTACCATCTGGTGGGTAAAATATAACTTCAACCCGGCACCGATGAAGCCTGT
>CAYMHJ010000164.1:0-13852 GCA_964390165.1 uncultured Prosthecobacter sp. | reverse complement strand
GAGCCGTCCTCGCCGATCGTGAGGTCGCCAAAGGGTATGTAGTGTGTCCAGCCTGCATCGGGGGCGGGGAAGTCTTTGATCTGGCTCCAGGTCTTGCCGCCCTCGCTGCTGCGGCAGACCCAGGTGCTGAGGATGTCATCGCGGAAATTGGCCTGCTTTGGACGCTGCGGCTGCTTCACATCGGTCCAGCCGGAGCAGAGCACGATGAGATCGCCATTCTTCGCGAGTCCGGCAGCGACGTTCATGCGGTTGGTGTTTTCATCGTTAGGTGCGGGGATGCCGACCTTGGTCCAAAACTGGCCGTCCTTGCTGTTCCAGCATTCGGCAGCACCCGCCATCTGCCCATGGCTGGGCTGGCCGAAGATGGTGGTGTTGATGCTGCCATCAGGCATGAGCGTGAGACAGGGCCATGCGCAGACGTTGTCGATGCCAACAAATCGCTGGATCTCCTGGGCGGAGAGAAAAGAGCAAAGGGTGAAGAGTGAGAGAAGAGTTTTCATATCGTTGGTTTATCAGTTGGCAAAGCGCAGCGCAAAGAGATCTGAGTCTTTCATTTTGACGCGCAGTTGGATTGTCTGGCCTGCAAGTTTTGAGACATCAAGGGCGCTGGCTTCGAAGTCGTCGCCATAGAGTTCGGGCATGGTGGCCAGGACTTTACCGGAGTCATCAAGGGCATCGATCTGGATGCTGCCAGCGGCGGAGGTGGAGTAGTTCAGCACCAGTTTGTTGCCAGTAAACTTGAGCGGATGCGTGGTGAACTCGCCGCCCTTGGCATCGGCATGCATGGAGGCGAAGCCTTGCTTCCGCACGCTGAGACGGCGGATGCGGTGATCGGCGTGGCGGTAGTGCTCGCTGATGTAGAGGGACCATTCGGTGTCGCTGGTGATGATGCCGTTGGCGGTCATGTTGTTGCGGTCGGTCCAGTTCTTGAGATCAGGGCCGGGGCGCACCCAGGCTTCGAGGAAGGGACGATCCCAGTTCACGCCATCACGGCTGGACATGAAGACGGCATCGCTGACGCCGGGGCCTTCGTGTTCGGGCACCTTTTTCCGCGTGGTGACGAAGCGTTTCGGGAAGGAGAGAAACAAGTGCGGTGCGGTGGGGCAGGGGACGGTGGCGCTGGTGTAGAAATGCTCCATCGGCACGCCTTCCGCATACTTGTGAGGGATGCCGTCGCTCCAGGTGAGGAAGTCGGTGGAGGTGCAGCTTTGCACGGCGCGGACTTTGTTGCTGAAGATGCGGCTGAAGCAGGCGTAACGACTCCGCGTGGTATCGAAGAAGGCAAGGTTCTGCGAGTCAAAAGCACCTTTAGTGATGACCGGCGTGTCTTTCATCTTCTTCCAATGAATGCCGTCGGCGGAAGCGAAGGCATAGAGTCCACCGGGTGTCTCGCCTTGATGCCAGTTCTTTCCGGGTTGCTTCACGCCGCCGAGGGCCTTGTAGCGTTCCTCGGGTTTGGTGGCGGGGTTCGAATCGAGGAAGGGCGAGAAGTTGTGCGACTCGACACCGCGCCAGATGACATTGTTGTCCTTCGTGCCGCCTGCCTCGATCAAACCGAGTTTCGGACGCGTGAAGTGGATGCCGTCCGTGCTTTCAGCGACGCAGGTGACCTGCGCATCACTATGATCGCTGCCACCGGAGGAGCCGCGGTAGTACATGAGCACTTTCTTGCCATCCTGGATGACGCTGAAGTAGGCGCAGGTCATTCCTTCCCAGGGTTTGTCCGTGGTGAGCACGATCTCCTTCTTGATGGGATCATGCAGCTTCAAGGCGAGGCCGTTCTTTTTCGCGACAAGGTGTTCATCAACAAAGAGTTCCCAGCGCGAGGCGAGGTCGATGGGCTGAGCGACCGCAGTTGCGGCGAGAGTGAGGTAGAGGAGTGCTTTCATAGTTCGGATAGGATGTCGGAGATGGAGATTGCATTGCCGCCCTGCTCGCGGCTGCGGATGCCAGCGATGATCACGGCCATGAGTTCGACTGTTTCATCAAAAGGCAGGGGCCGCTCGCCCGTGCGGAGCATGTCGAGGAAGGCGACGAGCTGGCCGCGGAAGGCGTGGTAGGTGTCGGTGAGCTTCAGCGGTAGATCGCCTTTCGTGCCGTAGAGATGCACGGCGCCGAAGCTGCCATACGCGTCATGCAGTGCGCCGATGGTGACTTTTACGCCGCTGCGATGCGTGAGGTGCATGACATCGCCTCCGGCATCGTTGTGAGCCTGCACGGTCAGGAAGCCGGGGCCGAGCAGTGGCTCCACAGCTTCGAGAGCATGGATGCCGTAGCGTTCCCAGGTTTTGCAGGTGAAACTGGTGATCCAGCGCAGTTCACCGAGGTGTGAGAAGTCCGCCCGCATCTCCGGCGCATACCGCATGCCGCTGGTGGAGAGGATGATTTTCCCTGCGCGATGCCAATCGACGAACTGGCGCAGCTCCGGGATCGTCGTTGCCATCGGCTTGTCGATGAAGACAGGCAGTCCGGCCTCGATGAAAGGCAGCGCACGGCGCACATGGTCGGTGCCGTCGTCCGTGGCGATCACTGCTGCATCGACATGGCCGATCACGTCCTCTGGATTCGTCACCACATGCTCGATGAGGCTCGCGGCGGCTACTTTGGGAGCGTCAGCGAGATCATCACACCAGATGTGTGTCACGCGGGCACCGGGAATGCGCACGGATTCGAGCGGTTGCTTGCCCATGTAAACGGGAATGCCCGCGTAAGGGCACTTGGCCATCTCATCGGGATTGTAGCCATTGATGATGCCGCTCCAGGAATACGGGTGACCGTTTCCTTCGATCATGCCAAGCATGGCGAGGCGGAGTTCTGTGGATGGAGAGCTCATTCGATGATGACTGGGAGCTGGGTAGCGGCTGAGCGTAGCGCTGCCTGATTGAACTTCAGCGTTTGCACGGCTTCCTCAAAGGTACACAGCGGTGTGTCCTTGCCTTCGATGCCATCGAGAAAAGCACTCGCCTGGGCGATGAACATGTCATCACGCTCTTGTGGCGGCGTCTGGTTCCATGACCAGTCCTTGTCTCCATACCGCAGCGAGCCCCACCGTTGCTGATTGGTCTCAATCTTTACACTGCCTTGTTCGCAATGAATGAGCAGGGTGTTCTCATTGGAAGCCTGAAACTGGGTCATCGCAAAGCTCACCAGAACATGACCATGCCGTGAGGTGACATTGACGGTATCCTCCACGGTGACTCCTTCCAGCGCTTGATGCGCGGCATCACAGAAGACTCGCGTGCAGGGACCGATGAACCATTCCACGGTATTCACGAGATGCGTGAGCGCGTCCTGGATGGCACCACCACCGAGATCATGGCGCGCATAGTAGATGTCACGATACGCCGGCCGGAAGGTTGGGAAATGCTGACCTGAGATGCTGCTGACGTGCAGAGTTTTCCCAAGAGCGCCACTCTTCACAAACTCACGTGCTTCCGCGATCCACGGCATGAGATGATAGACATAGGCCACAGCCACGAAGCGCTGTGCCTGTGCGATGACCTCGCGAACCTGCGGCACAAGCGCGGTGTCGATGGCGAGCGGCTTTTCGATGAACACATGCAGTCCGAGATTGAGAAGCTTGATC
Organism: uncultured Prosthecobacter sp.; assembly: GCA_964390165.1. Classification (GTDB taxonomy): domain Bacteria; phylum Verrucomicrobiota; class Verrucomicrobiia; order Verrucomicrobiales; family Verrucomicrobiaceae; genus Prosthecobacter. The sequence goes on along the minus strand of CAYMHJ010000164.1, from coordinate 10,266 downwards.
GCGATGGGCAGGTGCAGATGAGCGGGCGTGCAGATCACAGCGGCATCGAAGTGGCCTGCGGCCAGGGCTTCATCCAGCGTGGCAAAGCCGGGCGCGTCATAGCGTTCGCGCATCGCGGTGAGCAGAGCGGGGTTTGTGTCGCAGGCGGTGACGGTGCATCGGCCCGTTTGCCTGAAGCAGCGTAGATGCCGCTCGCCGATGCTGCCGCAGCCGATGATCAAAATGGAGTGCATGTGAGTGGTGACATTCAAACGCGGGGCGGGGGATGGCTACGACACGTTTCGTGTGGTTTCTGTCCGTGACCAGAGGGGGGCTGCGGAGATGGTTGGAATCTGACTTTCGCGTTGACGCCTCTGCGGGCCGCGTTCATCTCCAGACCGTGCCTGACTCCTCCGCGCCCCAACGCCAGCTCCTCGACTCCGCCGGGGTGGATCGTTGCTTGGATGAAATCGCGGTGGCGATCTCGAAAGCCTGGAGCGGCGAGCGTCTCGCCTTGGTCGGGGTGCATCGCAGGGGAGTGCCCTTTGCCGAAGCTCTCGCAGCCAGACTGATCACCATGGATCACGAGGTGGAGCTGGGGAGGATCGATATCACCCAGTATCGCGATGATCTGAAAACCTTCACCGTTCTGCCGAAGCTGGAGGGCTCCGAGATCGAGTTCGATCTTGATGGAATGGTCGTCATCCTTTGTGATGAAGTCATGCACACCGGGCGCACCTCCCGCGCCGCCCTGGAGGAGTTGCTGGGCTTTGGCCGTCCGCGCTGCGTGCAGATCGCCGCGCTGGTGGACCGTGGGGGAAGAGAGCTGCCCTTCACTGCTGAATATGCCGGGCTCCGAATCGATCTGCCAAGTCATGACCGGGTGAATGTCCGCTTCACCGAAATGGATGGACGTGATGAGGTGTTCGTGACCTCCTGGGAAAACAAGACTGCCTGACCTTTTCAACAAACACGCCATGACGCCTCGCAAAGACCTCCTCGACATCGCCTCTCTCACTGACGAAGAGATCGAGTTTGTTCTGGCGAATGCAGCCCCCTTTAAAGATCTCTTCAAACGAACGGTGAAGAAGGTGCCGACGCTGAAGGGGCAGTCAGTGCTCACTCTGTTTTACGAGCCGAGCACGCGGACCCGCTCATCCTTTGAGGTGGCCGCCAGCCGACTCTCGGCGGACGTGATCCACTTTGACATCGAGTCTTCCAGCGTGGTGAAGGGCGAGTCCGTGCTCGATACGGTGGAGACGCTGGAATCGATGAAGGTCGATTACATCGTCGTGCGTCACAAGCAGTCGGGCACTCCGAACCTCATCGCGCGGAACACCCGCGCCAGTGTCATCAATGCAGGTGACGGCTGGCATGCGCATCCGACGCAGGCGCTGCTGGATGCCTTCACTTTGCGGGAAAAGCTCAAGGACCTGCGCGGTGCCCGGGCGCTGATCGTGGGTGACATCCAGCATTCCCGCGTCGCCCGCAGCACCAGCCTGATTTTCCGCCGTCTCGGCATGAACGTGGCCTACCTGGCCCCCGGCTCCATGATGCCGCGCGAGGTGCCCGCCGAGATCCCGCAGTTCGGCAACTGGACCGACGCGCTCGATTTCCGCCCCGATGTGATCTACCTCCTGCGCGTGCAGAGCGAGCGCATGGACGAGCCTTTTTTCCCCAGCGCCGCCGAGTATCACAAGAACTACGGGCTCACCGATGCCCGCGTGGACATCCTCCGCGAGCGTGGCCTCTGGCTCATGCATCCCGGTCCGGTGAATCGCGGCGTCGAGATTACGGATCGCGGCATGAGTTATGAAAAAAGCCTGATCAATCAGCAGGTCGAGAACGGCATCGCCGTGCGAATGAGCGTACTATACTGGCTGAAGCCTGGGAACGCAGAGCAGTGAATCGCACATTCCAAGCAGAGTCTCCGTATTGATGCAGCATGCAAAGGGAGAAGCCGTGAAAGTCGGCTGAGATAAATTTTTCAGCCCTGCATCCGGTCACGAAAAGTCGGCGTTCTTCCGCCGCCGTTCCCGCTTTATCCGGGGATTGGTGAGCTCCCGCATTCTTTTTCCTGATCGTCATGACCTCTCTCTTGCCCACACCTGCTGTCGTCTGGAATCGTTCCAAGACTCGAATTGATGTTTCCCCTTCTGCCGCACGTCTGTCAGCGGGAGCCATCTGGCCCGTTTCGCCAGCCGTTCATCCTTTCAAGACGAGAGCCATCCCGAGTCATGACCCAGAGCGGCAGATCGATGTGGCGCTGCTCCAGCGCATGGGTGCGGGTGATGCGGAGGCCATGGGGCAGTTCTATGATCGGCATGGCGCGTGCCTTTATGGACTCGCGCTAAAGATGCTGCGGGATGAGCAGGACGCGCAGGATGTGCTCCAAGACACTCTGATCATACTTTGGAACAAGGCCTCCAGATACGATCCAGAACTGAGCAGCCCGCTTTCATGGGCAGTGATGGTGCTGCGGCACCGGGCCATCGACCTCATGCGTTCCAGTGAGCGTCGGCAAAAGAAGCTGGAGCGCTCGCAGGCGGAGTTTTTGCTTTCGGCAGATGTGGATGATCTCTCCGCTGGCGAGCCGCTCCGCCGTGAACTGCGGCAGACGGTGCGTGAGGCTCTTTCCCTCCTTCGGCCTGAGCAGCGTCGAGTGCTGGATCTGGCCTTTTTCAGTGACCTGAGCCATACGGAGATCGCCGAGCGCCTGCGCCTGCCTTTAGGGACGGTGAAAACAATCATACGCCGCAGCTTGATCGAGCTTCGCCACCAGCTCCTGCCAGCCATCTGAAATGAGAAAACTCTCTCCGCACCAAGGAAGGATGCGACCTTTGGTCTTGTCGCAGGCGTTACCGTCTGGCAAAACGATTGCCGATGTTTCCAGCAGAGTTTGCTTCCTCATCCACAGTTTCCCGGCAAGAGTCGGGAGACTTTTCGTCGTGCCATGGCTCGCCGTTATTTGCAGCATGAGCCTTGCCTCGGACATCGCCGCTGGTTTTCCCGGCCCCACGGATGTGGAGTTGCTCCAGCAAATGGCGAAGGGTGATGAATCGGCGCTCGGCACTTTTTATGACCGCCATTCGACCTTGCTATATTCCATCGCCATCAAGGTTGTGGGAGACATGCACGAGGCTGAGGAAGTTTTGCAGGATGGGTTGAGGCAGGTCTGGGAGCGTGCAGCTCTCTACGATGCTTCACTGGGACAGCCATTGAGCTGGGCAGCGGTCATCACGCGGCACAAGGCCATCGACCGGATGCGTGCGCAGAAGCGGCGGAGCGATGGTCTGGCGCGGCTGGCCGAAGCGGCTCTCGTGGAGCTGCCTTCTGATCCTGCGGCGAGTGCTCAAGGTCATGCCTGCGAAGGTGCGGTCACAAGACTGCATGGGGCATTGGGCGGACTGCCCTGCGAACAGACGGCAGCTATTGAGCTGGCCTTTTTCAAAGGTATGTCCCAGACTGAAATCTCCACCCATCTGGGAGTCCCTCTCGGCACGGTGAAAGCACGCATCCGGCGTGGCATGATCGCCCTGCGGGATGCCCTGGAGGACCAGCTATGATCAGCAAAACGCTCGAACAACTCGCGCTCGAAAACGCTCTCGGCACTCTCACTGCCGAAGAACGGCTGCAGTTTGAGCGCCTGCTGGCGGCCTATCCCAGCCAGAAGGCGGAAGCTGCGGCTTACATCGACACGGCGGCAATGATGGCCCTGGCGGCAAGTCCGCGCGTGGCACCGCCGGCAGACCTCAAGGCTCGTCTGCTCTCCCATTTGCCGGAGCAGGAAGTCTTGCCTGCTGAACCACCCGTGGAGCCCAAGTCATTCAGTGCCTGGCTGAAGTCTCGTTACTTCGGGCTGCTTCGGCCCTTCCTGACCCTACCGGAGTCTGTGATAGCCCAATTGGAGGGCATCGACAAGACTCCGAGGTTTACTGATCCTGAGCAGATGTCCTGGATGCCAACGGGTGTGCCTGGCTTCCGCAAGAAATTGATTCGTGATGAGGAGGGCTTCCGCATCCAGCTCGTTCAGGTCGATGCTGGTGCCAGCATCCCTGATCATGACCACCCAGGCTCTGAGGACATCTATCTCTTGTCAGGCCATCTGCAGACTCAGGGCCGCCTGCTTGGCCCAGGGGACTTCATGCACTTCGCTCCGGGCAGCCATCATGACGAAGCCTTTTCCATGGATGGCTGTCACGCGCTGATGATCCTCAGCAAGCCGCCGCCACCACCCAAAGCTGCAAAGATGGAGATGGCCTGAGCTGAATTCAGCTCAGTGGGTTTCTCAGTGGGTTTATTTGCTGGCAGCCACGCCTGAATTGCCGAGTTCATTCAGAACCCCTGCCGCATGAGGAGCGTGCAGCGGATGAAAGCGTGAATTCAAACTTAGCGCATGGGAGAGCTGTTTGCGTGCTTCGGGAAGATCGCCCAGAGCGCGGGCAATCAGACCCGCGTGATAATGAATCGAGGCTTCAGGCGTGCCGATGGCAAGGACCCGGCGGATGGCGTGGCGGGCATCTTCGAGCTTGCCTGCTTTCAAGCTGGCCCAGGCATATGTGTCGAGTTCCTGGCCATTGCCAGAGTCGCGATGTTCGGACGCGAGCTGGAGTGCACGAACTTGATGAAGATCGTGATCCGCGTAGAAGCGGGCCATTTGAGTATGATCGTGATTTCCAGCATTGCGCTGGCGTTCGTGGAGACGCTCGATGCGTTCGTGACAGCTCGCTGCTTCGGTGCTGCGGTCTTGAGATTGATGCAGATCTCCAAGGGCCACGAGGGCTTCATGCTGCTCTCCTTTGGAGAGGATTTTCTCAAAGACGGCTGCCGCCTCGGTCTCGCGATGGAGGGCGATGAGGATGTGGCCGTACATGAGTCGGAGACTCTGATGATCAGGGCATAGCTTCAGACCATTTTCGGTGGTTTGCAGAGCTGGTAAAAGCGCCCCTTCATGAAAAAGCATGTGCGCCAATCGTGCGCGGCACCAGGCGGTGTTCTCCGCATGAGCACCACCAGCGGCGATGGCCTTGCCCATGAGCCAGCGGGCTTTTTTCGCATCGCCTGTGGTCCAGAGAAGCCATGCGGCACGGCTGTAGGAAGAGAGGTCGGGGCGCGCATCCATCATCGCCTGATATGACTCGAAGGCACGGTCGATATCTCCGAGTTCCAAGGCTGCATCTCCAATGATGCCATGCGAAGTGGGATTTTGCGGATCGAGTGCCAGTGCCATGCGCGCCCAGCGCACACTTTGCGGGAAGTCATGACGTCCGCCCCAGACCCAGGCGAGTCCGTTGAGCGCTTCGACATGCTGCGGGGCTCGTCGATGTGCCAGGGTATAAGCTGCCTCGGCATGGTCATGCCAGAGGGCATCGCCTGTGTCGCGCTGCTTCTGGGCGATGGCATCTCCCAGCCGGCACCAGACTTCGGCATCCTCGGCGCGATGGCGTGCCTTCGTGATTGACTGAAGAATGATGGCATCCGTGCCGACACTGCCTTTGATCTCAGCGAGCAGCTGCTCCAGCACATGTTCCGGTGTGAGCGAGGTCTGAACGGCAGGCTCTGCTTTCGCCTCCGGCATCGGAGTGCGCAGGCACCATAGCGCGCCCCCGATGAGGCATAACCCAGGCATTAGCAGTGCTTTAACAGATGGAGTGGCAGGCATGAGGAATGGCAATCTTGGTTCGTTGATCAGGCGGTGAAAAAAAGAAGCGCACCCGCGACTCCGAGGGGATGAGTCACGAGTGCGCCAGGTTCGCAGGCGTCACGGAGCGCTCATGCGAGAGTCTTTGCTGTTGTTCGGGCCGGCGTGCGGCGTGGCAGCGTAGGGGAAGGTACGGTTATAGACCTGATCGTTGGCGGAGACATTGTCCCCGACGACGGTGATCGTGCTGAAGCTGGGGCCGCTGGCCACAGCGGTGAGTGCGATGTCCACTACATCGTCACCGAGACGCCGCCCATTCGGCCAGCCGGAGGGGATCATGTTTCCTTTGTCATCGGCCACGGTGTCCCCGCCGATGAAGCTGAGACGGCTGAACCCTTCATCGCCGGCCACGCGCACCGGACCTGTGGTGGTGTTGACTCGGATGACATCAGGGATGTACACGGCGCGCAGGTCAGCGCGATTGGTCGTGACAAAGCTGGTGCCAAAGACGGCGTTGATCAGCACGGCGACTTCGGGATTCAGTGCATATTTGGCGAAAAGCGAAGCGTCCGAAGTCGGTGCTGAGCGATTGTACAAGTCCTTGCCCGCCATGGCTACGAGCACTTCGTTGAAGATGGGGTTGGCGAGCCGGTTCACCTGCACCAAGGGATTTTTGCGCACTAAGACCTGCGCGCCAGGGCGTAGCATGACACTCGGCCGGCTGACGCTGGCATAGACGCCCACACCTTCACCTTCAGGTTGGAGCGCACCTATGTATTTGATCTTCGGAAGCTGGCTCACCGGGATGACGATCCCGTAGTGAAGCACGTTGAAGCCTTTGAACCCGTCCACCCCGCTGCCGTCCTGACCGAGGCCATCGGCGAGGCTGCCATTGTTATCCAGAATACGAGCATCCAGGAGATCGAAGATGGCCGGTGTGTCCGCATAGAACCCATCCTCACGCGGTCCGGCAAAGGTGCTGATGCCGCTCGGCAGGTCATAAACAGTCTGCTGGGTGTAGGCATCCAGAGCCTCGCGCGAGGTCGCTCCAGAGATTGCGCGTCCATTACCATCATTGTAGAACGGTGTTGTCCTGGCGCCGACATTTGGCGGTGCAACCATGAGATTACGACCAATCTGCGCACCGTTGCGTGTCAGGGTGTAGGTCTGCGTGTAGTTCTGGCGCGCATCACCAACGGTCTGAATCGGTCCGATCTCGGTGCCGCGGCCATAGGAAAGGATGGTGTTTGGGTTTTTCAGTCCAGAGCCGCCTGTTGGAGCGGCGGGGGAGAAACGGAAGTCAAACTTTCGCAGTGACGCTCCCGTGACGGGGTTGGCGATGTGGATGGAGTAAATGGCATCATCGGCGAATCGGTCATAGATCACACCGTCTCCAGGTTCAGAAAAGGGCCGCACGCTCACCTCGACGACGAGCACTTTTTCCCCCGAAGGCCGCTGGCGGATGAAGGCATACACATCCGTGAGATTGGCCTGCGGGTCCTGTTTGATCAGAGGCGCATCGCTATGGCTGGAGGCGTGAATGTTGGCAGAGCCCATCATGGTTGAAGCCAGGACGAGCATTGTGGTCCGCCCGAAAATAGATCGGGTCAGGCGGCACCAGAAATGGAGGGAGGAGATGGTGGTGGTTTTCATAGTTGTTGTGGGTCGTAGCCGATCGTGAAGCGGGTGCATCCCATCCCGGCGGTCACTCTGTGGTGCGTCACCAGCTTTCGAATGGATTCAAATCCGCCATTTTCTCCCGGTGCTCAGGGCATTTAGGGAAAACCGGCCCGCCAAGGCATAGGTGCCCAGATGGAATCGACACACACTCCTGCCAAACTTCCATGGTGAGTGAGATGAACTCCACATGGACACTGCCGAGGTCATGCGCAAAGGAGGCGAAGTCGGAGCCTTGAACATCGTGGCTGGGTGATCACCGTGTTTTGAGTTCTCCGCTGTTGACCGTCCTTCTTTGTTCTTATGCGCCTCTTCCTCCGCCTGCTCCGCATCGCCCTCGCCGTCGGGCTGTTGGCGTGGGTGCTGTGGCGGTTGCAGTGGCAGGAGATCATCCATTTTGACTGGGCTGGCATCTCGTTTGGCTGGCTGGGCATCGCCTTTTTATTCGGTGGGCTGTCGTTGCTCGGCTGGGCTGGGCGCTGGTGGTGGTTTGTGCGGGTTTATGGGCTGCACGTGCCTTTCCGAGAGCTGCTGCGGCTGACGATGTTTGCCGACTTCTTTAATCTCTACTTCCTCGGCCCGCTCGGAGCCGATGGTGTGCGGCTTCTGCACCTCACGCGCCGGATTCCTGGTCACCGGGGAGCCATTTTAGGCTCACTGGCACTGGATCATGTGGGGGGATTTTTTGGCGGGATCGTGCTTTATGCCTGCTTTGTGGAGGGCAGCGGACTGCCGGCGGCCGTCACCTCCGTGGCGGACAGTGCGCTGCCATGGATCGCGCTCATCACCTTCCTTGGGCTCGGTGTCATCATGGAACCGCCTGTGCAGCGCCTGTTTGGGAAGATCCCTGGACTCAGCCGCATCGCCACCTGGATGTCTCCGCTTTTTGCGGGCACATTCAGGCATCCATGGCTTTTCAGCGGTTTCGCTGTCTCCATACTCAGCACAGCCTCGGCATTTTCGGCCTACTGGGCGGCGGCACGTGCTGTAGGTGCGGATGTTGGCTTGCCCTCCATGCTCGGCCTGATGCCGGCGGTGGATCTCGTGGCGTCCCTGCCCGTCACCATCAGTGGCCTTGGTGTCCGGGAGGGGCTGCTCGTCGAGTGGCTCGGCAGCCAGCCGGGCTCTAGTCCCGTTCAGGCGCTGGGCACCTCTCTGCTGGGTTTTGCAGCGATGGGTCTGTGGGGCTTGGTCGGCGGGTTCTGGCTGTTGTTCACAAAGAGCGCCAAGGCGGAAGCCGGCTGATTCATTTTCCTTGCCACTTTGGAGGTGCGGCAAAGAGTTTTGCCGATTTTGTGAAATAATGCCCTGCCAGTGCGTAGGTTCCCCCGCATTGAATCGTCACACCCCCATGACATCCCCCCTCCGTCATACCCTCCTGCTTAGTTCGATTATCATTTCCCATGCTGGATATGGCTTTGCCAATCCCGTGCCTCCTGCTGCCCCTGCACCAGCAGCGGCTTCCTCGGCTCCAGCTCCCCTCGACTTCGCCAAAGTCCAGGCAGTGCTCGAAGCCAAGTGCCTCGAATGTCACAACCCCTCCAAGGTGAAGGGTGACCTCCTCATGGATACCGCCGCCGCCATGCTCAAAGGCGGGGAAGGTGGTCCGGCGATTGTGCCCGGCAAGCCTGACGAAAGCAGCCTCATCAAACGCGTCATCCTCGCCGCAGATCACGACGACATCATGCCTCCCAAAGGCGGCCCGCTCGCCGCTGAGGAGATCGCTCTGCTCAAGCGCTGGATCGCCGAAGGCGCCCAGTGGCCTCAGGGGCTCGCCCTCCGCTACAAATCACCTGCCGAGCAGAAAGCCCTGGCCGCCCTGAATGAGAAGCTCCCCTCCCTGACCAAGGTTGAAATCTTCCCTGACAAATACACCCTCGAAACGCAGCGTGACTACCACCGCGTGGTCGTCATGGCCACCTTCAGTGATGCCACGACTCGCGATGTCACCCGCTTCTCCAATCTCCGCGTTGCTGACAGCAGCATCGCCAAACTCGAAGGCGATGTTCTGAAGCCAGCCGCCGACTCCGGGAGCACCGAAGTCATCGCCCAAATTGGCGGCCAGACCGTCAAGGCCGCAGTCGCTATCAAGGATGGTAAAAAAGACCGCCCGGTGTCCTATCATTTGGATGTCATGCCTGTCTGGCTTCGCGGTGGTTGTAACCAGGGCGGCTGCCACGGCGCAGCTCGCGGCAAGGACGGCTTCCGCCTCAGTCTCTTCGGCATGGACCCCGATGGTGACTACACCCGCATCACCCGTGAGATGGTGGGCCGCCGCGTGAACCTCGCCATCCCCGAAGAAAGCACGCTCGTGGAGAAAGCCATCGGCGCCGTGCCTCACTCCGGGAATCAATGCTACACTCCCGAATCCGAGTACAACAAAACCGTCCTCGAGTGGATCAGCAACGGGGCTCAGAATGACCAACCCGGCTACGCCAAGGTCACCGGCATCGAGGTCTTCCCCAAACAGATCGTCCTCGAAGGCGCAGGCAACACCCAGCAGTTCACCGTCCGTGCCACCTACTCCGATGGCACTGACCGTGATGTGACCAGCCTCGCGCTCTTCATGTCGAACAACGACCCGACCGCCACCATCAATAAAGACGCCCTCGTCACCAGTGGAGATCGCGGCGTCGCCTTCGTGCTCGCCCGGTTTGACGTTTACAGCGTCACCTCCCAGGTCCTCGTCATTCCTGACAAGCTCAAGTATGAGCGTCCGAAGCTCGCCGAGACCAACTACATCGACCAGCACGTCGATGAAAACCTGCACAAGCTCCGCATCCTCCCCAGCGGCATCTGCACCGACGAAGAATATGTCCGCCGTGCCTACATCGACGTCATCGGCATGTATCCACCCCCTGCCGACATCCGCTCCTTCCTCGCCGATCAAAATCCAAAGAAGCGCGAGGCATTGATCGACAGCCTCACGCAGCGCAAAGAGTTCACCGAACTCTGGGTCATGAAGTGGG
>CAYMHJ010000163.1:0-13855 GCA_964390165.1 uncultured Prosthecobacter sp. | reverse complement strand
AGTGGAAATACATCGCCCACCGCGGCTCCGGCGGAAACAACTACGACAAAGGCGAATTCAAGCCCTTCGCCCTGCCCGACACCGATCCCGAAGCCCCCGCCCAACTCTACGACCTCGCCACCGATCCCGGCGAGACGACGAATCTTTACTCCCAGAAGCCGCAGATCGTGAAGGAGCTTCAGGCGTTGCTCGAACAATCGAAAACCACCGGTCGCAGTCGTCCATGAAGCTTTTTCTTCGTCTCTTTGCGATCTCTGCGCTCTTTTGCGGCCATGCTTTGGCGGCGGAGAGCAGGCCCAACGTGCTCTTCATCGCGCTGGATGATCTCAATGACTGGATTGGCTGCCTCGGCGGGCATCCGCAGACGAGGACGCCGAATCTGGATCGGCTGGCGGCGAGCGGGGTGTTGTTTCGGAATGCCTACACGGCGGCGACTTCGTGCAATCCGTCTCGCACGGCGATCTTCAGCGGGCGGCCGCCGCATCGCTCGGGGCTGTATCATAACCTGCAAAAGATGCGGGAAGTGATGCCGGAGGCGGAGCTGTTGCCGCGGTATTTTTCGAAGCAGGGCTATTGGAGCGCGGGATCGGGCAAGATGCTGCATTACATCATCGATCCTCCGTCGTGGGATGATTACTTTCCGGCCAAAGCGAAGGACAATCCCTTTCCGCACACGTTTTATCCCGAGAAACGGCCGGTGAACCTGCCGCGTGCCGGCGACTGGCAATACGTCGAAACCGACTGGGCCGCGCTGGATGTCACGGATGAGCAGTTTGGCGGCGATTGGGCGGTGACGAAGTGGATTGGCGAGCAATTGCAGCGTCCGCATGAGAAGCCCTTCTTCCTCGCCTGCGGCATCTACCGGCCGCATGAGCCGTGGTTTGTGCCGAAGAAGTATTTCGAGCCGTTCCCGCTCGAAAGCATCCAGCTTCCGCCCGGCTACAAGGCGGATGATGTCGATGATTTGCCACCCGCAGGCCAGCGACTCGCGCGGAATCGCTACTTTGCGCACATTCAGAAGCACGAGCAGTGGAAGAAGGGCATCCAGGCCTATCTCGCATCGATTCACTTCGCCGATGCGATGCTCGGTCGCGTGCTCGATGCGCTCGAAAAGAGTCCGCAGCGCGACAACACCATCGTCGTGCTCTGGAGCGATCACGGCTGGCATCTCGGCGAGAAGGAGCATTGGCAAAAGTTCACCGGCTGGCGTGTCTGCGCCCGCGTGCCGCTCATGATCCGCGTGCCGAAAGGCGCACCCGGTTTGCCCGAAGGCACCACGCCCGGCAGCGTGTGTGATCGCCCCGTGAGCCTCGTCGATCTGTTCGGCACGCTCACCGATCTGTGCGGCCTTCCGCCGAAAGCGGACATCGAAAGCCGCAGCCTCGTGCCGCTCCTGCGCAACCCGCAGGCCGAATGGCCGCACGCCGCTCTCACGCATCTCGACAAGCCGGAGAACTACGCCATCAGCACGCAACGCTGGCGCTACATCCACTACGCAGGCGACCAAGAAGAGCTCTACGACCTCGAAATCGATCCACACGAATGGACCAACCTCGCCATGAAGCCCGAGCATGCTGCCAAGCTCGCTGAGATGCGCTCTTTCAAGCCAAGGGAACTCAAGCCGGTGCCCCGGTGATCGAAAAGCCGCGGGTAAACCATGAACCACACCGCCGCAGGATCTCCCACTTGTCCAACATGAACACCTTGAAACTACTGCCTCAAATCTTGATCGTTGTTTGGACCGTCGCTGTGCCGTCCTTCAATGCCACCGCGCGTCCCAACATCGTCATCATCATGGCTGATGATCTCGGCTGGCGAGACCTGCATGGCTATGGCAACACCCAGGTCGATACTCCGCATCTGGATCAGTTGGCGAAGGAAGGTATGAAGTTCACCCAGGCCTACGCGGCAGCCCCGGTATGCACTCCCACGCGAGCCGCCATGATGACTGGTCAATCTCCCGCTCGACTCGGCATCACGAATCATGCACCCGGGAATCCGGATGGCTTTGCCCTGCCGGGGACAGATTTGCACGAGCCTCTGACAAACCTCCATCTCCCCCTTTCCTTCACCACGATCGCGGAGCGACTGCGCGCTGCCGGCTACGCGACGGCTCACATTGGGAAATGGCATCTTTCGCACGTCAGAAAGTCCGGGAAGGACGGTGTCACGGAGCCGGACTTGCGTCCTGAGCACCAGGGATTCTCGATGAACGCCGGTGGTTGCAGTCTTGGCGGACCGCCGAGCTATTTTTCCCCCTATCGCAATCCTGCGCTCAAGGATGGACCCTCGGGCGAATACCTGCCTGAGCGGCTCGCGGACGAGGCCATCCAGTTCGTTCGCGGACATCGTGATGGTCCGTTCTTTTTGAACTGGTGGACCTACGACGTTCACTATCCTATGCAGGCCCCCCAAGCGCTCATCGCCAAATACCGGCAGCGCAAAAGCATCAACGACCCGATCTATGCCGCCATGATTGAGGCCATGGACACGGCGGTTGGCCGCTTCCTGGCGGCGCTGGATGGGGAGGGCTTGCGCGACAACACCTTGGTCCTCTTCAAATCTGATAACGGCGGCTACAACGGTGACAACCGCCCCTTGCGCGGGCTCAAGGGCATGCTCTACGAAGGCGGCATTCGCGTGCCCTGGATCGTGCGCTGGCCCGGCCACGTTCGCCCCGGCTCCACTTGTGACACTCCGGTCATCAGCATGGATTGTTATCCCACACTGTTAGAAGCCGCGGGCCTGCCGCCCACGCCGGATCATCCGCTCGATGGCAGGAGCTTGATGCCACTGCTCAAGGAGTCCGGTGACATCGGCCGCGACACCCTCTTTTTCCATTACCCCAACTACGCTTTTCACCAAAAGAACCGACTCGGCAGCGCCATCCGTGAGGGCAGCCTCAAACTCATCCGCTACTACGACAACAACGATCTCGAACTTTACGACCTCAGTCGGGACATCGGCGAAACAAAAAACCTCGCCACCAAATCTCCCACACTCGTCCAACGGCTCGACGCCAAGCTCGAAAGGTGGCTTCGTGAAACTGGTGCCCGTTTGCCAGTGCGAGGCAAACCCGATACTCAACAGCCCAGCGGAAACCCTAACCGATAAGCAAAAGTCGATTTTCGATATGAAACACCTTTTCCTCACCTCACTCCTCGTGGCGGCGCATTTGCACGCCAAACCGCTGCAAGTCTTCATCCTCGCAGGCCAGTCAAACATGCAGGGCCACGCGAAGATCACCACCATCGAGCACATCGACATGGACCCGGCCACGAAGCCACTGCTGGACCTGATGACCGGCGCGGATGGCAAGCCGAGGACTTGTGAGCGGGTGTGGATCTCGTCGATCGGCTGTGCGGGCGATGACACGACCGAGCAGACCGGCAAGCTCACGGCCGGCTATGGCGCGACGAAGGAGAAAATCGGCCCGGAGTTCACTTTTGGGCTCACGATGGAGAAACTCACCGACGCGCCCATTTTGCTCATCAAGACGTCGTGGGGTGGCAAGAGCCTGAATACCGATTTTCGGCCTCCCAGCGCCGGGCCTTATGTTTTCAATGACACGCAGCTCGCACAGTTCCAAAAGCAGGGGAAAGACATCGAGAAGATCAAAGCGGAGAAGATGGCGGCCACAGGTGTCTATTACCGGCTCATGATCGAGCATGTGAAGAAGGTGCTCGGCGATCTCAAACGGGTAGTGCCGGGCTATGATGCCGCGCAGGGGTATGAACTCGCTGGCTTCGCCTGGTTTCAAGGCTGGAACGACATGGTGGACAGCGGCACGTATCCAAATCGCGACAAGCCCGGCGGCTACGATGCCTACAGCACCGCCATGGCTCACTTCATCCGCGATGTGCGCAAGGACCTGAACACACCGAAGCTGCCCTTTGTCATCGGCGTGATGGGTGTGGGCGGCCCAACCTCCGAGTATGGCCCCAGCGAGCAACGCTACAAAGCCACACACGACCACTTCCGTGATGCGATGGCGGCTCCGGCGGAGTTGCCCGAGTTCAAAGGCAACGTCGTGGCGATTCGCACCGAGAAGTATTGGGATCGCGAGTTGAAGCTCGCGCGTGCGAAGGAGAGCGAGATCAAGGAGCAGGCGAAGAAGCAAAAACTGAAGCCTGCGGAGGAAAGGGCCCTCGTTGAGAAAATGCGCAGCGAGTCACTCACCGAGCGTGAGCGCCTGATCCTCGAAAAGGGCGTCTCGAACGCCGAATTCCACTACTTGGGCTCCGCCAAGATCCTCGGCGGCATCGGCAAAGGCTTGGCGGAGGCAATGGCTGGACTAGCACGCTGAATTAACCATCAAAAGAGAACCCCAACATTTTCCCATCTGAAAACCTTCGCTCCATTCATCCATGAACCGCCGCACCTTTCTCCACACCGCCGCAGCCAGTGCGCTGCCTTCTTTCGCCATCGGCAAGCCGGGGAAATCTGCGAATGGCAAATTGAACGTCGCGTTCATCGGCTCGGGCGGCTGGATTGCGCAGCAGCCTTACAACCAAGGATGCAGCGAGGAGAATCTGGTGGCGTTTTGCGATGTGGATGAGCGCCAGTGCGCGGAGAACATGAAGGCGTGGCGCAAGAACCAGCCTTTCTTCACGGACTTCCGCGTCATGCTCGACAAGATGCACAAGGAGATCGACGCGGTGGTCGTCTCCACGCCGGATCACACGCACTTTGCGGCAACGCTCGCGGCGATGGAGCGCGGCATCCACGTTTACACGCAAAAGCCGCTCACCCATAACATCTGGCAATGCCGCACGCTGCTGAAGGCGCGGGAACGCTACAAAGTCGTCACGCAAATGGGCAATCAAGGCCACGCAGGCGATGGCATCCGCGATTCGGTGGAGGCGGTGCGTGCAGGCGTCATCGGCGATGTGGCGCAGGTGTTTTGCCACAATGGCGGCCCGCAGATGGGCGGCCCGCATTTTGCGAACCCATCCG
The DNA here is from genome assembly GCA_964390165.1 of uncultured Prosthecobacter sp. Lineage (GTDB taxonomy): Bacteria > Verrucomicrobiota > Verrucomicrobiia > Verrucomicrobiales > Verrucomicrobiaceae > Prosthecobacter. The sequence goes on along the minus strand of CAYMHJ010000163.1, from coordinate 8,899 downwards.
TGATGCCGCCGCCGTCATCGCTTGTGCCTGCGGGGCTCGATTGGGACCTGTGGCTCGGCCCCGCGGCGAAACGTGACTACTGCGCGGACTACCTCCCGCAGCGCTGGCGCACGTTTTACGACTTCGGCAATGGCATGCTCGCCGATTGGGGCTGTCACACGCTCGACACACCCGTGTGGGCGCTCGATCTCAATGCGCCGACGGCCGTCGAGTGCGTGGAGCGTCAGGATTCGCTCCAAGGCGTCATCACCGCCAAAAGCCACATCAAGTTCCACTTCGCCGCGAAAGGCCCACGCGGCCCCGTGACGCTCGATTGGTTCGACGGGCCGCAGGATTGGAAAAAAGTCGGCCGCATCGAAAAGTTCGGCGCAGAGCACGCCGCGCATCTCGGCCGCGCCTGCTGGATGGTCGGCACCAAGGGCATGCTCGGCTGCGGCACGCACGCCGGACCTCCTGCGATCATCGATCAGGCTGTGCGCGAGGCCTGGCAGGCCAAAAAGCCCTCACAAACCATCGCGCGAGTCGCAGGCGGCCCGTTTCGCGAATGGATGCGGGCCATCAAAGGCGAAGGCCCGGAGCCCGGCTCGAACTTCAGCTACTCCGCGAAGCTCACCGAGATCATCCTGATCGGCGTGCTGGCGCAGCGCTTCAACACTCGCATCGAGTGGGACGCCAAAAACGCCACCATCACCAACCACCCCGAGCTCAACGCCTTCATCAAAGAACCCGTCCGCGAAGGCTGGAGCTACGGCGAGAGTCTGTGAAGCCATCACCTGCATGAAACGCATCCAGTTTTGCCTCTTCATTGCATCATCGCTTGCTGTTGCAGCGGCGGATGATGCCCAAACGTGGACCGATCCCGCCACCGCACAGCGTGAAGATCCCGACTTCGCCATCCAAGGCGAGTATCGCAACGAAACCATGGGCGCCCAGGTCGTCGCGCTCGGAGGCGGGAAGTTCGATGTCTATCTTCTCGAAGACGGATTGCCCGGTGCAGGCTGGGAACCCGGCAAATCGCGCCTCCATCTCAAAAGCGAAAACAACCACTTTGCCGACGCAGCCACCCAAACGACCGCCAAGCTCGAATACGGACGTTTGGCCGTCACCAAGGCCGATGGCACCCAGCATGCACTCACCCGCATCGAGCGCCAAAGCCCCACCTTGAACGCCAAACCGCCTGCAGGAGCAGTCGTGCTGTTTGACGGCACTTCCGCCGATGCCTGGGAAAATGCCAAAATGGAAAGCAGCCTGCTCTGGGCCAATGCCAGCACCACCAAGCAGCGTTTCGGCAGCTACACGCTGCATCTGGAGTTTCGCACGCCTTACAAGCCGCACGCACGCGGGCAGAAGCGCGGCAACAGCGGCGTGTATCACAGCGGACGCTGGGAGACGCAGATCCTCGATTCCTTCGGCCTCGATGGCCGCGACAACGAATGCGGCGGCATCTACTCCATCTCGAAGCCGCGGCTGAACATGTGCCTGCCGCCGCTCGACTGGCAGACCTACGATGTCGAGTTCACCGACGCGAAGTTTGATGAAACCGGCAAACGCACCACATGGCCGCGCATCACCGTGAAGCTCAACGGCGTGGTCGTGCATGAGAACCGCGAACTCGCGAAGGACTTCACCACCTCGGCCCCTATGAGCACCCCGCTCTCAGCGCCCGAAGGACCGATCCATTTACAAAACCACGGCAACCCCGTCGTCTTCCGTAACATTTGGATCGTGCCGGGTCAGTGACACCCATTCAGGAATTTTCTCCGCTCATGAACATCGTCTCCATCTTCAACGACGTGATCGGCCCCGTGATGCGCGGGCCATCGAGTTCGCATTGTGCGGCGGCGCTGCGCATCGGACGGCTGGCGCGGGATTTAATGGAGGGCGAAATCAGCGAGGTGCTCGTCGAGTTTGATCGCTCGGGTTCGCTGCCGACGACGCATGAGAGCCAGGGCAGCGACATGGGCCTCTTCGGCGGCTTGCTCGGATGGGAGGCCGATGATGAGCGGCTTCCGGAGTCGGCGAAGGCGCTGGCGGCGGTCGGGATTAAGCTGCGCATCGAAACCATCGATGTCGGAGATCGGCATCCGAACACTTACCGGCTCACTTTGAAGAACTCGCGTGAAACGCACTCGCTCATCGCCATCTCGACTGGTGGTGGGATGATGGAGGTGCTCAGCATCGACAGTGTGGAGCTGCACATGGACGGCGGGTATCATGAGACGCTGATTTGGGCACCGAAGGGCGCTGTGGCGAAATTCGAGGCCGATGAGGTTATCGTTCACGATTTGGGCGATATGCAGCTCATTCAGGTCAAATCAGACCGATTCGTCGGATCAGACGTTTCGCTTGCCACCAAACAGTTCTCTCCAGTCCTTCCTGTTCCATCTCGTAAAAACTTGTGCGTGCCCTTCACGAGCTGCGCGGACATGCTGAAGCACGACGGAATCCAAAACACACCACTCTGGCAGCTCGCCATCGAATACGAGCGTGCTCGCGGCAACTTCAGCGAGCGCGAAGTTATCGATAAGATGATCGCCATTGTGCGCATCCTGCGCAAATCCATCGCCGGCGGCATTGCGGGCACGAGTTATGAGGATCGCGTGCTGCATCATCAGAGCGGACGTTTTGCCGAGATGATGAACGCGGGTCGGTTGCTCGAAGGCGGGGCACTGAATCGCATCATCCTTTACGTCACCGCCATCATGGAGGTGAAGAGCAGCATGGGTGTGATCGTCGCCGCTCCGACGGCGGGTGCATGCGCAGCCTTGCCAGGCGCGGTGATTGCCATGGCGGAGTCGATGGGCAAAGACGAAGAAGAAATGGCGAAGGCGATGCTTGCAGCCGGATTGATCGGCGTCTTCATCGCCACGCGCTGGACCTTTGCCGCAGAAGTTGGCGGTTGTCAGGCTGAGGGCGGTTCAGCGGCCAGCATGGCTGCTGCGGCACTTGTCACGCTCGCTAGCGGAACACGGGATCAAGCCATCGCAGCGGCCTCGATGGCGTTTCAGAGCATGCTAGGGCTGATTTGCGATCCTATCGCAAACCGTGTCGAGGCACCGTGCCTTGGCAAGAATGTGATGGCGGCCAGCAATGCACTCTCCTGCGCAAACATGGCGCTGGCTGGCTATGACCCGCTGATCCCGCTGGATGAAGTCATCGACGCCGCGAAGCATGTGTCCGAGATGATGCCGCGTGAGCACCGCTGCACCTCGCTCGGCGGTTTGGCGATCACACCAACGTCGCTGGAGATCGAACGGAAGCTTTCGGGTTTGAAGAAGGGTTGTGGTTCGTGCGCCTGTCATTGAGCGTGTGCCGTTGCGCTTCCATTCGGTGATCGGAACTCGAGGTCTGGACCACATTTGCCATTGAACCGCTTGTCCGACCGCCGAACTTGATGGAGGACGATGGTTTGGCGGTGTGCTGGAAGTAATAACAGTGATTGCACTCCGTCCTGTTTTTAGCTTAACAAAGCGCATGGTCCGCCCACGCAAAAAATACACCGTCCACGATCTCCGTAAGCTCAAAGGCAAGCGCTGCCTCACGCACATCCACGTCAAATCACCGCAGGAGGCGGCCGCTGCCGAGACCGCCGGGATCGACCTGATGAGCTGCAGTTTTGACTCTCCAGAGGCGCAGGCGCGTCTGCCGCTGCTCGTCGCCGCTGCGCCCACCGCCTTCCTTTCCGGCTCCACGCCGCATGGCATGGCCACGCAGGAGGAGGCCATCCGCACCGGCTTCCGCGCTCTCGAAATGGGGGCCAGCAGCGTCTATTGCTCCGGCAGCCCGTTTCTCATCGAAGCCATGGCGCGGGAGGGCATCCCCGTCGTCGGCCACATCGGCATGGTGCCGCGTCATGTGACCTGGACAGGCTACCGCAGCCTTGGCAAGACGGTCGATGAAGCAAAAGCCATCTACCGCAAGATGAAGGACCTCGAAAATGCTGGTGCCTATGCTGCTGAGATTGAGATCGTGCCGCACAACCTCGCGAGCTGGCTTTCCAAGCAAACGAGTATGCTTCTCATGTCACTCGGCTCCGGCACAGGTTGCGACACACAGTTTCTTTTTTCCTGTGACATTCTCGGTGATTATGATGAGCGCATCCCGCGCCATGCGAAATCCTACCGCGATTTCGCCGAGGAAAACCGCCGCCTGCAAAACGAGCGTATCGCTGCTTTCAGCGAATATGTCGCTGATGTGAGGGAAGGCCGCTTCCCCGAACGCTGCCACCTCACTGAGATGGCAGAGGAGTTGCTCGCCGAGGTGGTGGACTCCATTGCGCCGAGCTGATAGATCGAGGGTTTGGCAGTCACTCATTCAGCGGAATCAAGCAGTTTGAAGAGGTGCAATATCAGGGCACCTGAGAGCAGCTCCTGAATGGTTGAGCCGAGTTGCTCGTGATAAGCAAGTGCTACCATAGTGCTATTTCATTTTGCAGCGCAGCGTGCAAAATGAAGCGGCGGTGATCTGAATGAGTCATCACCAGGATCAAGATGCTCACGATACTTACTGAATTTTCACCCGCCATGTCCATCCATCCCATTCTGGCCACGCTGCTCGTGATTTCATCCACCGCCGCCGCCCTCGATGCTAACTCGAACCAGCAGAGCGATATCTGGGAGATCCAATACGGCGCGCTGAACCTGCCTGCGCTCAGTGATGCGGATGGCGACAGCTTCTCTAATGCCATCGAAAGCATCGCGGGGACGAACCCGCTCGATCCACTCTCCTTTCCCAAAACCGAACTCAGCTCGGTCACAGCGGGTGAGATCCAAATGATCTGGCCCAGCGAGGCCGGCAAGAGCTACGGTATCTACGGCAGCCCGGATCTGAATCCGGCGAACTTCACCCTTCTAGGCACGGTGATGGGCGATGGTTCGGCCCTGGTCGAATCCCTCGCCACAAACGGCCAGAGCCGCTGGTTCTTCAAACTCGACGCACTCGATGTCGATAGCGATGCCGACGGGCTAACGAACTGGGAAGAGATCAAGATCGGCTTCAATCCCTTCCTCGACCGCACGGACCGCAACGACAGCGCCGCTGATCTCCCCCGTGTACAAAGCACGCTCAATGCCGCCAGCACCATCACCGTCGGTTTGATCGATGGCGACATGCGTGAGGACTGGCCGGACAAAGGCGTCATTGCCATCCGACGCAATGGCGGGCTGAAGCCGCTCTGGATCAATGTCACCTTCACCGGCAGCGCCATACGCGACAGCGACTACACCACCAGCAATGCAGGCACGCAGGTCTATCTTCCTTTCGGAGCGCGTGAGTCCTGGGTGGAGCTGTCTCCGATCAATGACACGAATGTCGAGGGCAGCGAAAACATCACCGTCACTGTCACCACCGGCACCGGCTATTCAGTCGGCAGCACTACCAGCGCCACAGCCACGCTTGGCGATTCTTCTTCCCTGCCCTCCGCCAAAGAAGCCGCACGCTTCCTCATTCAGGCCGCCTTTGGTCCAGATCAGGATAGCGATGCGGATGGCGACGACATCCCCGAAAACGTCGAGGAACTCATGGGCATGGGCCTTGAGGCATGGATCGAAGATCAATTCACCCGCCCCATCGGCTACATCCAGCCTTACACAGACTGGGCGGCACAGTATGCGAATGCCATGCAACTTTACGGCAACTACAAGCAGCACTCCTGGTGGCGGCGGGCGATGGGATCACCGAAGCTGCGCCCCGATGATGTGGCTGAGCAGCTCCCCGATTCTCTGCGTCAACGTGTGGCCTTCGCGCTGAGTGAGATCCTCGTCACCTCCGACCGTCCCGAGACGCTGGCCGTGGATCAGAGCGGCATGGCGAACTACTACGACATCTTTGAGGAGCACGCCTTTGGCAACTATCTCGACATCTTGAAGAAGGTGGCCATGCACCCCGTGATGGGCGTTTACCTCAGTCATCTCGGCAACCAAAAAGCCAACCCAGCACTGAAGATTCACCCGGACGAAAACTTCGCCCGCGAGATCATGCAGCTCTTTACCATCGGGCTGTGGGAGCTGAACACGGATGGCACGCGCAAGACATTTCCCGTTGGCCACCCGTATGCCGGGCAGCCCATTCCCACCTATTCAAACGCGGACATCACCGAACTCGCCCGCGTCTTCACCGGCCTGACCTGGGGAGACAGCCCCGGCTTTAACCCCAACAACCTCATCAATGGCGACCGTCTCCAGCCAATGAAGATCTACGACGCTTACCACGACTGCGACCCGAAGACGTTGCTCGGCGGACTGGTGCTTCCAGCCCGCACACCCAGCGCAGGCAGTGCCGGCACCGCAGGTGCGGCGGACATCAACGATGCCATCACGAATCTCTTCAATCACCCGAACGTCGGCCCGTTCATCGGCAAGCTAATGATTCAACGCTTCGTCACCTCGAACCCCAGCCATGAATATATCGGGCGTGTGGCAGCCGCCTTCAACGGCACCAACCCCGTCGGCCCGCGAGGTGACATGAAAGCCTTCATCAAGGCCATTCTCATGGACCCCGAGGCGCGTGATCCCGCGATGATGGACTCACCCACCTTTGGCAAACTTCGCGAGCCTTTCCTCCGCGTCGTCAATCTTCTCCGTGCCTACAACGCAGCATCCACCTCCGGCCACTATCCGCTGGACCAGTTCAACCTCGATCACCTCCAGGACCCGATGAACTCGCCCAGCGTCTTCAACTTCTTCCTCCCCGGCCACAGCCCGCCCGGCCCGGTCACGCAGATGGGACTCGTCGCCCCCGAGTTCCAGATCCTCAATGCCAGCTCCGCCATCACCGGCGCGAACTATTTCTTCAACGCCATCGGCGACAACAGCATGCATCGCTGGGGCAATGGCACAGCCGCCTATGTCGTGCGGCTAAATCTCGACACCGATCTCGGACGGATCATTCCTGCCGACTTCATTAATCAGGATACGCCCAGCGTCGCCAATCTCATGGACAGCGATCCCCTCATCCGACGTCTCGACATGAGCCTGCTCGGCGGCACCATGAGCCCGCGTCTCTTCCAAACCATCCGCGAGTCCATCGACCGCATCAAGCCGCCGAACACCAGTTGGGAATGGCACCGCCAGCGCCTCCGCCTGCTCATCACCCTCATCGTCACCTCCGCCGAATTTAATGTGATGCGGTGAACCGCCCTAGCTCCACGCCATGATCACCTCCTTCTCCCCCACGCGCCGTCAGTTCCTCGGCCAGGCAAGCTGCGCCGCCGTCAGCTCCATTCCTGTGCTAAACACGCTGCTGAATCTCTCCATCACGGAAAAGCTCTCCGCAGTCACTGCGCCGGCGAATAGCGAGTACCGCGCGCTTGTCTGTCTCTTCCTCTCCGGCGGCAACGACAGCTTCAACATGCTCGTCCCACGCGAGGCCTCCGCGTATGCCGAGTATCAAAACACGCGCTCGAATCTCGCCCTCGCCCCCGCATCGCTCATCGACATCCACCCCACCGGCCTACCCGACTTTGCCGTCCACTCCGGCATGCCCGCCGTTGCAAGTTTGTTTGAAGCAGGCGATGCCGCCTTCATCGCCAATGTCGGCACGCTCATCGAGCGCGTGCAAAACCGCACCCAGGTGAACACCCTCGCCAAGCAGCTCCCTCTCGGTCTCTTTTCCCACTCCGACCAGATCGAGCAATGGCAGACCAGCCTCCCGCATCAGCGCTCCGGCATCGGCTGGGCGGGACGTGTCGCCGACCTGCTCCAGGAACTCAATGCAAACCAGGCCGTGCCCATGAACATCTCGCTGGATGGCAGCAACACCTGGCAGACCGGCAACGACGTCGCCGAGTACGCCATCACCACGGGTGGAGCCGTCGCTTTGGAAAACTATGAGTTCGGCTGGCAGCAGTTTGACACGAACAGTCAGGCATTCAGCCAGGGCGTGGACAGCCAGCTAGCGCAGCAATACTCGAACGTCCTCATGCAGACCTTCAATACAAGGAAGAAAGCAGCGCTCGATGCCTACAACGCCTTCACCACCGCCACCTCAGCGGCACTGCCAGGCGGCGTGACATTCCCCAGCACCTACGTCGGCTCTCGTCTCCAGATGATCGCCAAAGCCATCCAGGGCCACGCTCACGCCGCGCTCGGGGCGAAGCGCCAGACCTTCTTCATCAACTTCGGCGGCTGGGATCATCACAGTGGCGTGCTCGGTTATCAGGCCAGCATGCTTCCTGTAGTCAGCGCCGCCATCGGCGCCTTCTTCAGCTCCCTGACCGCCATGGGATTGCAAAACAACGTCACCCTCTTCACCGCCTCCGACTTTGGCCGCACCCTCACCAGCAACGGCCAGGGCAGCGACCATGCCTGGGGTGGCAATCAACTCGTCGTCGGCGGCAGCGTGAACGGTAAAAAGATCTACGGCCAGTATCCCAGCCTCGCGCTCAATCCCTCCGTCGGCAGCGAGCTCAACCCGCTCGACCTCGGCAGCGGCCGCCTCATCCCCACCACGAGCTGCGACGAGTTCTTCGCCGAGCTCGCCCTCTGGCTCGGCGTCTCCCCCACAGACCTGCCGCTCGTATTCCCGAATATCGGCGAGTTCTACAGTCCCGGCAGCGCCTCAGCCCCAATTGGCTTCATGGCCTGATTTGCCCCTAACGAAAGTGGTTACTCGGAATGCTGAAAACGCGCTTTGATGCGCGTTCATAGTGGCATGACCACCCATCGAGTCTCATTCGGACTCTTCGTACTTTTTCTTCTCCCTGCCGCCGCTCAAAATGACAGCGGTGGCAATGATGTCGCGGACACCGCCAAGCTGGCGCCTATCCTGCAATGGCACTTTGACGACGCCATGGAACCCGGCCCGCGTGCGCCGAGCTATCCCGCATTGCCCAAGGACAACACGGCGATGCGTTTCGTCGGCGATGGCAAAAAGGCGCTGAAGGTGGCGGACAGGCCGGAAC
>CAYMHJ010000162.1:0-14066 GCA_964390165.1 uncultured Prosthecobacter sp. | reverse complement strand
TGATTCCGCTCACGCGACTGGATGAAAACCACTTCAGCCGCTGGTTTCCGAACACTGGGTTTTGAAATCCAGGTCATGCGACATGTGTTCCTTCATCACCCTTATTCATCTACTCTGCCCCGCCGAGGCCTTTCTCAGCATGGCCAGCCATGCCTTGAACGGGCATCCGGCCATCAGTCGTGAAACGGTCGAGCGGGTGCGGCTCTCGACCGTGCCCGAAAACACCCGCAAAGACTCTCCAGAAATGAAAATGGCCCGCTCAATATGAAATTTGTCATCCATTTCCTTTCGTCTGTCGTCCTGGCGCACTCAGCAGTCGCCGACGGTCCGAAGTTGAACGTGCTCTTCATCATCTCAGATGATCTCAACACGTCCCTCGGCTGTTATGGTCATCCCTTGGTGAAGACACCGCACCTCGACCGTCTGGCGGGGGTGGGCGTGCGCTTTGACCGCGCCTACTGCAACTACCCGGTGTGCAACGCCTCGCGCACCTCGTTTCTCAGCGGTCGTCATCCGCAGACGACCGAGGTCATCAGCAATGGCGTGAGTCCGCGCGTGGCACTCGGTCCCGATTTCCAGTTCCTCCCGGAGCACTTCAAGGCACAGGGCTACTTCACCGCCGGCATCGGTAAGATCACCCACACCCCGCAGCACCTGAACGCCATCCAATGGGACGTTGTGTACGATCCCCAGCACAATCCTGCCAGCGGCTTCGATGGCGACTGGCAGGCATTGAAACAAGCCCCTGACGAGGCGCAGCCCGACGGCATGACGGCGAGACGCGCCGCCAGCCTTCTCGAAGAGCATCGCGATGAGCCCTTCTTCATCGCCGCTGGTTTTCACAGGCCCCACGCACCCAGGGTCGTGCCGCAGAAATACTTCGATCTGTATCCGCATGATCAGCTCACCCTCCCGACCGCCTCGACTGAAATCGACATTCCAAAGATCGCCCTCCCTCCCGGTTATGAACCGGACATGACCGACAAGGCCAGGCTCAACTACCTCCAGTCCTACTATGCCTGCGTCAGCTTCATGGATGCGCAGGTCGGCGTGCTGATGGAGGCCATGGACCGTCTCGATCTCTGGCGAAACACCGTCGTGGTCTTCCTCAGTGACAACGGTTACCATCTCGGCGAGCACGGCGGCTTCTGGAGCAAGATGAGCCTCATGGACGAATCTGAGCGCCTGCCCCTCATCATCAGCGCTCCGGGCATGGCGCGGCAGCCATGCGCGCGTCCGGTGAGCCTCGTGGACCTGTATCCCAGCCTGACCGAGCTCTGCGGACTGCCCACCCCAGCGGGACTCGAAGGCCGCAGCCTCGCGCCTCTGCTCCGCGATCCCGCGACGCCGTGGAACCATCCCGTGCGCGCCGTGGTCATGCGTGGCGAGAAGAGGGATGAGCAGTTCGAGCTCGGACGCAGCGTGTACACAGAGCGCCACGCCTTCATCGAATGGCCGGATGGTTCCCTGCAGCTCTACGATGATCAGGCAGACCCCAGGCAGGTGAGGAATCTCGCAGCCGAGACCGGGCATGAGGCTCTCATCGCCGAGCTTCGCCTGCTCTTACTGCCGAAAAATCGTCTGCCCACGCATCGGGGGACTGGAAAAGGCAAGAAAGCGGACCTCGACCCATAACCCATCCACCTTGCCCGGACATGAAATCATATGCGCTCATCTTATTTGCCTTCGCCCTCATCTGCTGCCCCGCCCCAGCCGCTGAAAAGCCCGATGTGCTCATACTCCTCACGGATCAATGGAGCCCGCGCTATCTGAGCTGGGACAACGGAGAGGTGCGCACGCCGCACCTCGACAAGATCGCCGCCGAAGGCATGATCTTCGATGCCTGCTACGCCACTTCGCCCGTGTGCATGCCGGCCCGTCTGTCGCTGATCACCGGCCTCTATCCGCACAATGCAGGTCACGGTTTGTGGGGGAATGCCAACAGCTTTTACGTCCTGCCCGAGCACGCCACGATGTATCAGGACATTCAACGCGCCGGGCACACCACCGCACACATCGGCAAGACGCACTGGACCACCGGTCCCGCCTGGCAGGAGCAGTTCAAAAACAGCGGCGCTTTCTTCAAAGCGCTCGGCATTGACCACACCGCGGACATCTCCGGCCCGCCGGACTCGAATCGCGGACGCGGCCTCTACACCGAGCATCTGCGCCAGCGCGGCCTCCTCGACGTCGTCGCCGCAGACCTGCACGCGCGTTATTTAAGCGGCGAATTCGCACCAACGCCCAGCAAGGCACCTGTCGAGGATTACCACGATGTCTTCACCACTGGCCTCGCGGTGGACATTATCCGTCAGCAGCCGAAGGACAAGCCGCTGTGCCTCGTCGTCAGCCTGCACTCCCCACATCCGCCACTCGACGCGCCCGGCGATTACGCCACGATGTTTGATCCTGAAAAGCTCACGCTGCCCGCGAATGTGCCGCCGAGTTATCTGCGTGAAGGCAGGGCGCTCAACCATGAAAAGACGAAGCTCATGCTCGCGAACTACCTCGGCAAGATCGCGCTCGTGGACGACTGCGTCGCGCGACTGGTCGAGGCTATGCGCGAGCGCGGCACCTGGGACAGCGCCTTCTTCGCCTTCACCGCCGATCATGGCGAAATGATGGGCGGACACGGCTACCTCACCAAGGGCCGTTTTTATGAGGAGTCCGTGAGAGTGCCGCTTGTGCTGCGCTGGCCCGGCCATGTGAAAACCGGCCGCAGCAAGGCACCCGTGCAGATGATGGACGTGTATCCCACCGTCGTCGAAGCCATCGGCGGCGAGATCACACCCGACCGCTTCGCCAAGTCGCTTATGCCTATCGCTCGCGGCGAGAGTGAGCGCATCCGCCCCATCGCCATCAGCGAGATCGGCAACAGAGCGCCGCTGCGTATCATGGCCCGCGACGAGCGCTACAAATACTGGGCCGATGAGGAGGAAGAGTTTCTCTATGACCTCGAAACCGATCCCCTGGAGCAGACGAACCTCGCTGAATCCTCCGGGCATGAAGCCACGCTGAATCTCATGCGCCAAAAACTGCTCACCCATCTGCGCAGCACCCAGGTGAACCTCGCCGCAGGCTCCAAATCCAAAGTTCAGCGCCTGCGCGAGGCGGAGACGAAGAAGAAAGGCAAGTGAGGATGCGGTGACGACGTTTTCACCTCACGCAGCTATGAAAACGCCATCACTCAGCCGCCGCCACTTCCTCGGCAGCGCAGGCACGGTCATCGCGCCGCCTGCGCTGGAGTCCATCAGCTTTCGCCGATTCGCTTCCGCCGCTCCCGCTGTGGCGCGGTGAAAGCACATGGTTTTCATCGGTTTTGGCTGGGGCGTGACGGAAGAGGCGTGGTATCCCGATGCGAAGGTGACAGGCTAGACTTTTTCCAGTTCGACTTCCGTCTGCACCGCGCCTTTGACGAAAGCGCGAAGGCTGCCGCACGCCAGGAAGTGCATCAAACGCTCGCCACCCTGCTGCGTGAAAACTTGAGCCTGAGCCGCCTGCTGAACTCCGACTTCGTCGTCATTAACGGCCTGCTCGCCGATTACTATTGCCTCGACGGCGTCACGGCCGATGCGTTCCGCAAAGCCACGCCGACCGCCGATTCCCCGCGCGGTGGCTTGCTCGGCAAGGCCGCCATCCTCGCAATGAATGTGCCGCAGCTAGCGCGACTGGATGGCAAACTTCTCACTGCGCGCGAACGTATCCTCGCTCATCAGGAGGAACTGCAGTGCGCGAACTGCCACCACAAGATTGATCCCATCGACCTCGCCGCAGCCTTCCACAACGGCCCCGCCTTCAAAAAACACTTCGGGCTGCGCGACCTCATCACTGCGAAATCCGACGACTTCGTCCGAAGCTTCACCGAAACCCTCATCGAATACGCCCTCGGCAAACACTTCGACTCCACCGATGAAGACCTCGCCGTTCGTATCGTGCAGAAGGCGCAGCAATAAGACTTCGCCCTGCGCGAGTTCGTGCAGGCGCTCGACTTCGCGGGCATTCTGAGCTTCCCCACCGTGGGCCTCATCGATGGCACCTTCCGCGCGAACATCGAAGAGACGGGCATGAGCTATCAACTGGAGGTCGAAACCATCTCCGAAGCGCGCGAGGTGGACATGCTCACCACACCTTATGTCTCCAACACTGACGAAGCGCGGTGCATGACGGAGGCCGGGGCGGACTTCGTCGTCGCCCACATGGGGTTGACCACGGGAGGCAACATCGTGGCTGAGACCGCGAAGACGCTCGATGATTGCATGCGTGAAGTGCAGGCCATCGCGGATACTTGCAAAAGCACTCGCTCGGATGTGCTCGTGCTTTGTCACGGAGGCCCCATCGCCACGCCAGTCGATGCGCAATACACCCTGGATCGATGACAGGGAGTGGACGGCTTCTACGGCGCGAGTTCTATGGAGCGCCTGTCCAAGGAGAAGGTGCTGACGGCCGAGGTGAATCAGTTTGCCCCTCTGAAACTGGCCAAAAACTGACCGCTTTGCACCGGGTAGATGCGAGACATCACGCCTGCGGACGTTAGTTGCAAATCAACTGACCTTTCCCACATGAAAGCCACCCGCTGCATTCAGTCCGCGCTCGTTTGTTTGCTGATTTTGTCCCAGATGGCTTCCGCAGCGGAACGTCGAGTGCCCGCCGCGCTCCGTGAATTGGAGGAAAAAGTCACGATGTTTCTCAACGGCAGTTGCCGTGATCCAAGGAAGACCCCATCAAACCTCACATCTACACGCATGGCGGTCATGGCTATGGCCTGCGCCCCACCGAGATGCCCGTCACACGTTGGTCCGCTCGCGCGTCTGAATGGCTGCAGGCCATGCGGTTTGACAAAAAATCATCGCTGTAGTTCCCGCCAAACCATGCCAGCCAACTCCTTCGTTCGTTTGTCGCTGATTGCATGGCTGTGCATTGGCGGAGATCACTCGGCCCACGCCGTCACCCCGCCCGCCGAGCCCATGGAGATTGGCCACACGCCGCAGTTCTTCATCGACGACCACCTCGTGGACAACCGCTGGTCCTTCAAGATGAAGACCGAGGAGGTGGTGCGCAGGTTTCATGCGCCGAAGAAGCACGCGGGCAATCCATTGATCGTCGGCGACTGCGGTTACGCATCCGTCGTGCGCGATGCCGACACGGGGACCTTCAAGCTTTGGTATCAGACACATATGCGCGGCAAGGAGGACGACGACAAGTCCGCCTACGGCATCGCTTATGCCGAATCGAAAGATGGCCTCGCCTGGACGCGGCCCGAACTCGGCCTGTATGAATGGAAGGGCACGAAGGCGAACAACATCGTCTGGCGCGGCAGCGCCGACTTCCGCGCCAGCGGCCAGCAAATTCTCGAACTTCCCGAGTCCGCGCGACGCGGCTTCCGCTATGTGATGGCATATCACACCTCGGGTGCCAAGCGCGGCAACAACGGCATCCACGTCGTCGGCTCGCAGGACGGCATTCATTGGGACAAGGCGAGCGACAGGTGCTCGACATCTCCAGCGACACTGTAAACAGCATCATCTTCGATCCCACGCGCGGCGAATACGCGATGTTCTGCCGTGCGAAGGATCGCTATCTCGCAGGTCAGGAAGGCATTCTCAACACTGGTGAATCGCGCCGCATCTCGCGTGTCTCCGGCAAAGATCTCTGGACCAAATGGGAAGCCTCGCCGCAGAGCGTGCTGATCCCCGACGAACTAGATCTCGAGCGCGGCTTCAATCGTTTCTACGGCATGCCTGCGCGCTATCACGCTGGCATCACCTTCGGCTTCGTGTGGTCCTTCAAACTCAACAGCGACATCTGGACCGAACTCGCCTGGAGCCGCGACGGCGTCACCTTCGAGCGCCTGCCTACACGTCCTCGCCTCATCGACCTCGGCCCTGCGGACTCATGGGACGACGGCATGGTCTTCGGCAGTCCTGATTGGATCGAAGTCGGCGACGAATGGTGGCTCTACTACGCGGGTTGGGATGGCCCGCACGGCATCCCCGAGCGTGATGGCAGCATCGGCCTCGCGAAGCTGCGCAAGGAAGGTTTCGTCTCGCTGCATGGGCCCCACGGTGGCGGTGTGGTCTGCACGCGCCAGATTCACTGGCCCGGCGGCGATTTGATCGTGAACGCCGACGCGCACGCAGGTGAGATGAAAGTGCGCGTGTCTGATGAGAAGCGCAAACCCATCGCAGGTTTCGATTACCAAGACATGCCTGATTTCAACGGCGACAGCGTGGCCCATGAGGTGAAATGGAACGGCAAATCGCTCGATGAACTCAAAGGCAAAATCATCCGTCTGGAGTTTCAGCTCCGCGATGCCGATCTATTCACTTTCCGGGCTGCGGGTGAAGATTGAGAGTGATCCACTCCCCCGTTTCCCAGATTGAATCCCCCACCGCCATGAAACGCTTCATCATCCTCAGCCTCATTGCCTCGCTCGCGCAGGCCGCCGAGACCTTCGACATCGTGCTCGTGAATGGCCGCATCGTCGATGGCACAGGATCGCCGTGGTATGTGGCGGATGTGGGGATCAAAGAGGGACGCATTGCGAAGATCGGGCGGCTCGGCGACGCGGAGACGAAGAAGCGGATCGATGCCGCAGGGCTCATTGTAGCGCCGGGGTTCATCGACATGATGGGGCAGACGGCCACGCCGATGATCGAGAAGCCGGAGGTGGGCTACAATCTGCTCACGCAGGGCATCACCACCATCCTCGCCGGTGAAGGCAGTTCGGGTGCGCCCTTGTCGGAGGAGGCTGCGCGGAGTCAGGGCTGGCGCACCATGGCGGAGTATTTCCACATTCTGGAACTCAGCGGCCTACCTGTGAATGTGGCTCAAACCGTCGGCCACACGCAGGTGCGGCGGCTGGCAATGGGTGAGGAGGGGCGCAAGCCGACCGAGGCTGAACTGACGGCGATGAAAGCCATGGTGCGCGAGGCGATGGAGGCTGGAGCAATCGGCGTCTCGACCTCCCTCATCTATCCGCCTGCTGTGTATGCCGACACGGATGAGATCGGCGCGCTGGCCGCCGTGGCGGGTGAGTTTGGCGGGCGCTACTTTACCCACATGCGCAACGAAGGCGACCAACTGCTGGAGGCCATTGACGAAGCCATCGAGATCGGGCGCAAGGGACACACGCCCGTGCATATCTTCCATCTAAAGACCGCCGGGCGCGGCAACTGGTCGAAGATGTATGGTGCGGTTACCAAAATCCGCGCGGCGCGTGCGGCGGGCATGGAAGTGACCGCCGATGTCTATCCCTACATCAACAACGGCCTCGGCATCGAGGCGCTGGTGCATCCGAGCCATTTTGAAAAAGGGCGCGAGGCTTTCCGCACGCGGCTGGATGACGAAAAGCTGCGTCAGACCATCCGCAGCGAGATGGAGTCCGACACCGGCGGCTGGGAGAATTGGTACAAGCACATCGGTCGTGACTGGAGCAAGCTTATCATCGGCAAGAGCTTCAGCCTGCGGCACAAAGTGGAGCCTGGATCAAGTCTCGCAGGCGCGGCGAAGGCGCTGAAACTCGACGAGTGGGAGTTGTTCTTCCATCTCGTCGGCGCGGGCGCGTTCGTTATGCCGGAGACAATGAGCGAGGACAACAAGCGCCGTCTCATCGGCGAAGATTTTATTTCCTTCTGCACCGATGTCGGCCCGGCAGGTGGCACTGGCATCGCCTCACATCCACGGGCCTTCGGCTCCTTTCCTCGACTGCTCTCGCGTTACGTCCGTGATGGCAAAATGACGACGCTGGAGCGCGTGATCGCCCAGGCTTCGGCGCTTGGGGCGAATGAAGTCATGGCGCGTGATCGTGGCCGCATCGCGGAAGGGCTGGCGGCAGACGTCATCGTCTTTGATTATGCCAAGCTCACTGATCACGCAGACTTCGCGCACCCTGACAAAGCCTCGGAGGGCATGAAGCACGTTATCGTGAACGGGCAGCTCGTGCTGGCTGACGGCAAGCAGACGAAGGCACGCCCGGGCCGTGTGTTGCGTGGACCCGGCTGGCGCAGAGAGCTGGCGGCAGCCTCCGTGAGTTCGGGTGAACCCGTCAGCGAGCTTCAGGGCATCGACACGTTGTTGTCCGCCTTCCTCAGGAAGCATAGCGTCCCGGGTGCATCCGTCGCCGTGACGGATGGCGGACGGCTGGTGTATGCGCGGGGTTTTGGTTATGCCGATGTCGCTGCGCGGGAGAAAGTCACACCGGAGAGCTTGTTTCGTATCGCCTCAATCTCGAAGCCCATCACGGCGGTGGGTATCTTCCGGTTGATCGAAGAGGGAAAACTCTCGCTTGATGACAAGATCTTCGAGGTGCTCGGCCACTACGATCCACCGAAAGCAGAGGCAAAGATTGATCCACGGCTTGCGCAGATCACCATCCGCCAGCTCTTGCAGCACAGTGGCGGCTGGGACCGCGACAAGTCCTTCGACGCGATGTTCCGCTATGTGGACTTTGCCAAGTCGCTCAATGCGCTGCCACCTGCCGATCAGGAGGCGATCATCCGCAACATGATGGCTCAACCGCTCGACTTCGACCCTGGCTCGCGGCAGGCCTACTCGAACTACGGCTACTGCCTGCTGGGCCGCGCCATCGAGAAGCTCAGCGGCACAAGTTACGAGGCATTCTCACGCCAGCAGATCTTGAATCCCACCGGCGCACGCACCATCGCGCAGGGCCGCACCTTGCCAGGGCTGCGCCAACCAGGTGAAGTGCGCTACTACACGCCATCTCGTGGGCTGTCCGTCTTTGCCGGATCACTCGGCATGACGGTCCCATCCTGCTACGGCGGCTGGAATCTGGAAGCGATGGACTCGCACGGAGCCTGGATCGCCTCCTGCGTGGATCTCGCGCGATTAGCCGTGAGCTTCGATGGTGATCGCACGCTCCTGAAACGCAGCACACTCGACCTCATGCTGGCGAAGCCTGAAGGCGGCGCGGCGCTTGATGCTCAGGGCAAGCAGAAAGCGTCCGTCTATGTGGCTGGCCTCGCCCGCCGCGAGACGCCCGCAGGCACAGCCTACTCCCACAGCGGATCACTGCCCGGCACTTCCACGCTCATGATGAAGCGCCCTGATGGCAGGAATTGGATCGTCCTCTTCAATGCCCGATCCAGTCCCGGGTCCGATGCTTTCTCCCGCTCCATTCAGCCAGAACTCGACCTCCTGCTCGACTCCATCCGCATCTGGCCGAAGCACGATCTCTTCGCGAAGTTTCCGAAGCACCAGCCTGCATCGACGGGCAAGACGGAATAGACCGGAGACGTTGTGACAACCACCGTGAACTCAAACACACCCCATCCAAACCGCCGCCGCTTCCTTATGGGAACAGCCGGGGCCTGCGCAGCACTTGGCACCGGAGGCTGGCTGTGGTCACGAGAGCAGCCATGGCAGGTCTTCCGTCGCACATTTCACGCGCTGGGTTCATCCATCACCATGTCCGTCTGGCATCGCGATGAAGCAGCGGCAGAAGCAGCGCTTGATGCTGCTTTCGCGGAACTCGAGATCGTGGAGAATGTGATGAGCATTTACCGGCCGGAGAGCCAACTCAGCAGACTGAATCAGGAGGCGATGCTCGACAATCCGCATCCGCATCTGGTCATGGTGCTGGAGTATGCGACGGCCATGGCGAAGGAAACGGACGGAGTCTTCGATGTCACCGTGCAGCCACTGTGGGAGCTGTATCACAACGCGAAGAAGCATAACCGCCTGCCAAGTGAGACGGATGTGATTCAGGCGCGTGCCTTGGTGGACTGGAAGCGGCTTAAAATCACACCAACGCGCCTCCAACTCACCGGCGAAGGCACGGCGATCACGCTGAATGGCATCGCGCAAGGTTTCGCAGCGGATGCAGCGATGGCCGTGTTGCGGCGCGCGGGTGTGGCTCACGCGTTGATTGATGCGGGTGAGATGAATGCGCTCGGTGGCAAGCCTGATGGTGCGGCTTTCACCGTGGGCATCCAGCATCCACGACATGACGATGCCTTTGTCTCGATGGCAAAGCTGCAGGACCGCTGTCTCGCGACTTCGGGAGACTACCAGACACGATTTAGCGATGACTTTACCCATCATCATCTCTTTGATCCACACACGGGTTATTCGCCCACGGAGCTGGCCAGCGTGTCCATCGTCGCGCCGACGGCGATGGCGGCGGATGCGCTTTCGACGGCGGTGTTTGTGCTCGGTGCCGAGCGCGGCATGGACCTCGTGAGACGCACGCCGGGCACGGATGCGCTGCTCGTTTCAAAGGATGGCCAAGTCACTGCCACCGAGGATTTTCCACTCAACGCCTGATCCCGCCATGACCTCACTCCTTCGCATCGGCATCGTGGTGTTATTGCTGGCTGGCTGGGTCAGCGCGGACACCATCGAACTCATGAATGGCAACAAGGTGGATGGCAAAGTCCTTGCCACCGATGCCGCCGCCAAGACCGTCACTGTCGAGGCGATGATCGGCGGTCAGACAATCCAGCGCACGCTGCCGCAGGCCCAGGTGCATGCTGTGACAGTCAATGGACAGCGCACCGTGCTGACGCCGAAGGCCGGCGCTCCAGCCAGCAGTGTGGCACCTGCGGCAGTTACCACGCGCACCCCCGAAGAGGTGAAGGCATTGCTTGATAAAGAAGGCCCCACACCACCAGACTGGCTGAAGTCCACCAAGCTCAACTACCCGAAGACTCTCGATCTCACCTGGGCTGATCCGCCCAAGGGCCAGTGGAACAACCAGAAGAATGTCGGGCAGTTCAACTGGGACATCGTCAATCCCAATGAAAGCCGCTGGCGTGAGGGAGTGAAGCTCATGGAGCATCTGCTCACCTTGAACAAAGACAATCCCGTGATCCATCTGCGGATTACCAAGGAGATCGCGAACATGTATTTCCGCTTCTTCCAGGACTACGTACGCGCTGCGTGGTGGTGGCAGAAGGCCGGCGTGACTGAGGATGATCAGCAGAGTGTGCTGCTCGCCGAATGCTACTGGCGTCTGGGCAGCAAGCAGATGGCGCTCGACTTGCTGGATGGCGAAAGCTTCTACCTCAACACCATCAAACTCATGGGTGACATGGGCGAGACGGATAAGGCGGTGGAATACGCGGATGCCTTTGCCGATGGTGACAGTGCACCCCAAGAAGCCTATCTGCTGGGCGGCGATGCCTGTCGTCTGGCCGGGCGATATGAGGAAGCCATCGCCTATTACCAAATGGTGTTGGATGAGCCGGTGGATCCGAAAAACAAGAACCGCTTCCAGCGCTTGATCAGTCGGGCGCAGGCCAGTCTTGAAGCCATCAAGCTGTTCGAACTTTTAGACATCACCAAGGTGGCAGACGGCACTTACACCTCCAGCGCTCTCGGCTACGAAGGCGATGTGCAGGTGGCCGTGAAGGTGAAGTCAAAACACATCGAGTCAGTAAAGGTCACGCAGCACAAGGAGAAGCAGTATTACTCCTCCATGCGTGATGTGCCAGAGCAGATCATCGCCAAGCAGGGCGTCAAAGGCGTGGATGCCACCAGCCGCGCCACCATCACCGGTGTCGCCATCATCAACGCCACCGCCAAAGCACTCGCCGAGGGCGTGAAATGAACGAACCCGGCCAGCGCAAACACAGCGTGTATCGGCTGGATCACTTCCTGCCCTTTCAGCGCACGTCGAGCAAGCCCCAGCCCAAAAGCATCGCCACGACAGTGCGCAAGCTGCTGCGCCGCATCGGCCCCACGATGCTCGCCGCCCCTGTTCGCAGAGTCGTGCAGACGCTTTGCTTCCTGCTCTTCACCTGGCTCTTCTTTTATGTCTGCTGGCCCTACCACGCCAAGCCTCAGGCTGCTGGCACCATCCAAGAAGGCTGGCGGCTCGCCGAGTTTGAGCAGACCAGCGGCGGGCTGAGCCTGGAGCATGACAGCGCTGCCAAAGAGCTGCGTGTTGGCCAGCAGCGCTTCCTCGTCGATCAAGGCATCGCTACAGGTCACTTCAACATCACCGCCATCGAAGGAAATCGCGTGAGGCTTGCACCCGTCCTGCCGCTGACGGCGGAGCAGATCGACCGTGTACTCTTCGGCGCAGGATCTTGGGCTTTGCATGAAACGGAGCCTGACAAGTGGCCGTCGCATTACACGGATGACCTCGCACGAAAGGAGATCGTGGCAGCGGAGAGCTTCCTCGTCATAGATCCGCTCGTCAGCCTCTCTACCGCCATCGCCGCGCGGAGCTGGGTATGGTCGCTCGTCTGCGCGGGCATCATCCTCGCGGTTTGTGTGCTCATCCCACGCGGCTTCTGCGGCTACCTTTGCCCACTCGGCACATTGATCGATATGTTTGACTGGGCCATCGGCAAGCGCGTCACACGCTTCCGCGTCGCCAAAGACGGCTGGTGGGTTCACATCAAATACTACCTCCTGCTCACGGTGCTCATCGCGGCATTCTGCGGCGTGCTCATCTCCGGCTACGTCGCCGCCATTCCCGTGATCACACGCGGCATGTTGTTCATCGGCGAGCCATTGCAGAGCGGATTCGCGCGCGAATGGCATCTCGTGCCCGCGATGAATGCCGGTCATGTCGTGTCGATCCTGCTGTTCTTCGGTGTGCTTGCGCTTGGCCTGCTAAAGCCGCGCTTCTGGTGCAAATACGTCTGCCCGAGTGGTGCGCTGTTCTCCGTGGGAAACTTGTTCCGCGTCAGCGAGCGCAAGGTCGAATCAAGCTGCATCAACTGCAACAAGTGCGTCCAGATCTGCCCCTTCGATGCGATCAAGCCCGACTTCACCACGCGCGTCACGGATTGCACGCTCTGCCAAACTTGCGGTGGCGTTTGTCCGACACAGTCGATCAAGTTTGTCGAGCGCTGGAACGTCATGGACCTCAAGAAGGATAACGATCCGCCCACTGGCGAAACCGCGCTCGGTCGTCGCGGCTTCATGTCGCTTGTCACTGGCTCAGGCATCGGCGTGGCAGGTGGTGGTGCCATCGCAGCGACGACCAAACTGTGGGGCGCCAACCTCGATGCCCCGAATTCCTTCCGCCCTGTGCGTCCACCCGGCAGCGTGCCCGAACCTGCCTTCCTCGATATGTGCATCCGCTGTGGTGAGTGCTTCAAAGCCTGCCCGAACAACGTCCTGCAAGCCGAGGGCTTCGAGCAAGGTCTCGAAGGACTGTGGGCACCGATGGTGAAAGCCGACTGGGCAGGCTGTGAATCAAGCTGCAATGCCTGCGGCCAAGTTTGCCCGACGGGTGCCATTCGCGCACTGCCGCTCGCCGAGAAAAAAGTCGCGCGCATGGGCCTCGCCATCGTCGATCAACACACCTGTCTCCCACACGCCAATCGCGAAGCCTGCCAACTCTGCGTCGATGAATGCCACGCCGCTGGTTATCACGCCATCGAGTTCGTCCAGGTCCACACCGAGGTCGATGCCGCCGGCCAGCCTATCGAAGGCACCGGCCATCTCGCCCCCGTCGTCCTTACTGACAAATGCGTCGGCTGCGGCATCTGCCAGACACGTTGTTACGGCATCAACGGTCTCGAAAAAAACCTGCTTAAACAATCCGCCATCATCATCAAAGCCGGCGAAGGCCGCGAAGACCGGCTCATGACGGGATCGTATCTGAAACTGCGGGAGGAAGAAGCGCTTCAAAGCAAAGCTGGAGGATAGCACGCAAGGCTCACCGTAGAGTGCTCCCAACTGCCAGTCGAACCTCCTGCGATGCTGAAAGCACGCGCACGGCGGTTTCGTTCTTCACGCCATGAAAAAGATGTTCTGTGTGTATTTCCTGCTTGCTGGCGCTGGGCTGGCGTCTGATTCAGCCTTCGAAGCACAGAAGTCAGGCAGGGCGTCAGGATTATTTGCCGCGCCGCGTTGCTGTGAGGCATGAGACTTCCGACCCTGGTGATCGTTTTGCTGACTGGTACCGCTTTGGCGGCGGATTTTCGCGCATTTATCGATACGCACTGCCTCGACTGCCACGACAGCGATGTGAAGAAGGGCGGCCTCGATTTGTCCGGCTTCGCGGATGAGTCGGCAGTGATGCGTGATCGCACGATCTGGCGCTCGGTGTATGAAAAGATCGAGTCGCATCAGATGCCACCGCCAAA
>CAYMHJ010000161.1:0-14075 GCA_964390165.1 uncultured Prosthecobacter sp. | reverse complement strand
CCATCATGCGCTCCATGTCGCAGGTCGTTTCCAGCAACAACATGAAGATGGCCGCTGAGAATGAAGCACAGGCCCAATACCTCATCAAAACCCGTGCCGCCGAAGCCGAAGCCCGCGCCATCCGCGTCAAAGCCGAAGCCGAGAAAGAAGCCTCCGAACTCAAAGGTGCCGGAAACGCCCGCTTCCGCGAGCAAGTCGCCGAAGGTCTCGCCAACGCCGGGAAAACCATGCAAGCTGGCGACGTGCCGCCCGGCTTCATGCTCTTCACCATGTGGCTCGACGGCATGAAATACATCTCCGAGCACGGCAAGGGCAACGTCATGTTCTTCGACGGCTCCAACGAAGGCATGGAACGTACCATCAAGCAGATGCAGGCGCTCAAGACCCTCGACAAACGCTCGCTGGAAGGTGCGGCGCATTGATCAGGATGATTGCCTTGAGTCCGAGATGTTCGGGCTCATAGTGTCACCCGATGCAAGCTCTCGCGGAAATATTAATGCGCGCCGAAAGGCGTGGAGAGATGAGGTTCTTCCTTATCGGAGGACGGTCCTTGGAAGCGCATGGGCTGGCGCGCTTTACCAAGGATGTCGATTTCCTGGTGGCGACGAATGACATCCCAGTGATCAGCCAAATTCTCGCACAAGCAGGCTATGAAAAATCTGCTGAAACAGCAATCTTCTCGCGCTGGAAGCACCCATCCATGATGGCCGATGATGTGGACGTCATGTATGTGAAGCCGGAGACTTTCGAGAAGCTGATGGAAGGCAGCAAGATGTTCGATGTCGGTCATGTAAGCCTGCGTGTACCGAGTGTCCCGAGCCTCATCGCCTTGAAATTGCATGCCATGAGAAGTAACGAGGAGCGTCTGGAAAAAGATGGTCGAGATGTGGCGGAACTCCTGAAACTGAATCCTGACGCGATTGACAAAGCGTGCCTGGAGGCGCTCTTTGCCAAGTATGGCTGCACACACTTGTTCCCTCAATACAGTCATCTCGTCCACCTATGACACCTGCTTACCTCGAACTCGATCTCCCGGAAGTCACCGAATGGCTGCCGGAGAACGACCGTGTTTCGGCGAAGGAAAATGATGCCTGGATCGAGCGTGAGCAAGCCATGCGCTGGAAACCTGGAGAAGATCGTGGATCTCCTCTGCCTGTGGGCGAGATGTTCTCCTTCGATTGATCCTTCCTTACTTCTCCGCACTCGTCGGGAAAAAGAGCCTGAATAGGGGATGGAGACATGAGTATCAGGCTGGCATGATGCGTATCCATTCACCTCTACCGATGAGCAAGTTTTTCACCATCCTCCTCGCTGCTGTCTCCATGCTGTCCTGTGCCAAGGCTGCCGATCAGCATGCCGACAACTACAACCTCTGGCTGAACTACGTCGGCGATCATCCGCTTTTCAATTCGCCCTGGGGACTGCATCTCGAGATACAAAATCGTCGGGAAGACTGGGGAGATGAATGGCAGCAGCTCCTCATCCGGCCTGGAATCAACTACACCATCAGCCCTACCGTCACCGTGAGCGCGGGCTATGGTTATGTGAAGACCTATCCGTATGGGGAGCTGCCTGCCGCCCATGAGTTTGATGAGCATCGTGCTTGGGAGCAGGTGGTTTATAAAATGAATCTCCTGGGCTTGGAGTGGCAGCATCGCCTGCGTTTGGAGCAGCGCTGGATTGAGGAGCAGGACAAGGCGGGGAACACCACCAACTGGCGCGGCGAAAACCGCTTCCGCTACATGCTGCGCACCAGCATTCCTCTGACCGAGGACAAGAAGACCTATCTCGCCCTTTGGAACGAGGTCTTCCTGAACTTCGGCGGCAACATCGCAAAGAATCACTTCGATCAAAACCGCGCCTTCATTGGCATAGGCCGCAAACTGACCCCAACGACAAGATTGGAAGTCGGCTACATGGAGCAGACGGTCCAGCGGCGTGGTGGCGATAAATGGGAAGCCAACCACACGGCCAGCATCTGGCTGATGTCGAACTGGCCCTTCGGCAAGTGATCAAGCCTCCGGTTCGACCAGCCGTAGCGGCACTTCCACGACGATGCGCAGACCATTGGGCTGCACGGTCTGGAGATCGAGAGTGC
Source organism: uncultured Prosthecobacter sp. (assembly GCA_964390165.1). GTDB lineage: Bacteria > Verrucomicrobiota > Verrucomicrobiia > Verrucomicrobiales > Verrucomicrobiaceae > Prosthecobacter. Next base: position 11,977 of record CAYMHJ010000161.1, on the reverse strand, counting down.
CGCCACATTCCCGCGCACGAGCCCTCATGCCGATGAGACCGAGGCTGGTGGGGGATTCCTGACGGTCAGGAGCTAAACCACAGCCGTTGTCGCAGATGCTGAGTCTGACGATGGCAGCTTCGGCTTCGAGGTGGATGACGACTTTGGTGGCCTGGGAGTGACGGGCGATGTTTGTCAGCGCTTCCTGAGCGATGCGGAAGAGGTGGGTCTCCGTCTCGCTTTGCAGACGCCCGGCGAGGCAGGATTCGTATTCGAGTTTGATGCGCATTCGCTGGCCGAACTTTTCGGTGAGCCAGCGCAGACCGGCATCGAGCCCGAAGTCATCAAGAATCACGGGACGCAGAAGCTGGGAAAGCTCGCGCACATTCGCGATGGCTTCATCCACGAGCTGGACACAGTCGGCTCGGCGTTCGAGTTGATCATCCTGGCTTTTGGAAGTCAGATTCGCACGCACGGCGGCGAGTGACTGGCCGAGTTCATCATGCAGTTCATGGGAGAAGCGGCGCGCGGTTTCCTCCTGGGTTTGCAACATGTGCCAGGAGACGCGGTTGATCTCATCCGTCTGCCACTCGATGCGGCGGATGCTGTGCCGAACGAAGAGGATGGTGCCGATGGCGCAGAACCCGGCGAGGATCAGCGAGGAGCCGAGCAGCAGGGCGGATTCGTCTGCAAAGTCGCGAGACTGCCTCTCGATCTGCTCATCGGCGGTGCGGAGATGTTCGGCACTGTCCCGCAGCAGATCGTGGATGAGTTCCACGACTTCATCATGCCTGCTGAAAAGACTGGTGATGACCGCTTCGGAGATGGGCTCATCCTGATCGAGCGCGGCGCGTGCTTCGGTGGAGAAAGTGCGCACGCTTTGCACAAGCTGCTGCCACACTTTGGCCTTTGGAGTCGTGGCGGCATCGACAGCGAGCCGTGCGACAGATTGATCCGCCTCCACCAGTTCACGGAGCAAGGCGGAGCGGTCGATGGTTTGCGGGGATCGGGTGAGGCGGTGCAGCACTTCGGTGAGTGTGTTTTCCTCCACCTGCACTTCATTTAAAAGACGCGCGATGAGAAGCTGCTCCTGCACGAGGCCGCCGGCACTGCGGCGGATGGCGCGGCTGTCACGCACGGCCACGAGCCCGGAGATGCCGAGCAGCACGAGCACCATGGCAAATCCGCCGCTGAGACCCCACACCACCGTCCGCTGCGTGATGCGGCGAGTGAAGGGGGCGAGACGCTGTTTCATGGTTTAATCAATGAGTCCGTTGCGAACGGCGAAGCGCACGAGTTCGCCGATGCTGTGCAGGTTCAGCTTTTCCATGATTCGGCCACGATGCGCCTCAACGGTGTAAACACTCAGGTTCAGTGCGTTGGCGATGTCCTTGTTCGTCTTGCTCTCGGCGATGAGCTGCAGGACCTCACGCTCGCGAGTGGAAAGGAGATCGATGGGATTGGTGACATGCTTGCGGTAGTCATCCAGCACTGCATCACTCACCTCGGGGCTGAGATAACCCTGACCCACCGCCACAGCTCGCACGGCTTTGAGGAAGTCGGTCTCGCTGCTGTCCTTCAATAGATAGCCTTTGGCACCAGCACGAAGGATCTCGCGGACATAGACGGAGTCCTTATGCATGGACAAAGCCAGCACGCGCGTCTTGGGCGAGACTTTGAGCAAACGCCGTGTGGCTTCAATGCCGTTGAGTTCGGGCATGGTGACATCCATCACACAGACATCGGGCTGGAGTTCCTCCGCCTTTTCCACGGCTTCGCGGCCATTGGAGACCTCCGCGAGCACCTGCATGTCCCATTGAGCAGCGAGGATCATGCTAAAGCCGCGCCGGACGACGGCGTGATCGTCGGCGATGAGGATGGTGGTGAGCTTGGCGGCCATGACTGGTTGTCATTTCGCAGGCGCCACATCGCTGGCCACGCGGAATCCGCGTGCCAGTGTGGTCTCGCTGGCGGACTCGGTGAAGAAGCGCGTGGTGAGCAGGTCGTCGCTGCTTTTCAGGGCGAAGTGCCCGCCGCGCACGACGGGTACTCGGAGGTCAGGGAAGTCTGGATGAGCAGACCATTGGTCGCCTTTGAACTCGCTGGCGGTCCATTCGCTGACATTGCCGGCCATGTCGTGGATGCCGTAGGAGCTGACATCCTCGCAGGCCCGGTCAGCGGGGGCAAAGAGGTTGTAACCATCCGTCTTGCCGCCGTTCCTTCCGTTGGCGTCGTAGTCGTCTCCAAGATTGGCCTTGTCCTTGCCGGGCTTTTCTCCCCAGGGGAAGAGCAGCCCCTTCTCTCCACGAGCGGACTTCTCCCACTCTTCTTCAGTGGGAAGTCTGGTGCCGTTCCATTTGGCAAAGGCATATGCATCCCACCAATCAACCTGGGTGACGGGTGTGTTCAGGCTGATGGGCTGGCCGTTGAAGGTGGCTCCGGCTTTCGCTGCGGCGTAGGTGTCGCTCCATTTTGGCGGGATGTGAGTGGTCTTGGTTTTTGGCTGGTCAGGATGGTCGAAACTCGACGCGGGTGCTTTTTTCAAAGCGGCGAGGAAGTCGGCATACTGGCCGAGGGTGACCTCGTGCCGGCTGATCCAAAAGTCTGGCAGGCTGCGGCGTTCGTTCTTCTGGTATTTGAAGGGACCGGCGGGAATTATGACCATCTCCGGGGTCTTCATCTGCGTCCCGGCGACGACGGTCGGCGTGGCTGTGCCGGCGAGGTTACCCAGGGCAAAGACGATGCCGATGGATGCCAGGGCACCCAGCCAGAACCACCAGGGCGTGCTGTTCTTTCGGCCGGATCTGCCTCCACCCTCCTCGGCCTCGATGCGGCGCATGATAGAGCGCTCGCGCATGGCGTCACGCACGTCGTCGAGCGCGTCCATGAGGCCTGCCCAGTCGAGCGGTTGCTCGCTGAGTTTGGCCATAAGCCCGCGGGCCTTGCCATCCGTGGTGAGTGGCTCCACGAGGGCGATGAGAGCGGCGACCTCCTCCTTCGGGTCACGAGAGCGGCTGTCCGCAGGGCGGAAAATGTTCACGATGCTGGCCTGTCCCTGGGGATCGATGAAGATGTCGCGCGCTTCGAGTCTGCGATAGTAGCAGCCACGCTCGACGGCATGATCCATGGCCTCGGCGACACCAAAAAGCAGCTCGGCGACCTTGCGCTCGGAGAGGGTTTCACCGGCGAGGTTAAGCTCTTCGAGGTTACGTCCGCGCGGCAGTTCACGGGTGTAAAAGACGAAACCGTTCACGGTGCCCGCCTCATAAAGCGGTGCGATGCGGGTGTGGGTGATGGATGCCTTCAGCCGCTCGCGGGCTTTGAAGCGATCCACGACTTCCTGGCGATGCAGCAGCTCGGGCCTCAGGAGTACAAGCGCTACTGGACGCTGCACGCTGACCTGGATGGCGCGGTAGGTTTCGGACTCGTTTTCATACGAGAGGCGCTCCAGGATCTGATACTGGCCGAGCATGGTGCCGGACTGTAGCGATGGGGGGGGAGACCTTTCCGCGACGACGAGCATCTGTGTCGGTGGGTCGATCTCCAGCGCTTTGTGGGCCTTGGCGATGAGCTTTTCCAGCGAGTAGGGAGCATCAGCGAGCACGGGCCAGCCACTGATCTTGGCCTCATAGCCGGTGAGATCGTAGCGTGTGGTGAAGAGGACATGTGCATTCGGGAAGCGGGCGAGCGCAGCATCTCGCAGGGCAAAGCCGCTGTTCTCCGCATCCATGATGGCCTCGGTGATGAGGAGGTCGAGGAATCTGGCCTTCGTCAGCCAGGCACGACCTTCGGCGACGGTGGCGATGGAGGTCACCTGCCAGCCGGTTTGTTGGGAGAGCGCTACCGCTCGTTCGCCGCGAGTGGCGGCATTCACATCGAGAAATAAAATCGTCATCAGGGCAGTCGGGGACGGGCCGTCAGTTCGACACAGGAGGCAGCAAAGGGTTCACTCCACCGGGCACGGTCTGCGGCGTGGGTGAACCGAAGTCGAGGAGGTCGCGCGGCTCGGCGGCGACGTCCTGGAGCTTGTGCTGATAATACAACCGCACGACGTAGCCGTGATAAGCACGGCGTCCATGGGCGGCGATTTCTCCCGGTGTGAGTGCCGGCAGGAAATAGGTGACATTGAGCGGCTCCTCACCGATGCCGCTCCAGTCCACCGGGGGAGCACCCCAGGCAGACAAGGGTTCATCCGCGATGGTTTGGGCGACTTTTTCGCCATTCACGCGGTCAAAAAAATACACGTCGATATCGACCTGGGAGGGATCGATGACGGCGTTGCCATTGCGCAGGATGGGGATGCGGAGGACGACCTTCTCGGCATTCACGGAGGAGGGATCGCGGCTGGCGGCACAGGCTCCGAGAGAGAGGATCTTGGGGCCGAAGTCGCCGGAGAATGTAGGGGTGGTGAGGCCAGATGCACCGTCGATGTTGAGCTTCCGTTTCGCGAGATCGCCGTAGCCACCGGAGCGTGAGACATCCATGGCGGCGAGCTGTTTCCATTGGGAGATCGCCTTGTCCGGAAGGCTCATCTGCTCGTAGCATTGAGCCGTTTCGGCGATGACTTCCGGGGAGGCAGGAAACTGTAAATCAGCGCGGCGGAGCACTTCGAGCGCGCCCTGCATGTCACCAAGCGAGCGCACTTGCTTCGCGAGGTCCACCATCTCGGCGAGGGTCATGTCTGCCGCAGGGTCGCCTGACTTCGCGGGTGGTGTTTGGAGTGTTGGCGGGGCTTTCGTAGATGGGATTGGCCGGGCGGGTGGGGCTGATGAAAGGGGCGCAGTGGTGACTGCAGGCTTCATTTGCAGGCTGCCGACAGGCGGCGGGCCGAAGCCTGCGGTCACTGGCGCGGGAGGAGGCGTCACTGGTGCCACAGGAGCCGCGAGCTGACCTACGGGCGGCGGGCTGATGCTCACGGGGGGAGCCGTGAGCACGAGGGGTGGCATGAGTGGAGTTGGCGCAGGCTCGGGGGCGCTCTCGGCAGCCATGGTTTGGGTTTTTTGATCCCTGGGGCTTTCGCCTTGCCGGGAGACCGCCCGGACGATCAGCCCCGCCTCCGCTGCCATGAGTGTACAGAGGATTCCCAGGGCCACCGCGTTTGCTCGGCCCTGGCTAGCTTGCTGGATGGGTGGGGGGAAGGAAGCCATGCCGTTTGCCGCAGGAAAATCGTATGGTACGGTCCGCCCCCAGCAGTGTCAATGCCCCAGACTTCTTCCGCCGAAACATCCAGCCTCCATTCTGCTGGTGGTGATGCGTGGAAGTCGTTGCCACTCAAGGCTTTTCCGACCGGGGTGGCCTCCGGCCTGGCCCACGAGCCTGGTTTTATCTGGCTGGACAGTGCCGTCCCCGCTCCCGGCGCTGTCTCGATGCTTACGGCACACCCAACCCAATTTCTTCGAGGGAACATCGAGCGCGATTGGGAGCAGGTGGAGGTTCGTTTACGGCAGGGGCAGACCTCGGGCGGGTTATTTGGCTGGGTGGGATTTGATGGTGAGTTCACCTTTGGCGTCTATCCGCATGCACTGAGGTTTGATCATGACTTGGGGCGATGGCGTGAAAATGGCCAGTTCTCAGTTCTCAGTTCTCAGTTGGACTTGGGTGTCTCGAAGACAGCGAACGCAGAAAAGCGAGTCGTGAACAGACTTCCCTTCGTCCCCCAGGTTTCGAAAGCCGACTACACCGCCGCCGTCCGACGTGCGCAGGCATACATAGCAGCGGGAGACATTTATCAGGTCAATCTCTCCCATCCCTGGCGAGCGCAGTGGCCGGTGGGCTCCGACTTCCTGCCCTATTACCTGCGGCTGCGTGAGATCTCGCCAGCCCCCCACGCGGCTTGTTTGAACCTGGATGGCACGACGATCATGTCCGCCTCGCCGGAGCTTTTTTTGAAGATGGACGGGCGCACTATCACGACGCGACCGATCAAAGGCACGCGCCCACGCTTCCCCGATGATCCCGCCCGCGATGTGCAGTCCGCCCGCGATCTGCTTGCCTGTGAAAAAGAACGGGCCGAGCTGCTCATGATCACGGATCTCGAGCGCAATGATCTCGGCCAAGTCTGCGAATTTGGCAGTGTGCAGACGCCGGACCTGTGGCAGGTGGAGAGCTTCGCGCAGGTCTATCATCTCGTGTCCACCGTCACCGGCATGCTTCGGCCCGGCATCAGCCACGCGGCGGCTTTTCGAGCCTGCTTTCCTGGCGGCAGCATCAGCGGTGCGCCGAAGAAACGCGCGCTCGAAATCATCGCCGAACTCGAAACGCATCCGCGCGGGCTCTACACCGGAGCCATCGGCTACTTCGGCTTTGATGGCACGAGCCAGTGGAACATCGCCATCCGTACGGCGGTGCAGCGCGGGGATCAGATCTCTTTTCACGCTGGTTCCGGCATCGTCGCCGACAGCATCCCCGATCGCGAATGGGAAGAGACCTTGCACAAAGCCAGTGGCATTCTCAGAGCTTGGTCGTGACACGGCACTTGCCAATTTCTCCGCCCACATTCACTCTCCACACCCACCATGAAACGTCTCGTCATTCTCACCCTCCTCGCCGCCACTACGCTTTTCACCGTCAGTTGCAAAAGCCCCAAGGGTAACTACAACCGGCTGCAGATGGGCACATCGCGCCCATCACCGCTGCAATAAGGCGGGCAGGGCCGGCCTTTAGCCGATTCCCAGAATCTTGCGGAGCCTCAGCCTGACCAGGAGCAGGTCTGCCATGCACCGTGGCCATGACCTGACAGCTCGCAGCCTACACGGCGCTGGCTGTCCTTCGAGAGCTTTTCCAGTGCATTGTCGGCCACCGCCTCATAAAATAGCACAGCATCGCAGTGGGTGTCAGTCTAGGCTGTAAACTTGGCGGACAGCAAAGCGGCCCATGGACATCGTGCTGGACGAATTCCATTGGCTGGCGAACTACCGTCAGGAGCTTTTCTCGACGCTGAAGATGGTCTGGGAGCAGTATCTCTCACGCGCTCCAAGCCGCAGTCTGATCCTGTGCGGATCAATCGCTTTCTTCATGACGACGAAGGTCATCCGCTCCAGCACCTTTTATGGTCGCGCAGACCTCATGATTCATCTGCAAGGTTTCACCTTCATGAAACGGCACGTCTGCTGCGTGGCCGTGGTTCTCAGGAGTTGCTGGATGCTACACAGGATTCTCATGGAGTACAGGCACGCTTTGGAACGGGCCTGGAGCAGTGTGGTCGGGTGGAACACCTCAGCCATAGCCATCTCCACCTCCGGCGCTCAGGGTGTGAGGCGTCATTCAAAGCCGATGAATGATTACTATCTGAATCGTATCAATATGGGCCGCAAGGTCTTCGCTTGTTTGGATGATGAGGCGCATGAGCCTCTATGGCAAAACGTCCCGCCATTGCGACTTACGGCGGTGGTTGGGGAGGCGCGGGTAATGCTCGCTGGCCTGGAAACGCTGGCCCAACAACAAGGGCATGCGACGACGCCGCTCATGAGCTGGGAATGCTGGTGGTGCGCTGCTACCGGTCAGTGAGCGATGAGGCGGGGGCGGCCACCTTTGACCTGCCGATCACTGGCTGGCGGAAGATGCGGGATGAGGTACTGCTGCAAACGGCACGCTCTTTGGAAAGGAAGGCGACGGCCTGTGCGGCAACGCCTGCCGGTGTGGAGTATGGCATCACGGCGCTCAAAGTGGCGGCCCTGAAGAAGGAGGCGGATGATTACGCAGCGCTGATCGTGGCTCCCGATACGGCGATCAGCGGACGTGCGGCGACGACCCGGCAGTTGCGCCCTGCCTTCAACGCCTTTGAAGACCGGCTGGAGGAGATCGACGATCTCGTCCTGCCTCTGCGCACCACGGCGGCGGGGGCGCTCTTTGTCTCCAAATACGAGCAGGCACGCAGCATCAATGATCGCGGGCATGGTCCCGGTGAGGATGAGCCCGAGCCTCCCGAGCCTCCCGAGCCGCCTTCGCCGCCCGCTTAGCCGACCTGACTTACCTGCCAGAAGATAGATTCGAGCGACGCCCCATTGGGTTTTGACCTGAATGGGGCGTTTCTTTTGTCGAAGGGGGCGTTTCCCGTGTTTGAGCGGTCATTTCTTCTGTTTGTGGGCTGATTTCTTGAATTTTCACCCTCATTGCTTGTATCGAAGGGGCGATTTCTCCAGATTTCGGGCCATTTCTGCTGTTTGAGACCGGCATTTCTTGTGTTTTCGGTCTATTTCTTGTGTTTGCGCTCCCATTTCTTTGGTTTGTGGGTCTATTTCTTCGGCCCGAGAGGCGATTTCTTGGGTTGGACGGGCTTGCAGCAAGCGATCAACTGCGTGGGCGTTGATCAGGCACCCCGGTGCTAGGGGTGCTGGACCAGATGCTGGCGGTGATGAGGAAGCAGAGAATGAGGATGCCGAGCCCGTTGAGGGCGTGGAAGTGGGTGATCCAGGTGTTTTCTTCTGGGCGAACGATGTAGAAACCGAGAATGGCCTGGTTCACAGGCATGATCATCAAGGCGGGAGGGATCCAGCGCAGACCTGGAAGCCGCCCCAGCCACAGTCGCGCCTTCCAGGCGATGGCAACGATGAGGATGGCGATGCCGACGCCCCCATATTGATGAAGGCTGAAGAGGAGGCCATCGCCTGTGGATGCATGGCTGTGACGCATGCCCGCTCCCATCATGTTCTGACTGAAGACGGCGATGAACAAGACCGTGCTCCAGAGTCTCGCGCGATGCTGAAGTGCCTGCCCAAGGAAGAGCGGCTGCTGACTCCAGACCTGTGACGAGGCAAAGGCTATGAAGGCCAGAAGACACAATAAAATCAGCTCAAAGCCATCCAGCAGTGAGCTGGATGAAGCGGCCTGCTTTTCAGCCAGCAGAAGAACGAGCATCGGACGCAAAACCATGGCAAACAGAGCCACCGTGGTCAGGCCACGCAGCAGGGGCCAATGCTTGGCGATCCAGGTCATCACCAGCCAGGCGACGGCCAGGGTGATGATGAATGTGGCGGCGATGAAGGCTGATTTGAATACCAGAAAAAGGAAGCCGAGACTGGTCAGGAGGATGCCTGACGCCTCCAGAAAACTCGGACCATGACGGGCGAACTGCCAGAGGTACATGACGAGCACGAGCAGCTCGATGATCCGCAACAGGATGAACTGTGTCTCAGGCGCCAGCTCGGGCGCGACTCCGACAAAGATGAGGGCGGCGAGAAGAGCGAGAATGCTGGGGCGGAAAAAGGTGAGCCACGAATGAAGCACAGTCGCTCGGGGACTGGAGCGGCGTTCATCAAGGTCAGGGGCGGCGGCTGGCATCAAGGCCGCCTTACCGCAGCGCCTGCGGCTTGTAAATGCTCCAGGCACGAACGCGAACCCAGAAGCCAGAGGAAGAGGGCGCTCACGAGAAGGGAGGAGAGGCCAATGTGGAGGACTTGGGCGATGGCGAGGATGCCGACGTTGGCGAGCACGATTCCTAGCAGCATCTGGGTGACGATGATCGCCGTGATGGTGATCTCTAGCCAGCCGCGATGCGCCAAGGCGAGGCAGCGGCGGAAGAAGGCGATGCCGGCGAACAGGATGAGCCAGGAGAAGCTGCGGTGGATGAGGTAAACCCAGCTCGACTCCAACTCATGCACCCATTCGGCGCGAGTGTGACCGGCATGGGAGCGGGCGAGTTCGTCGGTGAGTTCACGCACCTGGGAGCCGAGGACGCCTTCGGCGACGATGAGGGCAAACAAAACCCAGGCGAGCCAGCGGAGCTTTGAATCGGGTTCTGATTTCCAAACCAAGGACCATGGTCGCTCTGTCCCTCGCCAAGCGATGTAAACGAGCACGCACAGCAGCAGGATGGCGAGTGCCATGTGAAGGGTGATACTACCCGGATTTAATGCGCTAAGAACCACACGGCGGCCAAGCCATGCGTTCACGCCGACGAGAATGACGGCGAAGGTGGAGGTGAGGAAGATCACTGGGCGGCCTTTTCGCCATTCAAAGAAGGAAGCGAACCACATGACCATCACGAAAAGGCCGACGGGGATGCTGGTGAGGCGGTTGAGGTATTCGATCCAGGTGGCGACGGGATTGAACTCGGCTCTGAGTTTCTCGGGCGTGATGGTGGCAGGGTCGCGCCCCATGGCGGCTGCTTTGAGGTGGAATTTTTCGAGGTCGAGCTTGGTGAAGTCGATCTCTTCCGCCGTGGTGGGAGGAACCCAGCAGCCGTAGCACCAGGGCCAATCGGGGCAGCCGAGACCTGAGCCGGTGGTGCGGACGATCGCTCCCACAAAGATCAGGATCTCGATGGCCACGAAGGCGATGAGGGCGATGCGTTGGAAGCGGGAGAGTTTCATCGGGAAAGAAGAACGCTGCCTGGAGGTGATCCGAGGCAGCGTTCGCAAATTCTTGGAGAGATGGCGGCGATCTCGTCGCTTTCGTCAAATTTAGCGGGCGGCGACGGGAGCAGGCGCGGCGTTCTTCGCGGCGGCATTGGTGGACATCTCCTTGGCCCAGTCGTCGAATTCCTTGGGCTCCATGACTTCGATCACAGCCTTCATCTGGGCGTGGCCCGGGCCGCAAAGCTGGCCACAGATGATGTCCCAAGTACCGGTTTTGACGGGCTTGAACCACATGTGAGACTTCACACCAGGGCAGGCATCCTGCGCGGCGCGCATGGGGACGATGGCGAGGTTGTGGATGACGTCTTTGCTGGCGACATCGACGATCACGGGACGTCCGACGGGGAGCTTCATGGTGCCGGGGTTGACGAAGTCGTCCTTGCCGTTCGGATCGTTCAATTCGCGGCCAGTAGCATTGGTTGGAGACACGGCGCGCATGTTCCAGGTACTGAGCATTGTGTCGTTACCTGGGTATTGGAAGTTCCAGAGGAACTTCTCACCTAGAGCACGCATTTTGATGGTGTCAGCGCTGGTGGGATATTCATCGGCCTGACGGGACCAGAGTGGGAAGGCAAAGCCAAGCAGAAGAATGGCTTCAACGATGACGACACCGATTTCGATGTGGGTGGTGGCATGGCCACGGACGCCGTGGTAATCGGCCTTGGGAGTATTGGTCGCACGATACTTCCAGAAGACATAGATCAGGTAGGTGGACCAGCCGATGAAGAGGACGAGCATGACCCAGTGGACGAAGCCGAGCATGTGGTCCACAAGGCCGCCGTGCTCGGAGGCATTCTGAGTGATGCCGAAGGGGATGTTGATGTCTGAGATACTCATGTGAGGTCAGCGGGGGGAGGGTTAAAAATCAGAGGGGAGCGCTCAGGCGCTGTTGCCTGCGGGCGAAATTGAAGACGACCAGGGCGACACAGGCCATGCCAAGAACCAGGAAACCAAGCATGACGAGCACGGCGATGTCCTGTGCCTGAGCGATGACGCTGTTGGGGTCGGCTTTGCAGGTGGCGCAGGCGAGGAAGTTCATGGTCAAAGGGAGGTCGAGTCAGTCAGACGATGATCTGGCGGGATTTTTTGACGAGATACCAGATCGAGTAGGCGATCAGCGCGAGACTGGTCCAGCCAGCGATGTGGCCGAGGTGGGTGATGCCGAGTTCCACCGCCTTTTCCGGGGCGAGGCGCGTCCACAACCAGAAGCCCCCATCGCAGAGGACTGCGAAGAAGAGGAAGATGTAATGGAAGTGCTTGAGCGACATGGGGAAAAGTGAAGGAACTGCGAACCGATCAATGAGCGTAGAAATCCTTGAAGACCAGGGGGTCCAGGCTGCTCCAGTAGAAGAGAAGGAACAGGGCGGTCACGAAGACGAGCGTGAAGGCGAGGAACTTGTAGATCAGTTTTGCCTCATGATTGAGATGCATGAAGATCAACGCGACGAGACCAGCCTTGATCGTGGCGAGGATCATACCGACGATGATGTTCTGACCATGAGTGGCGAGTTCAACCGTCGAGAGCCAGACCGTGAGGACGGTGCAGACGGCAAGAATGCCACCGATCCAGAGGATCTTGCGGACGGCTTTTTTGATTTCTTCGGGGCTGTCAGCCATGACTTGATGGGTGTGAAAGTTACAAA
>CAYMHJ010000160.1:0-14096 GCA_964390165.1 uncultured Prosthecobacter sp. | reverse complement strand
GCATTGGGATCTGGCGCTGCTGCGCGTAGCCGCCAAAGATTTGAAGCCGCTGCCGTTGGCAAACAGCGACAGCATCAAGCAGGGGCAGTCCGTGGTCGCCATGGGCAATCCCGAGGGCTTGGCTTTTAGCATCGTGGATGGCGTGGTTTCCGAGTATCCCGATGTCGTCAATGAAGTGCCCATGATACGACTCGCCATCCCCATTGAGCGCGGGAACAGCGGCGGGCCGCTGCTGGACCGTCAGGCGCGTGTGCTCGGCCTGCTGACGATGAAGTCCGCCGTCACCGACAATCTCGGCTTTGCCATGCCGGTGAATGAACTGAAGCGCCTGATCGCCGAGCCAAACCCGGTGCCCATCGAACGCTGGCTGACCATCGGCGTGCTGAATCCGAAGTCCTGGCAGCCCGCGCTCGGCTCCCGCTGGACGCAAAGTTCCGGCACGCTGAAGTCATCGGGCATGGGCAGTGGATTCGGCGGGCGCACTCTCTGCCTATCCAAGAGCGAGGTTCCCAAAGGCAGCTTCGAGGTGGCGGTGAATGTGAAGCTGGATGACGAAAGCGGTGCTGCTGGACTGGTCTTCTGCGCGCAGGACAATGACCACTACTACGGCTTCTATCCCTCGAATGGGAAGATGCGGTTCACCCGCTTTGAGGGCGCGGATGTTTATTCATGGACCGTGCTCTCCGAGTTCCCGACGGAGGCTTACCGCTCCGGCACCTGGAATCATGTCCGCATCCGCGTCGAGCCCGAGAAAATCATCGGTTGGGTGAACGGCCAGCAAGTGCTCAGTCATGAAGACACGGGGCTGCGTGGTGGGCAGGTCGGGCTGTGTCGCTTTCGTTCCCCGGCGGCTGAGTACCGCGGCTTCCGTGTCGGCACAGATCTCAGCGAAAAGAACATCCCAGCGGCGTTGGCGAGCTCCATCCACAAGGCGCTCGATCAATTCACCGCCACCAAGGCGGGGCGAGATGAAACCCTCGCGGAATTGCTCGAAGACCCTGCATCGGCGCGCCGGTTGATGGTGGAGCGTCGTCGTGATCTCGAAAAGCAGACAACGGCTTTGCGTGATCTCGAAAAGGATCTGCATCGCCGTGCCGTGACGCGTGACCTGCTCGCCGAACTGGCGAAGTCCGAGGAGGAGATCGACCTCCTCCGCGCCTCGCTTTTGCTCGCGAGGCATGACAACGCGGAGGTCGATGTCGCGCAATATATTGAGCAGTTCGGACGCATGGTGGACGAGCTGAAGAATGATCCTGAGATCAAGAAAGGCACGGCTTCGGCGGTGAAAAGGCTCAACCGTTATCTTTTCGAGGAATCCGGCTTTCACGGCAGCCGCCACGACTACGCCAACAAGTCCAATAGCTACATGAATGCCCTGCTCGATGATCGCGAAGGGCTGCCCATCACGCTATCGGTGCTTTACCTCGAGCTCGCCACTCGGCTTGGCATCGCCCATGTCTTCGGAGTGCCCTTGCCCGGACGTTTCATGGTCGGCTGGAAGGATGGCCCTGAGGGCGAAGTGGAGCTGATCGATGCCTTCAATCGCGGCAAGGAAACCACCGTCGAGCAGGCTGCTCTCGAACTCAGTGATCGCGGCCGCTTCGATGAGACTGAACTCGAACCCGCTGCCAAGCGTGACATCCTCCTGCGCATGTTACGCAATCTGCTGAACAGCGCTTTGGATGATGAAAAGGCGGTGAAGGAGTCCCTGTCCTACCTCGATCTCACCGTCGCCATCGATCCTGACTCCAGCGTCGAGCGCATCACTCGTGCACAGATGCACCAGCGTCTTGGCGATAAGGCGGCAGCGCGTGTGGACGTGCAATGGCTGATCGAGCACTTCCCCGAATCCGGCCCCGAGGAGTTCCGCTCGAAGCTCGACGAATGGCTGCAGAGCCTCCGCGACTAAACTCCAGGCGTAGAAGGCTTGCCCCGTGGCTCTGACCGTGCCATGCCTCGCTCCCTCCCATGCCCGCCCGACCCAAATCGCCCCGTTCTGTTTCTCCTGCCAAGGTTTCACCCGCTCTCACCGTTCCGCCGATGAGTGCGCTGGTGCGGACGCTGAGCAATGGGCTGGAGGTCATCGTTCGGGAAGATCATCAGCACCCGCTCGTGAGCGTGCAGGTCTGGGTGAAGGCGGGCAGCATCCATGAGGAAAAGTGGACCGGTGCCGGCTTGGCTCACTGTCTGGAGCACATGCTTTTTAAAGGCACCGTGCGGCGCTCGGCGCAGGAGATCTCCACCGGCATCCAAAAGCTCGGCGGTTATGTGAATGCCTACACCACCTTCAACCGCACGGTGTACTGGATCGACGGTCTCGCTGAGCACACGGAAGAGTACCTCGACATCCTCGCCGACATGGTGCGGCATTCGCGCATCGATGCCGCTGAGCTGGCGAAGGAGCAGGATGTGATCCGTCGTGAGATGGCCATGGGGCATGATGAGCCTGGCAGCCAGCTCCAGCATCTCGTGCAGGGCACCTGCTTCCGCACACATCCGCTCCGGCATCCGATCATTGGTCACAGGGAGGTTTTTGATCAAATCGGGCGCGAGGACGTGGCGGGCTTCATGCATCGGCATTATGTGCCGAACAATTGTTTCGTGGTTATCGCCGGCGCCGTGGATGCAGAGGCAACAATGGCGGCGGTGGAGCGGCTGATGGGCGACTGGCAGAGGCGACCTTACGAGCCTTTGATCCTGCCGCAGGAGCCCCGGCAGCTCGGGCAGCGTGTGAATCACAAGGACTTCGCCTCGGAGCTTAGCCATGTGGCGCTCGGTTGGCAGATCCCTGGTGATGGTCATGAGGACAAGGCGGCACTGGATGTGCTGGCGTTTCTGCTCGGCAGCGGTCGAAGCTCACGCCTTTTCCAGGAACTGCGTGAGAAGCGCAGCATCGCCCACAGTGTCTGGGCGGGAGCCTGGGGCTCCCAGGAGTGCGGCGTCTTCAATACCGACGTGGAATGCGACCCCGAGAACGTCGAAGCCTGCTGCGTCGCCATGCGTGATGTGGTGCGTGAGATGCAGGCCAATGGACCAGGCAAAGACGAACTCGCCAAGGCCCTGCGAGCGACGCTGGGCTACCAGCTCCGCAGTCTCGCCACCACGAAAGGTCAGGCAGCAATGCTCGGGCACGGGTGGCTGACGGTGGGTAGCCTGGAGTATCCTCAGCAATACCTCAACGCCCTCAGCCGACTCACGGCGGAGGACATCCGCAGCGTGGCTCAGCGTTATCTTTTGGATCAAACATGCAGTGTCGTCAGTGTGGGGCCGCAGGTGAAAAGCGAGGCCGCAGCAGCGCTCGCTGTTTCGGCGAAGAAAGAGGTGCAGCGCTTCGAGCTGAAAAATGGACTCACCCTGCTCGTGCAGGAAAATGCGCGTCTGCCACTCATCTCCATTCGCGGCAGCTTTCTCGCTGGAGTGCCAGCGGAGGCCGATGACAAGGCCGGTGTCACGCAGGTCTCAGCCGCACTTTTGCTCAAAGGTACTAAGACGCGCAGTGCGGCGCAGATCGCTGCCGAGTTGGAGAACCGGGGTGGCAATTTGATCTGCCAGGCGGATGCCCACCGCTACCTCGTGGGTGCAGAAGTCATGCGCGGGGATGAAGGCCTGGGCCTCAATCTGATGAGCGATCTCCTGCTGAATCCCGCACTTTCGCCCGCACAGCTCGAGCAGGTGAAAAAGCGCCAACACGCGCAGATCCAGGAGGAAAAGGAAGACCCTCTGACCGTAGCCCTGAGGCGCGCACGGGCGGAGATCTTTGCCGGGCAGCCTTTTGCCCGCACGGCGCTCGGCACAGACGACTCAGTAGAGTCACTGACTGTCGCCGACTGCCGCAGCATGCTGAGTGAGTCCATCACTGGTGGCAATGGCGTGCTCTCCATCGTCGGCGATGTAAAGACTCCGGAGATCCGCAAACAAGTTGAGGCCGCCTTTGCCAAACTGCCGCGTGGCCAGCGTCGGAGCATCACGGAGTTCCCTGCAGCGAAGCGTCAGGTCGAGCCTGTCACGATCCCCATGGAAAAAGAGCAGGCCGTGCTCGTGATTGGCTTCCGCACCGTGGGCTTGCACAGTGCCGATGTCCACGCGCTGACCCTGATCGACGAAGCCTGCAGTGACATGGGCAGCCGTCTCTTTAACCGCATCCGCGAGGATCTTGGGCTGGCCTATTACGTCGGTGCGCAGCAGTTCGCCGCACTCGGAGCAGGAGCCTTTTATTTCTACGTCGGCACCGATCCCAAGAAGGTCGATCTGGCCGAGCAGGAGATGCTCCGCCTCATCGCCGATCTGGCGAAGAACGGCCTCACCACCGCAGAAATCGAACGTGCCAAAACCGCCTGGCGCTCCCAGTGGCTGCGTGCTCAGCAGGGCAATGGCAGCATGGCCGACGCCTACGGCTGGAATGAGATCAACGGCCTCGGCCATTCCTACTTCCAATCACTGCCCGGAAACATCGCCGCCATTACCGACAGGGACATCAAGCGTGTGGCGAAAGCCTATCTCAATGTGAAGCAGGCCGTGATCACCCGAGTGATGCCGCAGACCGCATGAATCTACTGTTGCGAGACACGTTCTGCCGAACCCCTTGACTCAGGAAGGTAGTGCCGCCACCATGCGCGCCCTTTTCCACCCCCCCCACGAAAATCATGGCCCAAGAAACCTCCCTGCTCCTGCTGAAACCCGATTGCGTCGCCCAAGGTCTGAATGGCGAAGTCTTGCGCCGTCTTGAGGCCGAGGGCTTCCGCGTTCGTGGCATCAAGATGATCCAGCTCACGGATGAGCTTCTGAAGGAGCACTACTCCCACATCGCCGACAAGCCCTTCTTCCCCGATGTGGCTGGCTTCATGAAAAGCAAGCCCGTCATTGCCCTCGCCCTCGGCGGTGAAAACGTCATCGCCCATGTCCGCGACCTCCTCGGGCCGACGGATTCCAAGATCGCCCCGAAAGGCACCATCCGCGGTGACTTCGGCAGCGACAAGATGACCAATGTGGTCCACGCATCTGATTCACCTGAAGCGGCAGCCGTGGAATTGAAGCGTTTCTTCAAGGACGGCGAGATTTTCAGCTATTGATCCACTTCCGGGCCGAGAAAGGTCGATTTCACCGGTTGACGAACCAGCGCAGTCGGTTAATCTCGCGACCCTTTTCCCCCGAAAACCCCAGCCCAAGCACCTTTTTATGGCCAAAGTTTGTCAAATCACCGGAGTCGGCGTCACACGCGGTCACCACATTCATCGTAGCGGTAAAGCCAAGAAAGAAGGCGGTATCGGTAAACACATCACCAAGCGTGTTAAGCGTGTGATCTTCCCGAACCTCCGCACCAAGCGCATCTGGGTTCCTGAACTGGCCAAATTTGTCACTGTTAAGCTCAGCGCCCGCGCTCTCAAGACCGTGAACAAAAACGGTGCCTTCAAGGTGCTGAAAGAAGCCGGCCTGATCTAAGCCGCGCTCAACCTAGCCGCTAGGCGCGATACCGCTCCAGGCGAATTCATAGGATACGGTGGCGGCCTTGCCGATCTTGGCGCCGCCATTGTAGAATTCTACCCGAACCACACTGCCACCTGCCTTCACGGCTATCGTGGAGAGGTTTATCGAGGTAAACGAAAGGCCGGTGACTCCATTTCATGGCGCGAAAGGCGTGTCCAGTGTCACGCTCAGGGCGTTGGAGTAGCGGCGGACGAGGAGCTGCCGACGTTGGTGTCATCGCTTGCGGCAGCATGCCATTGGTATGTTTTGCCTGCTATCGAGGCTCGTCCAGTTCGCCCTCGCACTGGTACTGCCGCGTCGTCGCGTCTGAGTTCACGCGTCCCGATGCCACGAGTTGTTGCTGCCCACGCCGGATGTCAGCAGGTAAATGAAGACTGCCGGCGGGAGTGCATGCGCCAGTTGAGTGAGCCAATTCCGAAACATTGCTCAGCCGCAGCCCATATTCCTTCAATTGGCTCGAGTTGCTCGATCTACCCTCGCACCCAAGCAACGAAACCGGTAGTGACGAAAATGTCGAACAGACAAAGCGGTGCGGCATCCCTTGATTGCTAAAGGATACATCAAAGAGGTGCGGAAAATCGCGACAAACATTTCGCCTCTGCTGCCGCATCATGAGCATGCTTGCAGTGCCTGATTGTTACGGTAAGGACACACGATAGATGACCCTGCTTTATTCCCTCGACGCACTCCGCACCGTCCCCGGCCCCGTGGCGCTTGCCATCGGTGTCTTTGATGGGTTGCATCTCGGGCATCAGGAGGTCATCCGTGCTGCGCAGGAACATGCTGCCCAGCATGATGGCACGGCGGTGGTGATGAGCTTCGAGCCGCATCCGCTGGCAGTATTGCGTCCTGGCACTGAGCCGAAACGTCTGTGCGGCACGGCCTACCGTGAAGTGCTGCTGAAGCGCATGGGCGTAACCACCGCCCTGCTCTGCCCCTTTGATGAAATCACTGCGGCGACACCTGCGGCTCTGTTTTTAGAAACTCTGACCCGTGACTGCAAACCGCTGGGCTGCATCTCGGTGGGCTATGGCTGGACCTTCGGCAAAGGACGCAGTGGCAACATCCACCTGCTGATGGAGCATGGCGAACGCGAGGACTTCGCCGTGTATGGCGTGCCACCGATCCGTGTGGATGGTGAGGTGGTGAGCAGCACGCTCATTCGTGATGCGGTTTCCGGCGGTGAATTGACCAGGGCAGCACGCCTGCTGGGCCGTGACTACGCGCTCTATGGCGAGGTGATGCATGGCCGTGAACTGGCTCACCAGCTCGGTTTTCCCACCGCGAATGTGCGCCCTGAAGCGGAGCTGCTGCCGCCATTTGGCGTGTATGCCGTGAAGGTCGAAGTCGAAGGTGTGAGAAGGCCAGGCATCGCCAACCTCGGCGTGCGTCCGACCGTGGAAACTGACGATGCTGTGCCCTCTCTCGAAGTGCATATCTTCGACTGGAGCGGTGATCTTTACGGGCAAAAGCTTGAAGTCATGCTCGGCGACTTCATCCGCCCCGAGCAGAAGTTCGCAGGAATCACAGAACTGCGGGCGCAGATCGAGGCCGATGTGACGCTGGCCCGTGGACTGACTGGAGCCTGATGCGGCTCAGTCGTCGTCATCGTCAAACTCGACCTCGCGGCCTGCAGCGCCGGCTTTCTTCACGGGCGAGATGTTCCGGTGAACCCAGACACTTTGCAGCATGCCCATGAGGAAGAGTGTCACAATCATGAAGGTGCCGCCGTAGCTGATGAAGGGCATGGGAAGACCGATGACGGGCAGCATGCAGAGATTCATGCCAGCGTTCTGAAAGGTGTGGGCGAAGAACATGGCCGTCACGCCGACGACGATGAGTCGCCCGACCTGATCCCGCGCCGAGAACGCCACAAACACTGCCTGCAGCAGCAGCAACCCGATGCCGGAGAGCAGCAGCACGGCTCCACGGAAGCCAAACTCCTCGCAGATGACTCCGAAGATGAAGTCACTGTGGGCCTCACCTTCAGGGAAGAACATGCGGTGGATGGTGCGTTGCTCGGGCACTTTGGAGGAAAGGGGTCCTTTTCCCTCAAAGCCAGCCGAAGCCACGGCGGTCTGGACGTAGTTTGGCACCCAACCATCTCCACGTGTGTCCACTTTATCCATCTGGTTGGTGAGAAGATACCAGGTGGTGTCGATACGGGCCTGCTGGTAAGGTTTGAGAACAAAGAAATACATGATCGGCACCACGCAAAGCCCGGTGAGGACCATGGTGATAATGTAGCGGAAGGGAATGCTGCCGACGATGAGCATGGCCAGAAACACCGGCCCCCACACGAGACCGGAGCCAAAGTCCTCCTTGATGACCATGCCCGCCGGAATGGCGGTCAGGATGCCGCCGACGATGATGCGCAGCCAAGGATGCCGGAAGACGCGCCAGATGCGTGGTAGCTCTCCGAAGACGACAGCCAGCATGATGATGCCCGCCATGATGGCAAACTGGGAGGGCTGCACGCGCTGACCCGCCATTTCCACCCAAGCTTTGTTTCCCTTCACCTCGACACCATAAATTTCAAGGTAAACGAGTCCTCCAATGCCGGCGAGATAAAGCGGGATGCAGGCCCAGCGGATCCATTTGTAGTCGATCAAAGCCGCGCCGATCAAGAAAGGCACACCGAGGCCGATCCAGGTGATCTGGTCGCGCCATTTGGAGTCCAGGCCGAGTGCTGAATCGGTGCGGAACGAGGAGGCGTTGAAAATCGCATACACGCCAAAGGTCAGCAGACCCGCGAGCGTGAACATGAGGATCCAATTGATGCCGAGGAATTTCTTGAAAAGGGGAGTCATGGAGAAGGTGGTGGCTAACCAAGAACAGGGATGGAGGCGAGCAGGCGGCGGGTGTACTCGTGCTGCGGATTTTCACAGACCGCATCGGCATCGCCATGTTCGACGACGACACCACGGTTCATCACGATGATGTCATCACTCATGTGCCGCACCACGGCCAGGTCATGGGCGATGAAAAGATAGGTGAGTCCGAACTCGGCCTGGAGATCCTTCAGCAGGTTCAGGATGGATGCCTGCACGCTCACGTCGAGCGCGCTGACGGGTTCGTCGCAGATGAGGAAGGTCGGCTTCACAGCCAGGGCCCGTGCGATGCCGATGCGCTGGCGCTGGCCGCCGCTGAACTCGTGCGGGTAGCGCGTGAGGGACTCCTCCGGCAGGCCCACGCGCTTCAGCAGCTCCGCCGAGACATCCCGGCGCTGGGAGCGGCTGCGGTCTTTGAAATGAATCTCCTGAGGCTCGCCGAGGATGGCCTCGACCGTCATGCGTGGGTTCAGCGATCCGATCGGGTCCTGAAACACCATCTGCATCTCCTTGCGTAGCGGGCGAAAGACCGATTCTGGCATGGCAAAAATCTCCTGACCCCGATAAAGCGCCCGTCCGCCCGTGGGCTGGATGAGTTTCAGCAGGGCGCGGGAAACGGTGGACTTCCCACTGCCGCTCTCACCCACGAGTCCGAGCGTTTTTCCCTGCTCGATTTGGAAGTTCACGTCATCGACGGCCTTCACGACATCGCGTTTCCCGAATCCGTTGCGGATGGGGAAGTGGACCTGGAGATTTTCGACGTGGAGCAATGCCATGAGCCGGAGTTTACGCGCACTGGCCGGGCTGTCACGCTGCGGCTCCGTGTCTTTTCTTCGTCTTCTGGTTTTCCAGAGCATGAAAGACCCGAGCCCAGGAGCCAAAATTAATTCACCACTTGGCCCGATCTTTGCTTGCCTTCGACTTGCCTCAGTGAAACAGGGTCGTGGCCAACGCACCGAGGCACCAACCCAACCATGGCAGATCAAGGACTATACCAGACCCAGACGCAAAAGCTCGCCATCGGTCCCCAGATGCAGCAGAGTCTCCAGATTCTGCAGGCTCCGACTCTGGAGCTGCGTCAGATCATCCAGCAGGAGATCGAGATCAACCCCGTGCTGGAGCTCGAAAGTCCCGAGGTGTCCCTGGAAGACGCCGTGCCTGATGACCCCGACAGCCGGGAAGATCGTGATGAACTCGACGTCCTCTCCCAGATGGATGAGGAATGGCGTGAATACTGGGCGCAGAGCCGCGCGCAGACGAGCAGCCGCACATCGGAGGACCAGGAACGCTGGCAGTTCCTCATGGACAGCATCTCCGCTCCCACCACTCTTCAGGAGCATCTCATCTCCCAGCTCCGCACCGCAGAGACCCAGGAGCCCGAAGTGGTGAAGCTCACGGAGTTCCTCATCGGCAGCCTGGATGACCGCGGCTTCCTGAACACACCCGTGGAGGACCTCAGCCTCCAGCATGGCATCCCGCTGGATGGTTTGCAGAAGGCCAAGGACCTGCTCACCACCTTCGATCCCGTGGGCATCGGCGCGGATGATTTGCGCGAGTGCCTGCTCATCCAGCTCGACCGCCTGGGCAAGCGCCAGAGCCTCGCCTACCGCCTCGTGGACATCTACCTCGATGATCTCGCGAACAAGCGCTACCCCATCCTGGCCCGCAAGATGAGCGTGCCGATCGAGCAGATTTCCCGCGCCTCCGACTTCATCAGCACGCTGGATCCCCGGCCCGCCTCGCGCTTCATGGCGAGCTCGAACAATTACGTCACCCCGGACATCATCGTCGAACGTCAGGGCGGGGAATGGGTGCCCGTGATGAATAATGACGACCTCCCGCACCTGCGCCTCAGCAATTCCTACAAGGACATGCTCAGCCAGCCCGGCAGCAGCACCGAGGTGCGCAATTACATCCGCGACAAGCTCCGCAGCGGCAAGTTCCTCATCCGCAGCATCCACCAGCGCCAGCAGACCATCTTTAAGATCGCCGTGCAGATCCTGGCCCACCAGCAGGACTTTTTAAACAAGGGCACCGGCTTTCTGCGCCCACTGAACATGGCCCAGGTGGCCGAGGAAGTCGGCGTGCATGAGACCACCGTCAGCCGCGCCATCGCCGGTAAATACATGGCCACACCCCACGGCGTCTTTGAGCTAAAGTTCTTCTTCAGGCACGGTGTGAAGACAGACTCCGGCGAGGATCTCAGCAACACCAGCGTGAAGAACGCCATCGCCGAGCTCATCAAAAACGAGCCCAAGTCCAAGCCTCTCAGCGATGACAAGCTCGCCAAGATCCTCGACGGCCAGGGCATCAAGGTCGCCCGCCGCACCGTCGCCAAATATCGCGAGGCGCTGAACATCCTCCCCAGCCACCTGCGGAAATCCTTTTCCTGATTTGCCAGGACTGCGTTCAGCAGCCTCAATGGTCTTCCGACCATGAGCACTCTCACCTTTTCTGACATCGGCCGCCGTCTCGCCGGCCCCAGCGGCATTCAGGAGCTCATGGACGACTGTGGCGAGGCGCTCACGCTCTACCCAGACATGCGCATGCTCGGCGGCGGCCAGCCCGCCGCCATCCCCGAAGTCCAGACCCTCTGGCGGCAGCGCATGGCGCAGATGCTTGGCGAGACCGCCAGCTTTGACAAAATGCTGCTCAATTACGATCCGCCCGGCGGCAATCCCGCCTTCCGTGAAGCCATGGCAGGCTTCCTGAAGCGCGAGTGCGGCTGGCAGGTCTCCCACGAAAACATCGCCGTCGTCCCCAGCAGTCAGACCGGCTTCTTCCACCTCTTCAATCTCCTCGCCGGTAATTCGCCGACCGGCAAACGCCGCATCCTCTTCCCCCTCCTTCCAGAATACATCGGATACGCGAACCAGGCACTCTGTGATGGCCAGTTCACCGCCGTCCTCCCGCGCATCGAGCAGCGTGGCGAGCATGAGATCAAATACCACATCGACTTCGAAAAGCTGCACCTCACGCCGGACATCGCCGCCATGTGCGTCTCCTGCCCCACGAACCCCACCGGCAACATCATCACGCCCGACGAGTTCACCCGCCTCCGCGATCTCGCCCGCCAGCAGGGCATCCCGCTCATGATCGACAATGCCTACGGCCACCCTTTCCCAGGCGTCATCCACGGCCCCTGGCGGCCTGCCTGGGAGCCTGGCATGATCTTCAGCATCAGCCTCAGCAAAGTCGGCCTCCCCGGCGTGCGCACCGCCGTCATCGTCGCCGATCCCGCCATCGTAAAGGCCCTCTCAAACATGAACGCCATCGCCTCCCTCGCGAATGGCAACGTCGGCCAGGCACTGCTCACGCCCCTCCTTGAAAATGACCAACTCCTCCGCCTCGGCGGCGATGTCATCCGCCCTTTCTACAAGGAGCGCTCCGACTTCGCCAAAGGCGTGCTCGCCCATGCTCTCGGTAGCGATGTCCCCTGGGCGCTGCATGTGCAGGAAGGCGCGTTCTTCCTCTGGCTATGGCTGAAAGACCTGCCCATCACCGCAGCTGAGCTTTATCGTCGGCTGAAGGCTCGGAAAGTCCTCGTCATCCCCGGCCACTACTTCGCCTATGGGCTCGACCAGGAGTGGCGGCACCCTCACGAATGCCTCCGCCTCACCTACTCCCAGCCGCAGGCCATCGTGCAGGAGGGGCTGGAGATCCTGGCCGAGGAAGTGAAATCGGTGCTACGTCCGGCCCGATGAACGGACGGCACCTCACCCGCAGCCCCCGCCTTTAGCCTGGCATCAGGCCGCCTCTGGCTTGCGGAGGAACATGAAAATCAGCGTCGGCAGGGCGATCACGAACACGCCAATACCGATGGAGAAGAGCAAAGTGTCATCGGTCGATCCATTCACGAGGATGGACTTCATGGGGTCCGAGGGCAGGTAGAGCACCTCCACGGCGGGCTGCGTGATGTTATCTTCGGAGGCGTGCTCCTTGAAGAAGTCGGCTTTGACCTTGTAGCTCTGGGTGACTTCAGGCTTGTCCTTTGGGGTGAAGGCCACGTCAAAGGAGTAGGTGGTGCCACGTTTTCGGCCCTTTTTCCACTCACCTCCGACGATCTCCCCCGGAGCGGTCACACCTTCTTTGTCGAGAAGGGCGAGCCGTTCTTTTTCCTGGTGGCCGATGTAAGTTGCATAGGGGCCAGCAAGGACGCCGATAACGGCGAAGATTTTGATTTTGGTCGAGGTTGTCATGTTGTTTAGGAGGAAAAAAGGTCTGTCCGGTAGGCGTCTGCCTGAGTTTCGTTTTACTTTCCAAAGAGCGAACACTTCGTGCCTTCCGCCCTGGTTTCGGTGCCTTTCGGCACGCCGCTGGAGGTCAAGGTGAAGACTTTTTTGTCGTCATGGTTCACATGGATGATCACGCTAGGTTCATTTTGCTGTTAAATTCCCCTCCTTTTAGTCCATTGACTTGGTTTTGGTCAAGAAACGACCAAAAAAGCGAGGAAAAAACTTTCAGAATCCTACCAGACTATACTTTCGTCAAAGCAGCCCTCTCCCCGAGTCCCCTATCAGACTGATTAACAACACCAAAGAGCCACGGTAAATGGAAAACAGCCTCATAGATCTCTGGTGCCTCGTGCCTCGTTTCAGCAAGACTCAAACATCCTGACTTCTTTCCGGCTCGGGCTAGCAGCCAAGGAATGTCCAAGAGCTAAGAGGTGACAGGGGTGTGTCGCCAGAATGATGTGCCGATTTGATGCGTACGCCCGACCATCTCCCAGAAGAAGGTCTTGGAGCTTGCCAGATGCACTGCCGGGATAGGGGGCCAGAACATCGGCCGGCTCCACCACTTTGGGGGCCCGTCTTCAAATCACGGAATACTCGAGACCTCACCTCTCACCTCAATCACAGCGATTCCATGGCAGCGATCAGAAGTCCGGTGAAATTGACTCTTTCCGAGGTTCTTTTCGACGCCAAAAATGAGAGACTTCTTTCCCTCCCTTTCCAGCAAGACGATTTTCATCTCGACAATGTCACAGATTTTCGGTAACGATTTCTGAAATTCGGGGTTAATACCACTGACAGACTTTTTTAATACCATGAAATCGCTCAAATACCTCGCCACCATTTCCGCCATGGCTCTCTCCTCGGCTATGGCTGCCACCACGGCTCCTGTGGGATTCGTTTCCGTTACAGTTCCGGCTAATTCGGATGTTGCTCTTGGTGCACCTCTAGGCAGAGCCTCTGAGTTTCAGGGCGTAATTCACTCAATCTCAGGAAATACAGTGACTTTTGCGGGCACTCCTAACTTTGCAACTGACGTTTTCGTTTATTCCGCAGGAGTCCAAGCTAAAACCTATTTCTTGAGGATTGATACTGGAACCAAAGAAGGTCTGATTCTTCCTATCGCAGCAAATGGTTCTAGTAGTGTTGAAGTTACCGTTCCTGCCGGCGAGGATTTAACCGGCATTAATACAGTTCTGGCGAATACCAATGGGGAGCAGATCAGTATTGCGCCTTACTGGACAGTTGGCACACTCTTTTCGGGAGCTATACCCGGAACCCAGATTTTAATTACATCCACAACAGCCTCGGGCATAAATTTGCCAACGACAACTTACACCTACAACGGCACCAATTGGCTCAAAGGAGCATCCCCTTCGAACGATGACGCCCTGCTTCTGGGTCAAGGTTTGATAGTCCGCAACAACAATACGACAACTCCACTCACTCTTTCTGTGACTGGATCAGTGCCCATGACAGCCCACCGCATGCGACTTTCCACTCTTGCCGCTAACACACGTCAAGATATCCGCATCTTCTACAATAGCCC
>CAYMHJ010000159.1:2443-14131 GCA_964390165.1 uncultured Prosthecobacter sp. | reverse complement strand
GTTCGCCGAGATCTTCGAGACAAGGCGGATGCTATTCAGCAGCGGCACACCATGGCCGACGAGGCTGCCCATGCTGTGGGCGAACTGGGCGTAGAAACGCGTGGCGAGCACGGGGCCGAAGAGCGGCAGTTTCATCTTTGTCTCATGCCACCACATTAGGCCCGCTGGCGTGGCGACGTAGGCTTTGAAGCTGAGCGCGATGATGACGACAATGGCTAGAATGGCCCACCACCAGGCGGCGAGGAAGCTGTTGAAGCTGATAAGCATCTGGGTGGCCATCGGAAGCTGCTGGCCGCCTTTGTCCAGAAGGTCGGTGATCTGCGGAACCATGACGGTCATGAAGACGATCATCAGCACCGCACATGCGCCTACAAGGAAGGCAGGGTAGATCATCGCCTGCGTGACCTTGGATTGCAGTTCAGCGATGACCACGAGGTTTTGCCCGAGCCTGCGCAAGATGGGCGCCAGCGAGCCGCTGACCTCACCCGCAGCGACGAGATTGCAGTAAAGCTCATCGAAGCTCGGCGAGGCTTTCTTGAGCGCCTTCGCCACCGTGGAGCCTTCGCGGAGTTGATCCCGCAGGATATTGGAGACGCGGCGCAGGGCCAGATCTTCCTGCCGTTCGGTGATGACCCGCAGCGCCTGATCGATCTGCAAACCGCCATCGAGCATGTCAGCCAACTCCTCGGTGAAAAGGATGATCTGCGCGCGCTTGAGCTTCACCGGCGTGTTGTCCTCCGCTTTCGCCGCAGCGCTGGCTGCCGCCTTGGCGCTCTTGGCTTCTTCAGCCACTTTCACCGGCGTCAGCGCCTGCGCTTCGAGCTTCCGAAACGCCTCCGCTCGAGAGTTCACAGCGAGACTTCCCGTGACGGTCTGGCCGGAGGTGTTCAGGGCGGTGTAGGCGAAGGTGGGCATGTGAGTAAAATGAACGAATCAGGCGGCTGGATATAGCTCAGCTCTTCTAAAGAATGCGCTCGCCGTGTTGAACGTTGTAAAGGGGGAAAAGTTCTTTTCTGATTACTCAAAATAGGTCATCGGGTCGGTTACGATAATCCGACATTCACTCTGATGCCAAGCCATGCATCTGGATACGGATTCCAAAGCTCCAAGAAACCGGGGTAGTAGCTACCCGAGGAATTTCGGAACTGAATGCGAACGCCTGCGCATTCAGGCCTACTGGCTGGATGTTTTGACCTCGACCTTCCGGAGGATGACCTCGTGACCTTCTTCACGGGAGTAGATGAAGCCGGAACGGCAGGTTTCGACGACGCGCGGCTTGTCTTTACCAGGAATGCTGTCCACAACGGCGATGCGTTTGCGCAGGTTGGTATCGACCTCCGTGCCGAGGGCGACATCAAATTCGCTGACGCCGTGCTGGAAAAGAATGTCCTCAAAGGAGGCACGGAGGGTCTGGAGCTGGGCGACGACATCACCGCCATTATGTCCGGCGTAGCGGGAGGTCAGCGCGTCGATGAGGTCGATGCGCTTGATGAGGTCATTGGCAAACATGACCACGGTGGATTCGTCGGTGGTCAGGCCACGACGCATGATTTCGTGCTTCTCCTCAAGCTCCAGAAGCTGGCCACGCAAGCGGGCCTCGATGCCCTGCCAGTGTTTGAGCTGTGACTCCGCCTGGGCGAACTCGGCACGTCGGTCATGCAGTCCGGCGAGTTCCTGCTTCAGATGCTCCGTCTGGGATAACTGATCCTGAAGCTGGCGCTCGACTTCGGCGAGACGCTTCCGCTGCTCGGCCTCGATGACCTGCATGCTGGCCTTTTGTTTCTGAGCGATGTCACTGAATGTATTGAACTCCTTCTCCACCCTGAGACGTTCCTGTCTGATCTCTTCAGCACGCGCGGCCTCACGATTGCTGGTTTCCTGGAGGGCGTTGATCTTAACCTGGAGGGCGAGGTCGCGCTCGGAAGCCTCACGAAGGTTCTTCGCGGCTTCTTCCTGACGTGTCTGAAGACCTGCGAGAGCGGCACCGAAGCTGAGGATCTGCCCACCGATGTGGGTGAACTCACTGACGCGCTTTTCCTCCTGGTGTGTCTTGTCACGCAGTTCGGCCAGGACGGACTCAGTGGAAGCGATGCTGTTTTTCCGTGCAGCGAGTTCCTTCAGAAGTCGATCTTCCTCCAGTTTGAGGGTTTCGATGCGATCAAGCCTTGCCCGGAGATCGGATTCCAGTCCAGCGAGTTGGGTGCGGGTGGAATCGACTTTGAGCCTGATGTCCTTCACCTCACGTTCGATCTCATGGAGGGAGTTTTCAGCTGCGCGAGTTTTTTCCTGAGCCGCCTTGAGACGCCCAGCCTCGAGGTCAGCCTCGACTTGGGACTTCATGACTCGTTCTTCACGCACACGCTGCGCCTCTTCGAGCTGGCTGATCTGCTGCTGAAGTGAGGTGATGCGCTTGTTGCCTTCGTCCGTGCTGACATTCAGGCGGGTTACATATTGAGATGCCTCCTCCCGTTCGCGGGCCAGTTTGGAGAGGGCTGCCTGGAGACCGGCCAGTTCCGTGTTCAGTGCGGGGATGGATTTGCGCAGGGCTTTCTCCTCGTCACGGGTTTTGGCGGCGACAGCCTCGGCCTCGGCACGTTTGGCTTCGGTCGAATGCAGGGCGGTCGTGGCTTTTTCGAGCCTTGCATTGGCATCCGCGGCACGGGCCTCCTCGGATTTGATTTTTTTAGTGAGGTCGTTGACCTGGCCTGTGCCGGCTCGGATGCCATCCTCCAGGGTGATCAGTTCCTTACGCAGCCTTTCCTGCTGCTTGAGCAGATCCGCCAGGGCCTTTTCCTCGACGTGCCGCCGAGCCTCAGTTTCCTTGAGGGCGGTCTGACTTTCGCTAAGCTGCTTCTGGGTCACTGCCAGATCACTGACACGTTTTTCAGAGGCGGCGACTTTGGCGGTAATCTCGCGCAGCCGGGCTTCAGCTTGATTGGTTTCTGCGAGTCTGGCCTTTGTTTCAGCCTCCAACGTACCTCTTTTCTCGGTGAGCAGTTTTTGAAGGTTGGCAGACTCGGCGCGCAGGGACTCCGTCTGGTCAAGAGCAGCCTGACGGTCTGCCTGCACTCTTTCCAAAGCCGCCATGATGGATTTCTTGTCCTGCGTCAGCGTTAGCAGTTCTGTCTTTAGTACCTGGACATCAGCACGCAGCCCGGGGAGGAGATTTTCGTGTTCCGTGCGCTGGCTGAGCAGGGTCTGGACGAGGGTGCTGACACCGTCGCGCTCGGTCATGTGGCGGTTGATATCACGGCGGACTTCCTCCAGCCTTTTCTCGGCCTGGAGCAATTCTGTTTCACGAGCTTCGAGGGCGGCTACACGCTCGGCCAGTTCCTTGGCGCGGGCCTGGGAGGTTTCCAGTTCGATGAGCTTTGCCTTGAGTTCAGTCTGAGCATTGACCAGTTCGGCACGCAGGTCTGGCAGTCTCTTTTCATGATCCGCGCGCTCCGTCTGAAGGCGGCCTGTATCAAGTTTGAGCGATTCCAATTCCTGACCAGCAGCGATGCAGACTGCTTTAGCTTCGGCCAGCTTCTTTTCCATGGAAGCCAGTTCGGAAAGCCTGGATTCATAGTTGGCGGTCTGCGCTTTCAGCTCTGCCAGACGTGCATCGGCCTTGGAGACTTCCAGTTCACGAGCCTTTAGACCCTCTTCACTACGACGCTGCTCTGCCTCCAGAGCCTGCAGGCTCGTCTGGCGTTCCGTCTGAGATGTCAGCAAAGTGGCGATCAATGTCTCCAAGCCGCTGATCTGAGTCTGCATGGCGACAGCCTGGGAGCTGTGCCGGGCATGAGTGGCCTCAGCTTCCTCCGCCGCCTTGATGGCGTTTTGGGTGTCTGTGCGTATCTTTTGGAGCTCAGTCCGCCCCTTGACGAGTTCTCCACGCAGTTGCGCCATCTCCTGCTGAATCAGGGTTTGCTGACGAACGGACTCCTCCGCCTGACGGGTGAGCTGTGCGGTGAGAGATTGTAGAAGGGTGTTCTGCGCCCGGCTTTTCTCGGTGGAGGAGAGAATTTCCCGGGTCAGTGAGTCACGCTCGACCACCATCTGGGAAATGGCCGCCGTGAGCTCGGCCTTGTGAGATTCGACCGCCTTCAGCGCTGTATTGGCATCGCCGAGCTTCGCGTCAGTTCCGGCGAGGTCGTCGAGTTTGTTCGTTAGATCGGCCGCCTGGGCCTGAAGCTGTTGGTTTTGTTGAAGCAGCTCAGCCACGGCTTTGTCGAGCTTCTCCTTTTCAGCTTGGCGAGCCAGAACCTGAGCTTCCAGGCTGGCGAGATCAGACTGTTTCTGTTTTTGAGCCGTGCTGAGGGTGGCGTCGAGTTCGCTGCGCTTCGCGCCGAGGCTCTCCACGGTGGCTGCCAATTCGCCTTTTTGCTTTTCGAGCTCCTGAACTGACTTGGTGACATCAGTAAGCCGAGCTTCGATTTGAGAAAGCGTTCCGGATTTGTCAGCCAGCTCGACTTCGCGCTTCTTTGCAGTTGTCAGGGCGGCCTCGATTCGAGCGAGTTCTGCTGATCCGACACGGATTGACTCCTCAATGCCTGCGAGTTTCAGTGCTGCATCGGACTGCTGCTTTTCGAGGCTGGAGAGTGTGTTCTGTATTTTCTTTTCACTCGCTTCAGCAGACTCCAGGCTTTGTTTTGAAGAGGTGGTGCGCGCCGCAAAGGTGGCGATGGTGGCCTCGAACGCCTGCAGTTTGATGTGTAGCGCGGCGACGCTGTCATCCAACATAGCACGCTGCTTCTGGATTTCGGCGAGGCGGCCCTGGCTTTCGTCAGACTGAATCTTCAAGTCGGCGACCTGTTTCTCTAGGGCAGCCTTTTCTTCACGAAGTCCTCGCACTGAGACGGTGGCTTCGCTCTCGGCGGATCGGGCAGATTCCTGCGCCTTGCTGAAATCGGACTCGATTTGCTTCAGCTCTGCTTTTCTGCTTTCGATTTGTGACGCAAGCACCTGGAGTTCCGTGCTTTGGCTGGTTTTCAGCTCGGCCTCGGATTTTTGAGAATCCTGGACGAACTGCTGGAGCTGCGCATGGCGGGCTTCGAGACTTTGGACGGAACTGCTCAGTTCGCTGTTTTTTGCCTCATGCTGCTGGATCTGCGTGCGCAGGTCCGCGAGTTGTTTTTCGGCCTGAAGCCGGTCGTTGCGGGCCTTGTCCGCATCTTTGTGCAAACTTTGAAAAGCGGTGCTCGCAGTCTCGATGTCGGCCTGCACTTTGCTGAGCTGGGTGCGGGTGGATTCGAGCTGGCTGTCGAGATTGGCTGCCTCTCGCTTTTTCGAGGCAAGCTTCTCCGCCTCAGCTTTGGCTGTGGCGATGTCTGCACGCATTTCGGCCAGCCTGGTATCAGCGGCCAGAGCTTCTTTCCGCCGCTCTTCGAGACTGCTCTCCATAGCGCGCACTGCATCTCTGAGCCGCGTCTCCTTTTCGTTCTCAGAACGCAGCAGATCACGTTCCTGACGGAGCCGTCTCACCTCTGCGACGAGTTCTTCACTCTGCTTTTGCAGCGCTGGATCGAGCGTGGCTGCGGCGGGTTTGGCGATGGGAAGGCTGGCTGCGGAGGGTGCGGTGGCAGCGGCACCTTCTCCAAGAGTCTGGGGAGAACGCGCTGGCTCGATGGGGCTGGTATCGCTCCTCGGCTCCGTGTCCCGTGCGGGGATGGTCTCGGTGTCTCCACGGCGTCCATCAGAGGGGGCTGGTCCGGCCTTGGGCTGGCTGCTGGGCTTGCTGCCGGATGCGGGGGCGGTGCCTTTGGGTGCTCGTTCACGGAACCTCGCATCCAACTGACCGAAGCGGATTTTATCCCCGCCTTTGACGAGTGAGCGCTCGATGCGCTTGCCGTTGACGAAAGTGCCGTTGGAGGACTTCAGATCGACCAGTTCATACACACCATCGATCTGTCGGACGAACTCCGCGTGTGAACCTGAGATGTAGGTGTTGTCGATGACAATGTCGTTTTTGGCATCGCGTCCGATGGAAAGGCGTTCTTCGAGAATGTCGAAGACGAATTCATTACCATCGTTGAGATTGAAGGCCAGATACGGCATGGGCAGTCAGTGGGAGCGGGAATGAGAAAATTAATTTTGAATGACCATCAAATCAATCTTAATAAACTCTTAACTATAGACCAGTACAATGATTTTACTGCACCTGACAAATCAGGTCTTCTTCCTCTGAAAAACTACTTCATCGGCAGTTCCAGACGGGTTAGAAACTTCATCCCCCTTCCCCCAATTCATCTTCTGGATGCCTCTGGCAGGGTGATGTTTGGGTGATAAACCTCACATTCCTTTTTGTGCAGCCAGACGCTCATCCAGAATGCCGGCACACCCGCGATGACGACGGCCAGGATAGCATGACGGGCATAGCGTGTTCTCGACAGAGCCAATGCCACGATGGCCAATATAACCATGAGATAATAGACCCAGGCAGTGTCCTGCCGGAGTTGCGTCTGCGCCTGGATCAGATCTCCGAAGGAGACAGGCCGTGTCGCTAATATGCGGGGTGTGGCCTCCAGCAGGAAGGAAAGATAGGGCCACACGCTCGCGCTGGACAGACCAATCACCGTCAGTGCCAGCATGCGCGTTTTCTTTTCTCCAACTAGAAAGGCCACGATCAGAAACGTAACCCCAATACCCAGCCCGTAGAGAGGCAGCGACTCCAGCAGGAGATGCGCGTATTGGGGATCGCGCACGCTATGCCAGAGTCCGGTGAGTTCACGCCACATGGGAATCGGCTAAAGGACGGCGCGGAGATAGGCTTTCACGGCCACGTCAGTGGCTTCCATCGGGTGCGTTTTCAGTGGCTTTGCTTTCAAAATTTCTAGGGATGGATGCACTGGTTCCGCGCCCGTCGCCTCCATTACGACTTCGGGGAACTTCGCAGGGCTCGCCGTGCTCAGCACCACACTCACTCGCCCCTCAGCCATGTCTGTGAATGCACAGGCAGTGTGTGGATCGATCACATACTGCCAGTCCTTCCACATCTGCGCGATGACTTGCGGGATCGTGGCATCGTCCATCCGGCTGCTGCGGAAGCTGGATGGCACCTTGGGGAAGGTCACCTTCTCTCCAGACTTCATCCGCTTCATCACATCCCGTACCCTTCCCTGATCTCCGCCCAGCATGAAATAGAGGTAACGCTCAAAATTCGAGGCGGCCTGGATGTCCATGCTCGGCGCGTGACTGGGTTTCACCTCTCCTTGCTGATAATCACCCGTGGTGAAGAAGCGGTGCAGAATGTCATTTTGATTCGTCGCCACGCGGAAGGAACCGCAAGGCAAGCCCATCTGCTGGCACATCCAGCCGGCGAGCACATTGCCGAAGTTCCCCGTCGGCACCACGAACTCCACTGTCTCCCGAGCATCAGGCGGAAGGCGCAACCAAGCCCAGACGTAGTACACGCATTGTGCAAGCACGCGCGCGATGTTAATGCTGTTCACGGCGGAGAGATTCACCTCTCGCACGAATTCATGGTCGCCAAAGCACTCCTTCACCACGCGCTGCGCGTCATCGAAGGTGCCCGGCACGGGGATCGCATGAACATTCCCCGCCCCAGTACAGGCCATCTGCCGCTCCTGGAGCGGGGACACACGCCCGTTCGGGTAAAGGATGAAAATCTCGATCCCATCCTGGCCCATGCAGCCATGGATCGCCGCGCTGCCCGTGTCGCCTGAGGTGGCTCCCAGCACGGCCAGCTTTTTGCCACTGAGCTTTACCTGACGCTTGTAGAGCAGGCCGAGGAGTTGAAGCGCGAAGTCCTTGAAGGCAAGCGTAGGCCCGTGCCAGAGTTCCAGCACATAGGTTTTGTCAGAAATTTTCTTCAAAGGTGCCACCTCAGGTGAATCGAAACGCCGATACGCTTCGGAGGTCAGTGTGCGCCACTCCTCCAGAGGAATCTCAGGAGCGAAAATGGAGAGAAATTCCGCCGCCAATTCCGCATAATTCAGAGTCTCCCATTCCATCAGCCTGTCGGCGATGCCTGGCAGGCTTTCTGGCAAAAACAAACCTCCGTCCGAAGCCAATCCGGCTTCGACAGCCTCAGAAAACGTGTGCGGGCGCGTCTGTCCGCGCGTGGAAATATAAAACATAAAAGGGGTGGGACGGCGATACTGCCATGCCCGCCCAGCAACTCAAGCCCCGAACATGATCGATGGCGAGCACCGGGGCGAATTTAGAAAACGGTATGCGGCGCAGACATAAAAATGGCGGAGAACCCGAGGGTGTCTCCGCCATGGGAAATTGAATTGCCCGTTGACTATTTGTCCTTGGCCTCACCTTCCGGTTTTGAGCCATCCAGTGGCGTGATGAGTGGGCGATCCTTCATCTCAGGTGAGATGGTCCAGGTATCACCCTGCTTGACGAAGGAGATGAGAAAAAGCTCCTCGATGCGATCAGTGAGAGTTTCCTGAGAAGTGCGGACTGTGGCATGAACAAATCCTTTTTCCTTCTCCTCAACGAGTCCTAGGACATCGATCTTGAGCGTGTCCTGCTTCCGCTTCGTGACATCGGCGGCGGCATTGATGCGCTTGTGCCAAGCTTCACGATCTAGTATGTAAAACTCCTGCGGTGTCAGCTTTTCGAGTTCGCGTATCTCTTTCACCCCAAAGCGTTCAAGCATTTGCTGCTCCTCGGTCATCGTCGGTGCGGTTTTAATGATGGCGATGGTTTCCTTCTGCTTGCGCTCCAGGGATGAAGATTGGAGCAGGCTGGCGGCAGTCTTCCATTCCTGGTTCACCACAGCTGTGAGGTATTTTTTGACCAGTTCACCGCAGGGATGGTCGGCTGGCAGGGGCGACCCCATGGAGATGCCGGCGAAAGCAAGAAGGCTAAGGGCCAGGGTGAAACAGGAAAAGTGACGGGCAGATTGCATAAGGCTGGGTTTGACCGAGCAGGAGAGTAAACGTTCGGGCGAGTTTCTAGCCCGCTGCCATCACGGCGTCAAATGGAGAAAGCCTTTCAACGCGAAGGCAGTTTCACAAGAGACTCCGTCGGGACTTCGAGCACCTTTTGCCTACTGCCTTCACCACGCACGATTTGCACTCGCCCTTTAGAGCAAACGAGACAGTCGGCTATGAAGCGCACCAGTTCTGTGTTTGCCTTTCCGTCCACGGGCGGCGCGGCGAGTTTGATGAGCAGCACGGGCCGTCCTTTTTCATCTGATCCCCAGCCGAGGATCTCCGAACGCCGGGCATTCGGGGTGACACGCACGACCAACTGTGAGGTAATTTCGGCACTCATGAGCGTGAGGCCAGAATGCCTTTGGCGATGGCCTTGGCCAGTTCTTCCCGATGATAAGCCGTGGCAGAGCGGCTGGCATCGGTCTTGTTGCTCAGATAGCCTCCCTCAATGAGCACTGCGGTCATGCGTGTGGCACGCAGGACTTTAAGATCCTGATAAAAGATGCCGCGACTCACCCCCTTGCAGTTCACATCCAAGCTTCGAAGTATTTTTGCCGCCACAGCCTTGCCCCCCCCGCTGCGATAGAAGACCTCCATGCCGTTGATGGTCTTGTCGTGGTTTCCATTGAAGTGGATGCTCACAAAGAGGGCGTTTCTCTGCCTGTTGGCGATGGCGGCACGCTGATCGAGCGAAACGAAAGCATCCGTCCGCCGCGTCATCACCACCCGCAGTCCTTTGGCCTTCAGTAACCGCTCCAGGCGAAGCGCCAGATCAAGGCAGAGCTTTTTTTCGATAAGGCCGTTATGCACACAGCCACCATCCTTGCCGCCATGTCCGGCATCGACCACAACGGTGGAAAAACTCAGCGCCCAGGCGGGTGCCTGAAGCATCACGAGCAGGAATATGCCGATGATATTTCGCAGCATGGCAGTGATGGCTTATTTCGGAATCTTCAGTGTCTTGCCTTCGCGGATGAAGTCAGAGGACATTCCGTTGGCGGCCTTGATCTTGGAGACCGTGGTGCCGTGCCTGATCGCGATGGCACCGAGCGTATCCCCCTTTTTGATGGTGTAGCTGCTGCTGCTTTTGGATTTACTTGAGGAGGCATCCTTTTTCTTGCTGCTCGAAGAGGATACTTTTCTTACAGGCGATGGATTCCGCCGTGATACCGAGCCTTCATGCGAACTCCTCCAGCTCTCGAAATCAGACACCGACCCGGCGCGTCCGCTGGATGATGCCCATGCGGTGACATAGTCTCCTTTTTCATCGAAAGGATAGTCCACCTTTTCCATGCTATGAGAGGGCGTGGCGGCCGAGCCATGGAGGTCGATCTTTGGCAGATTTCTGGGTACCCCCCTCACGCGTGGAGAGGAACCGCAGGAGACCAGCGTGAGCAGGATGGCCAGACTGAGAACGATGCGAAGGGGGGCGTGAATCATCGCTCCAAGATTCTGCGGGACATGCCCGCCTGCAAACTCATTGTTCAACGAGTCCACCCATGAAAAAAGAGGCGTGATCCCGCCCAGAACCGCGTTTGATGGCTCCACCATGAGGTTATCATCCTATATTCTCCTTCTGCTCGCCTGCATCTCCCCTTCCCTCCACGCTGAAAAAGTCGGACCATGGGATCTTGATGCACTCAAAAACAAAGTGCCCGCCATGCATTGGCTCCGCCAGGATCAGCCCATCCACTCTCTAACCTATGTCGGTGAAAAATATCAGGGTTATGAGACCGAAGTTTTCGCCTTCTAC
This sequence comes from uncultured Prosthecobacter sp., assembly GCA_964390165.1. Lineage (GTDB taxonomy): Bacteria > Verrucomicrobiota > Verrucomicrobiia > Verrucomicrobiales > Verrucomicrobiaceae > Prosthecobacter. The sequence continues at coordinate 3,484 of CAYMHJ010000159.1, read as the reverse complement.
GCCTCCCCCATCACGATCGGTGAGGCAAAGCCTGGGGCGAGGTTCCCCGGCGTCGTGCTCATTCACGGCGGTGGCGGCACCGCCTTTGCGGACTGGGTACACCTTTGGGCAAAGCGCGGTTATGCCGCCATCGCGATGGATCTGAATGGTTCCCGACCACCTGAAGCAGAGTTTACAGCCTCAGGCATAGCCGCCGGAAACGGGCATCGTGGCACTCGGACACGTCTGCCCAAAGGGGGGCCTGCTCACGGCCATCCTGAAAAGTTTGACTGCATCCTGACATCTGATACGAGCGATGATTGGCCTTTCCACGCCGCAGCCAGCGTCATGCGCGCCCACACACTGCTGCGCAGCTTTCCCGAGGTCGATGCCGAGCACACCTCTGTTACCGGCATCAGTTGGGGCGGCTACACCACCTGCCTCGTCGCCTCGCTGGATGACCGTTTCAAAGCCGCCGTGCCAGTCTATGGTTGCGGCTTCCTCCACGAAGGTGAGTCTGTGCAAAAGCCCAGCATCGACAAACTCGGCAGCCGCGCCGCCGACTGGGTCAAAGCCTACGATCCAGGCAGTCTCCTTCCCCGCTGCCGCGTTCCTATCCTTTTCGTCAACGGAACAAACGATGTCCACTACGTCCTTGACAGCTACATGAAGAGCTACGCCGTGGTTCCTGGCGAAAAGCAAATGCGCATTCAAGTGAACATGCCGCATGGCCACCCTCCCGGCTGGGCACCACAGGAGATCGGCCTTTTCATCGACTCTAAATGCCGTGCCGGCAAAGCACTGCCCGTGCCTGGCAAACCTGAAATCAAAGGCGATCAAGTCGTCGTCGACTGCCATTCCGCCACGGCACTCAAATCCGCCAAGCTGAACTACACCACCAATACCGGCCTGCGCTCAAAGCGCCAGTGGACCAGTCTCCCCGCCACCATTGACGGCACGACCATCACCGCGCCGAAACCTCCAGCGAGCGCGAACACCTGGTTCATCACGATCATCGACGAACGAGATGCCATGGTCAGCACGGAGGTCACGCTGGTTCCT
>CAYMHJ010000159.1:0-2433 GCA_964390165.1 uncultured Prosthecobacter sp. | reverse complement strand
CAGCCTTGACTAGAGCTGAGGCCTCCGCCGCACGGTCACTAATCATCACGCCGATGAGCATGGCAAAGCTCGCTGCGAGGATGCCGGAGAAGGGCTCGAAGAGCGTCCCATTGAGCGCCAGGATGGGCGTCAGCAGCAGCGTTAGGAAAGATAGGCCGAGCAGGTAGAGATACTTCTTCCACGCCGCCGCCAACTCCATTCCCAACCAGGCACTGCTGAAGGCCAGCGCCGTGTAATACAAGTATTGCAGGGGCAAGGACTGGCGCAGTTCACCCTCTGGCAGCACGAGGACGTTCGGCAGACGGACGCTGATCCACAGGGCGGCTTCAGGGAAGACACCAAAGTGATAAAGTGCCAGTAACGGAGCACTGACGAGGACACCAATGAAGAGGACGGCGGCGCGATTACGATTCATTCGAGGCGGATAATGGCGCGTTGGTTTCTGTATGGCGATAAGAATTCACAACAAGATCGCTCAGATACTTGTCCGGCGCTTCCACGGCCTGGCGTCCGAGTTGGTACTTTGTCTGGCCCGTGCCTCGGGAGATGAGCTTCAGCCCGAAGGCGAAGTCCTTAAAAAGTCGTGAACACATCACGTCGATGGCACTACCCTCGCGCTCCGCACGCTGCACCAGGGTGGCTATCGCGAAACTATCGAACTCCAGCTTGAAGCCTGACTCCTCCGCAAAACGAATGGCGAAAGCTCGGACCTCATCAGCCCGCACATCCGTTTGCAGCTTCTCCGCCTCATTGCGGCAGCGCTCCAGCCGTGCAAGCGGATCATTCACCAGCGTGGCGTCGATGACGATCTCAGGCAGGCCCAGGCTCGGAAGCTCGAATTTAAAGTCTCGCAGCACCTTTTCCCAGGCGGTCACCAGCCCGCGGGCACCTGTCTTCTCCTCCGCAGCGCGACCAGCAAGCACACGAAGAGCCTCATCTTGGAAAGTGGCGCGCACGCCGTAGGCATGAAACTCGCGCTCATACTGTCGGATCAGACTGCCCTCGCTCTTCTTCATGATCAGGAAGAGATCATCCGCCGTCAGCGAATCACAAAAGACCCGCACAGGAAGCCTCCCGATGAACTCCGCCTCAAAGCCGTAATCGATGAAGTCCTTTGTCATGGCTTTGCGCATCAGTTCCTCAGCGCTCGGCTTCTCCGCCACCGCCGCTCCGAATCCGATGGTCGCTTTGCTCTGGCGTTTCTCGATGATCTTCTCGATGCCCGCGAACGCTCCGCTGACGATGAAGAGGATGTTCCGAGTATTGATGACTTCGCGTCCCTGGCTCTTGCCCTGACGCATATCGAACATCATCTTCATCTGGCTGCGAAAGTCATTGCTGGCATACAGCGGCACCTCAGTCTCCTCCATCAGCTTCAGCAGCGCCGTCTGGACACCACGCCCACTCACATCCCGCCCGATCCGGCCCTCATCACCCGTCGCCAGCTTGTCGATCTCATCCAGATAAATGATGCCGTGTTCCGCCAGTTCGACATTGCCATTGGCCTTCGCCACCAGATCACGCACCAGGTCATCCACATCCGCTCCCACATAGCCTGTCTCGCTGAACTTCGTCGCATCCGCCTTAACAAAAGGCACGCCAATCAATTCCGCGATGTGCTTCACAAGATAAGTCTTACCCACACCCGTCGGCCCCGTGATGACCACGTTCTGTTTCGAGAACTCCAGCGTCTGCGCTCCAGGCTGAGACTCATGCTCACGCAGCATCCGCGCATGGTTGTAGTGGTCACAGACCGCCGTCGCCAGCACCTTCTTCGCTTCATCCTGACGGATCACGAAACGGTCCAGGTGCGCCTTGATGTCCGCCGGCTTGTATCGGAATTCAAAGACCGAGCCATCATCCTTTTCCGCAGCCTCAGGCTCACCCTCGTCCAGTTCTGGCGTCTTGGTGCCCAGGTTATGCGGCTCCACACGCGAGAAGATCACCTGCCCGCCCAAGCTGTTTTTGATGAAGTCCTCCAGCTTCCGAGAGATCTCCTCTGGAGATGGAAAGGGCTTCTGGGGAGGCTGGGGCGGTTCGGGGGGGAGATCACTCATGATGCCGGGAGTCTCTGCGAAACCTGCCGCGAGGGCAAGCACACCTTCGTCTTCCAGCCCAACTACTGTTGGCTCGGAAGCTGAGGAGAAATTTTGTGCAAGCTCGTTGGTACGCCTGCGTTTAACAGCGCCGAACCTCAATCCCCCCATGGCTCATTCATCAGATCTCTCCCGTCGCGTCTTCGTCACCAAGGCGGCACAGTCATTCCTCGGTGTCACCGCACTCAGCCAACTCGGAGGCAGGGCATTCGCAGCCCCCGGCGAAAACACCAGCCCGCTCAAGCAGGTTCCCACGGCCCGCAATGTCATCTACCTATACATGAAGGGGGGCATGAGCCATCTCGACACCTGGGATCCAAAGCCGGACAACAAGGAT
>CAYMHJ010000158.1:0-14170 GCA_964390165.1 uncultured Prosthecobacter sp. | reverse complement strand
TAGAGCATCTGACTGTTAATCAGAGGGTCGCTGGTTCAAGTCCAGCAGGGGGAGCTCAACAGACCCCACCAACATTGGTGGGGTTTTTTGTATTCAAACGCTCCAAATCCATCTTGGTTGCTGACCAAAACCCCTGGATTTTGCCGGTTGAATAAAGACGTTACTGTCCTCACTATGGAGATGAAATGGAAGTCAGTTGGAGGATTAATCCAACAATCATGCATAATCCACAACGTTCCGATGTGAAATGAGTGACCGCTATGGAGATTCGGTCTGCTCACTTGATGAAAGCTGCGGCCCTTTTGTTTATTCAATTGGCTACCTTGGTAGCAAAATTGGAATTTGATTGCCTTGCCCGCTTGCTTGATGTAAATGAACTACGAGGACGATTTTGGTTTCCACAAGGGGACAACAGGGGCCCACATGTCTCGTTCGATGATGGTGAACGAGCTCGCTACTTTGCTAAAAGCAACCCCTGTAGATGCCGATGCTCGGGATTTGAGTCGTTTCATTGTCCAGGACAACATTTTAGGGAAGCCCACCCTGAGCGCAAGGGAAAAGACCCAAAGGCACTTGCGCAGGGCTTATGGTTTAGATCCTGAGAAAACACTCTGGCGGGTCCTCCGTGAATTCGCTCAACAGGAACCCCAGCTGATTCCATTGCTGGGATTGGTTCTGATTTATGCACGAGATGCCCAACTCCAACTGAGCTTTCAGTTGGTGAATTCGCTCCGGTTAGGACAAGAATTACCACGAGCACTCATGGAGGAATTGTTCGAGTCCTCGAGGCCAGGTGCATTCTCCGCGGGCATGAAAGTCTCGTTGGCACAAAACCTCAACACCACTTGGACCGCTTCCGGGCATTTGGTAGGTTCTGCCAGAAAAGTACGCTCGCGGCCACGTACACACTGGCTGGCAACAACCTACGCAATGTTCGTGGGATACTTGTCTGGAATCCGTGGCCAAGGTTTGCTCGATTCGGCCTATGCTCGACTTGTCGGTGTGGATCCACTAACTGCTGCTGATCACTTGGCAACCGCCGCTGCACATGGCCTGATACGTTTTCGCAATGCAGGGGGTGTGGTTGAGACCGACTTCCGCCATTTGCTGCTTCCCATTGAAATGGAAATGCTTCATGTCCAGGATTGACAACCTCTTAGCCCACTACAAGCTTCGCGTATCTCACCCTTTAAGGAGTGGATTGCCATTGAGCCAACGTGTCTGGTTTCTGGTCTATCCGCCCGAAGAAGAGCGTCGAATACAAAACCGTATTGTTGAGTTCGAACTGGCAACGAAAGCTGCTGAACTCCAGTGGATGTCTCTTGATCTCGATGGGGTTTTTGCCGCGTGGATTGACACCTTTGAGGATGAGGAAGAGCGAATGGCCATTCTGTCAGACCCGTCGGTTCTTGAAGAATATGCAAAATCCATGTTCCGTGACTTCTTGCGCGACCTCATTTCGCGGCGGCTCGCTGCGATTTCAGAAGAACACGCACACCGCACGGTGGTCGCCCTCAGTGGACTCATGGAGTTGTATGATCTGCTCCATGTTTCGGAGGTAATCGAAGTCATGGACGCCTCCTTTTCAGGCATTTTGGCCGTGTTTTTTCCCGGTGAAAGGGAAAACAACACCTACCGTTTTCTCTGTGCACGCACCGGCTGGGATTATCTCGCGGTGCCCATCCTCTCTGACCCTCTGACATGACAACAAAAGAGCTTTTCCGCAAGGACCCTACCCAATGGACGGTTGCAAACGGCGGTGTCACCTCAAACAACGATGCCGGCGCGGACACCTTGCGCTACGAATTGGAGACGTTTGTCTGTGAAGGCGAGTACCACCAAGGGCTGGCGCGTATCCTGCAGGGGTACTTGGGAGCACTTGGAACGGAACAAAAGGCCGCCTGGGTCAGTGGGTTCTATGGTTCGGGCAAGAGCCACATGGTCAAGGTCCTTCGCTACCTGTGGACGGACCACCGCTTCGAGGATGGAAATTCCGCCCGGACCCTGGTCAACCTGCCCCACGAAATCAGCGACTACCTGGTAGAACTATCGAACCGAAGCAAACAGCACGGTGGACTTCATGCCGCTGGGGGAACGCTGAAAGCGGGACTCGGCAATGTGCGGATGCGCGTGCTTGGCATCGTATTGCATTCTGTGGGTCTACCGGAGAAGCTCTCCATTGCTCGTTTGATGATGGACCTGCGCGACGAAGGCCTTCTCGACGCAATCCTCCATCACATTGAGGCCGCAGGAAAGAAGCCCGCTGAGGAATTCGAGCGGATGTACACTTCTCGGGTGTTCCATCAAGCCTACCTATCCGCGCATCCGCATCTCGGCAATGAGCAGGCGGTAAGTGCCGCATTGCGCAGCCAATACCCCACTGGCGTAGATGAAGTGAGCATCGCGGACATGCTCACCGTTATCCGGCGTGCACTTTCAAGAGAAGGCGTCCTCCCTTGCACTGTGCTCGTTCTCGATGAGATACAACAGTACATTAACAATGATGCGCAGGTGGCGTTGGACGTGCAAGAAGTTGTGGAGGCATGCCAAAAAGAACTGGATGGGCGGGTTCTGGTGGTAGGCACCGGCCAAAGTGCCCTGACGGACACCCCCTCACTTCAGCGCATCATGGGCCGTTTCCAAATCAAAGTCCACTTGAGTGACACAGATGTAGAAAAGGTCGTTCGCACCGTCGTTTTGCAGAAACGTCAGGATAAAATCCAGGTTATCCAAGAGGTTCTGGAAAGCAGCAGCGGGGAAATCACCCGCCAACTGAAGGCCACCCGCGTGGCCACGCGGCCTGAAGACCGAGACATTTATGTGTCCGACTATCCGTTGCTCCCTGTGCGACAGCGGTTTTGGGAAAAGGTGTTGCACAGCATCGATGCTACCGGTGCGACCAGCCAAATGCGCACCCAATTGCGCGTAATCCACGAAGCCTGCCGCGAACTTGCCGACAAGCCCCTCGGCTCCGTGGTGCCAGCCGACTTCTTGTACGATCAACTGGCGCAAGACCTTGTAATCTCTGGAGAAATGCAGCGCCGCTATCAGGAGATTATTGAAGGACAAAAGGCCTTGACGGATGGCGCACTCCGAAGCCGCATCTGTGCCCTCGTCTTTCTCATCAACAAGCTGCCGCGCGAAGTGGGTGCCGATGTGGGCATCCGTGCGAACGAAGAGCACATGAGCGACCTGCTCACAGACGACCTCGACCGGTCAGCAACCATCCTTCGGCAGCAAGTGCCTGGAGTACTCCAGCAATTGGTAGATGAGGGTGTTCTTATGCCCGTGGACGATGGTGAATATCGCCTACAGACCACTGAAGGGCAGGCGTGGGAAGGCGAGTACCGCAGGCGTTTGGCCAGCACCCGCAACAACGACACCCTGGTTGCTTCCCACCGCGATCAATTGCTGAGCAGGCTCCTCTCTGAGCAGCTGCGCAACGCGAGCGTTCTGCACGGTACCGCCCGCGAAAAGAGAAAGGTGCACTTGCACAAGGGGCTTGATGCCCCATCCCCCAGCGACGGAATCAACGTGTGGGTGCGTGACGCGTTCCTCGAGTCTGAAACCGCCATCATGCAGGACATTCAGCGCCGCCCCGTGGAGGATGCTACCGTTCACGTTCTCATCCCGAAGGTGCGCGCGGATGAGCTCAGGGGCGTCCTTGCGTCCGTCATCGCTGCAGAGGAAACCATCAATTACAAAGGCAGTCCCACCACGGACGAAGGAAAGGAAGCTCGCGCTTCGATGATTACCCGCAAGCAGGTCGAGGAACGCAGAGTAGAGGGCATTGTGCAGGAAGTAATCAATGGTGCCCGCATTTTCTTCAGCGGCGGACAGAGCATCTCTGGAATCGGTGTAGAAGCCAGTGTAAAGACCGCGTGCGAACAAGTGCTGAATCGGCTTTACCCCGAGTTCCATGTGGCCGACTCAAGCGCCTGGAGCAGCGTGTGGTCCCGCGCTAAGGAGGGCAACACCAACGCTTTGCAGCTCGTGGGCTATAACGGCGAACAGCACCAGCACCCGGTGGCCGCCAAGATCCTCGGTTCCATCGGCAGCGGCAAGCGCGGCACTGACCTGGTCAAGCTCTTCACCGATCCGCCTTACGGCTGGCCCAAGGATGCCGTGGATGGAATCCTCGGTGTACTTCTGCAAAGCGGCCACCTCAGCGCCCGCATCAACGGGCAGGTGGTGAAACTCTCCGAACTGGACCAACGCAAGGTGGGCCAAGCGGACTTCCGCAGCGAACACCCCGTGCTTACCGCCACGGAAAAACTCGGAGTGCGCAAGCTCTATCAGGATGCGGGCATCGCGATCAAACCGGGAGATGAGCTCAACGATGCTTCTTTGTTCGTCAACCGGCTCCATGAACTTGCCAGGCAAGCGGGTGGAGATGCTCCGGCACCGCTGTCTCCTGCCCCTCCCTTGCTCCGTGAGTTAAGCACTCTCAGCGGCAACGATCTGCTGTTCAAGATTCACGAACAGAAAAACGAGCTCGAGAACGCCATTGCCACGTGGAAGGCTCTTCAGGAAAATCTGGCAACACGAATGCCTGCGTTCGAACTCACACGGAGCTTGCAGGGTTTTGCCACGGCCGCACAATTGCCGGAGGCCGACGAGGAAGATGCGGCGCTGAAAGCTATTGTGCACCAACGTAGCCTACTTGCCGATCCCGATCCAGTTGTCCCGATTCGTCAAAAACTAGGCTCTGCGCTCCGCGCTGCTCTCACCGCTGCCTTTGAACACTACGAACAGGTGCTCAAGAACGAGATGCAAGCCATGCTGCGCAACGACGTTTGGGCCGCCCTTAGCCCTGAAGAGCGCCACGGCTTCCTACGTGCCCAGGGGGTGACCCAACGCGAACTGCCCCAGACGGGCAGCGATGAAAGTCTTGCCGCGGCTCTGCGCGCATGCAGCCTCGGCACCTGGCGCACCCATGCCGATGCGCTCAACACCCGCTGCCAGAATGCCCTGGCTGCCGCCATCCAAGCGGCGCAACCCAAGGCCCGCAAGGTGGACCTGCCCAGAGCCACCATCAACAACGAAGCAGAACTGGAGGCGTGGTTGGCCGATGCAGAGAAGACGCTTTCAGAGGCTTTAAAAGACGGACCCGCGATCATCTGACCCTTCCATGCCCTCCCTCTCCAAAGACCTCCGCAACCTCCTTGCCCGCACCACGCTCCATGCGCGGGAGCAGGCTGAACAGGCCGTGCGCGCCGCCTTGGAAAACCTCGCCGTGCACGAGCGCGAATACCGCCCCCACATGGGCGTGGAGCAGCGCCTGTTGCGCAACCGACTTCGCGCCAGGGGGCGTGCTGCAGGAGATGAGCGCGATACCAATGGCAACCAGCGGCTGGAGCATCTGGTGGCCGATGCCGCCTATGAACATTGGCACCGGCTGCTCTTCACCCGCTTCCTCACCGAGAACAACCTGCTGCGCACCGATGCCGCCAATGGCTATGTGCCGGTGACCTTGGCCGATTGCGATGAGCTGGCCCCCGAGCTGGGCGCCCGCAACGGCTTCGAGCTGGCCTGCCGCTTTGCGGGCCAGATCCTGCCCGGTGTATTCCGCAGTGATGATCCCGTGCTGGAGTTGCGCCTCGCCCCCAACGACGAGGTGGCCCTGAAGACCCTGCTGGACGAGCTGCCCACCGAGATCTTCACGGCAGACGACAGCCTTGGCTGGACCTACCAGTTCTGGCAGGCCAAGCGCAAGGACGAGGTGAACGCCAGCGGCAAGAAGATCGGCGCGGACGAGATCTCGCCGGTGACCCAGTTGTTCACCGAGGACTACATGGTGGACTTCCTGCTGCACAACACGCTGGGTGCGTGGTGGGCCGGGAAACAAGGCCCCATCCATGCCGCCACTGAGGCCGATGCCCGCCGCAATGCGGCCCTGCCCGAACGGGATGGCATGCCCGCCATCGAGTGGGCCTACCTGCGCTTCGTGCAGGATGAAGCCACCAAGACGTGGAGCCCAGCCGCAGGCACCTTCGAGGGATGGCCCAAGGAGGCGAAGGCCATCACCATGCTCGATCCCTGCATGGGCAGCGGCCACTTCCTCGTCTTCGCCCTGCCCATCATCGCCCGGTTGCGGATGGAGGAGGAGGGCCTCAGCGCCCAACAGGCCGTGGCGTCTGCCCTGCGCGACAACATCCACGGCTTGGAGCTGGACCCCCGCTGTACCCAGATCGGGGCCTTCAACGTGGCCCTCACCGCGTGGAAGCTGGCGGGCTTCCAGCAACTGCCCGCACCCCACATCGCATGCAGCGGTCTGGCGCCACAGGCCAAGCTGGCCGATTGGGTGAAGCTGGCGGGGGATGACCCGCGCTTGCAGGAGGGCATGAAGCGCCTCTTCGCACTCTTCGAGCAGGCCCCTGTTCTTGGCAGCTTGATCGACCCCAAGCAGAAATGGGATCTGGAGAGTTCGGGTTATGATGAGTTACAGCCTTTGTTGGAGAGAGCGCTGTCCGATGACAAGGTGGATGAGGTCACGCATGAAATGGCGATAACGGCGAAGGGAATTGCCACGGCAGCGGAACTGCTCGCTTCTGAATACACTATGGTGGTTACCAACGTGCCATACCTCAAAGGCGGCGACCATGGAGAGGAACTGAAGAGGCTGTGCCAAAGGAGCTATCCGAAATCTAAGTATGATCTGGCGACTGTGTTCATAGAACGTTGCCATGAGTTACTGCATAGAGGTGGAAGTATGGCTGTTGTAACGCAGCAATACTGGCTTTTTCTGAAGTACTATGCAGGTATGAGAGATTTCATGATACGGTCCTTCACCATGGACATGATCGTTCAATTGGGGGCTCGTGCCTTTGAGCAGATTCCGGGAGAGGTTGTCAATGTTTGCTTACAGGTCACCTCAAAGAGGACACCCACAGATCAGTATTTGATGACTGGCATCGATGTGGGTGATGAAAGAGGACCAGCGGAGAAGGCTAATGCAATTCAAGTCGATGACCTTGTTCGATTGAAGCAACACCTTCAATTAACAAATCCTGACAAGCGCATTATTCTTCTTGAGCGAGAAGGGGCCCTTTCAAGGCTATCACTCGTTGCAGATTTTGGTAAGGGGAGTGTGTCAGGTGACGGGCCACATTATCTGAGGTATGTCTGGGAAGTTGACCGAATGAGTGCTGGTCGATTGCCTTGGTTGAATAGTCCGACTGGCGCTGCGATTTGGTCAGGTAGAGAACATTTCATTCTCTGGGGCGAGAATGGGCACAACCCAGAGAGTGAGGTTGGCTTTGCCTTGCGCGGTGAACGTGTGTTTGATAGAGTAGGAGTAGCAATTGGCAAGGCAGGGAGGTTGAGGGCAACTTTGTACTCTGGTGAAATGTTCGATGATAATTGTGCTGTGGTATGTATGCACAACATTGAGGAAACGGATGCCCTTTGGTGTTTTTTCCAATCAGGTGATTTCGCGGAGCAACTCAAGAAGCTGGATAAGAAGATGTCAGTTACGGCGGGGACCTTTACGAAGGTCCCCTTCGACCTCGCCCATTGGCAGAAGGTCGCCGCCGAGAAGTACCCCAACGGCCTTCCCAAGCCCCACAGCGACGACCCCACGCAATGGCTTTTCAACGGCCATCCGAAGGGCAGTGAGCAGCCCCTGCATGTGGCCGTGGCACGCCTCCTCAACTACCGTTGGCCCCGCCAGACCGGAAGCAGCTTCCCCGATTGCCCCGCCCTCGGTCCTGATGGGCTGGAGGCCTTCGCGGACAAGGACGGCATCGTGTGCCTGCCGCCCATCAACCAAGAGCAACCCGCCGCCGCCCGCCTGCGCCAACTGCTGGCCGCTGCGCTGGGCACCTTCGATGAGCGGTCGTTGATCACCGCCGCCGGGGGCAAGGCCACCACGGTGGAGGAGTGGCTCCGCGACGAGTTCTTCGAGCAGCACTGCAAGCTCTTCCATCACCGGCCCTTCGTATGGCACCTCTGGGATGGCCGTAAGGACGGCTTCCACGCGCTGGTCAACTACCACCAGTTGGACCACGCCGCCCTCCAGAAGCTCACCTACAGCTACCTCGGCGATTGGATCCGCGTGCAAGAGGAAGGCGCCAAGGCCGACAAGCCCGGTGCCGCCGAACGCCTCGGGGCCGCCCAAGACCTCCAGAAGGAGCTGGCCAAGATCCTCGAAGGCGAAGCGCCCTATGACATCTTCGTCCGCTGGAAGCCCCTAAGCCAGCAGGCCATCGGCTGGCACCCGGATCTGAACGATGGGGTGCGCCTCAACATCCGCCCTTTCCTCACCGCCATCGATGTGGGCAAGAAGGGCGCCGGTATCCTCCGATGGAAGCCGAACGTCAAGTGGGACAAGGACCGTGGTTCCGAACCCACACGCGCCAAGGCGGACTACCCGTGGTTCTGGTGCGAGGAAGAACCGGGCACCGATCCGGTTGGAGGGAAGACATTCACCGGGAACCGGTGGAACGATGTCCATTTGACCCTTGCCCGAAAACGACCGGTGTATTAGTAAAACGAATAACCCATGGACCTTTATCAGATTAACGACGGAAAGCTAACCCCCGTGCCTCAGGCAGATGTCTACCACGCAGGATTGAAAGAGACTGCTGATTTCGAATCGTGGGTGCGCGACGCGGACCGCATATTTGACCGCGACCGACTTCTTTGGATAAGCCGCCAGCAGCGAACAACAGCCGATGAGCGAGCGGATCTAGTTGGGATCTGTCACGACGAATTGCTCTTAGTGGAGTTGAAACGAGGCGCCGTCGGCAAGGAGGCTATTACACAGGCATTGTCCTATTTGTCAGGTGTTGCCAAATGGGATCGCCAGCAGTTACAGGATCTCTTCGCTGAAGAGGCTGCAAAAACAGGGGAATGGGCTTTGCTCGACGAGCCTTTGGACCGAACGGCAGCTGAGCAGAGATTCGCCGAATATGAACCGAAAGAAGGTGTTGTAAACCAGTTCCAAACCATCATTCTCATTGGGACCGAGTTCCTGCCGGAGACCCTTCAGGTCTGCGGTTACCTGAATGAGCATCTGGCGAACAGTACCCTGTCCTTAGAGTGCTGGCAGCTGTACGTGTTCAAAAATGGAGAGGGCTTCTTATGCACTCTTGATAAACTCCTCCCATCCCGCGATGTGGGGGTAATGATTGAGGCGAGGAGGGAGACGCAACGTGCAGGCAAGTACAAGCGCGATCAGAACCGAATTGCCCTCATGCGCGAGTTCAAGAACAATATGGCCAGCTCTCCGAATCGGGCAATTGCTTCCCCAGGTCAGTCCTACAAGTGTTATGTAGAGGCTGCGGACGGAAAGAGAATCTACTTCGACATCTATACTGAGCCAAGGCTCTTGGTGCCTACGAATAGCGCAGTGATCAATCACCAAGCGCTGGCAGGCGAACCCGGCGCGACGAACACTGAGGATGGAGATGAAAAGTATCTTGTTATACCACTTCTCATAGAGGATTGGTCAGAGCAAGCTAAACGGGACAGCGTTGCGCAAAGGGCTTCCAAGCTAATCCAAGGGGCTTTGCGTCCACCTGACCACGATGTTGACTAGTGATGCGAATGAGCAAAGGATAGAGCCCCATGACCATCGCAGACAAACTGATAGTTGCCCTTCGCAAGGCAGCCCACTACAACCGCAGCGACCAGTCGCCGCCCCGCGTGGTGCTGTGGCCCGACGCCGATGGCCTCTGGGTCAAGGTCATCCCGGCCCTGCAACAGGCCCTGCCCGAGCTGCTCGTGCTTCACCCGGCGGAGGTCACCGCCGCCGGCGGCCCCAGCACCTACCTGCGCTACCTCATCACGAAAGCCGGCAATCCGATGCCCATCGTGTACCTGCCCGGCGTGGCGCGCACCTCCTTCCGCAGCGCCGCGGGCTTCCCCGGCGCTGCCCGCCACCTCTATGCCCTCCAATTCCAAGGGCAATTCTGGGCACAAGCGAGCGGAAAGGACTGGACACCCCTCGCCTTCCTCACGAACACAGCCGACGGCCTCGGGCTGGATGTGGCCCGCGATGCCGCCACCCAGGAGGCCTTGAGCAACCAACTGCCCCATCTGCTCAACACCGCCGCAGAACAGGTGCAGGGCCCGCGCATCACCGCCGAGCTGCTGCACGGGCTGGTGGCCGATGATCCCGTGCGCATGGTGCTCCAATGGATGGCCAGCGATGGCCGCTTGCAGGACACATGGAGCAAGACCACCCAATGGCAGGGCTTCACCGGCTTGGCAAAAAAACAGTTCAAGCTGGATCCCGCCAAGGATGGGGTGGTCACCGCAGCGGAGATGCTCGTGAAGGGCGCCAAGGGCTGGGATCCCGTGTGGGTCCGCTACCGCGAAAGTCCCCATGCCTTCCCGGGCCTGCGCACCATACTGGACCGCGTGCAGCCCGACGGCCTCTTCGGCTCCGAGAACGAGCGCTTGCCCGCCGAGAACCAGAAGCAGGAAGAGCGCCTGCGCGAAGGTCTCCTCGCCTTGGCGGACCGTTCCGCCGCCGAGGCTCGTAAGGGGCTGGGCGAGCTCGTGAAGCAGCACGCCCCCCGCGCCGATTGGGTGTGGGCAGCGTTGAACGAATCGCCGCTGGCCATCGCCACCGCCCATCTGGGGAACATGCTGCTGGCCATGGAAAAGGGGCTCGACACCACTTCGTGGGACCTCCTGGCCGAAGATTACTTGCAACATGGCTGGCAGGTGGATGCCCACGCACGTGAGGCCTACGCTGCAGGAAGCAAAGCCCAAGACCCCGCCGCCACATCGGTGGCTATCAGCGCCGCCCTGCGCAGCATTTACTTGCCGTGGCTGGAAGACATCGCCACCCGCTGCCAGCTCATCGGCGGTCAATACCCGAAACGCACGCCCGAGCACGCCTACCGCTTCACCCCCAAGCCGGGCCACATCCTCCTCTTCGTGGATGGCCTCCGTGCAGACATCGGAGTGGAGCTGATCGAGCAGTTGCGAAATCAAGACATCTCGGTGGAGCGCCACATCGCATGGAGCGCCTTGCCCACGGTAACCGCAACCGCCAAGCCCGCGTGGGCGCCCATCACCGAGCATGTGCACGGCGAGGCCATCAGCACAGGCTTCGAACCCATGCTCAACGGCGGCGGTCCCCTTCGCACCCACGGGTTCCGCGCGAAGCTCCAGGAACTGGGCTGGCACTACCTCGGCGAAGCGGAGACCGGCGATTCCGCCACCAGTGCATGGACCGAGTCCGGCGCCTTCGATCGCTACGGCCACGATCAGGGAGCCAAGCTGGCGTGGCGCATCCAGGAGGAGCTCACCACCATTCGCCAGCGCGTTCTGGAGCTGTTCAATGCCGGGTGGTCCACCGTGCATGTGCTCACCGATCACGGGTGGCTGTGGATGCCTGGAGGCCTCCCCAAAGTGGACCTGCCGAAGCATCTCACCGACGCCAAATGGGGACGTTGCGCGTTGCCCCAGACCGGCGCTACGCACAGCTTTCCCGCCACAAACTGGTTCTGGGGGCCAGAACATTCCATCGTGCTTGCACCCCGCGTATGCGTGTTCATGAACGGCGTGGAATATGCACACGGCGGCCTCTCCGTGCAGGAGGCCCTCACCCCGGTGCTGGAACTGACTCGTGGTACGGGCTCGCAGGCAGCCGTCACCATCGCTTCGACCAAATGGGTGGGCATGCGCTTGCAGGTGGTGCTTTCCGGTGACCCCCAGGGCACCGATTTGGACATCCGCCGCAAGCCCGCCGATGCGTCCTCGTCCCTGCTTCCTGCATTCAAGGCCGCAGATTCGTCGGGCCATGCATCCATCGTCATCGAGGACGACACCTTGGAAGGCGAGGCCGCCTTCCTCGTCTTGCTCCGCAACGGCACCGTCCTCACGAAGAAGTCCATCACCATCGCAGAGAACTGACCATGGAACTCGACCACCTTGACCAACTGACTGCCAAGGCCTTCGAAGGTTTTGTTGTGCGCAAGGACCTTGTGCGTCGCTTCAAAGGCCAGTACCCCGTGCCCACGTACGTCGCAGAGTTTTTGCTGGGCCGCTACTGCTCCAGCATCGTGGATTCAGAAATCCAGGAGGGCTTAGAAATTGTACAGCGCCAACTCGAAAGTCGCACAGTGCGCGCAGGAGAGGAAGAGCTCTTCAAAGCACGCGCGAAGGAACACGGCCGCGTAAAACTCATCGACCTCGTGCGCGCCCGGCTGGACCAAGACAAGGACTGTTTCCTTGCCGAACTGCCCAGCATCCGCCTCAATGCAGTGCGCATCTCCGATGGATTGGTCAAGGAGCACGAGCGCATGCTCACGGGCGGCTTCTACGCCGAGGTGGACCTCGTTTACGACCCCCTCATCGCAGAAGAGAGAAACGGCAAGCCCTTCGGCATAGAATCCATCCGCGAAATCCAACTGAGCAAGCGGGATGCCCTCGAGGTTTTGGCTCGTGGCCGTGAGCTCTTCACCTTCGACGAGTGGCGTGACTTGCTTTTGCGCAGCGTAGGCCTGGAACCCGATGCCCTCAGCCCCCGCACCCGGGATGTGATGCTCCTGCGGATGGTGCCCTTCGTAGAGAACAACTACAACGCCGTAGAACTCGGCCCCAGGGGCACGGGCAAGAGCCACCTGTTTCAGCAGATCTCCCCCTACGCTCACCTGGTAAGTGGCGGCAAGGCCAGCGTCGCCCGCATGTTCGTCAACAACCAAAACGGACAGCGCGGCCTCGTGTGCCAATACGACGTCGTCTGCTTTGATGAGGTCAGCGGCATCTCCTTCGATCAGAAGGACGGAGTAAACATCATGAAGGGCTACATGGAGAGCGGCGAGTTTTCCCGTGGAAAGGAGAGCATCCGTGGATTCGGTGGCGTCGTCATGGTCGGCAACTTCGATGTGGACGTGGAACACCAACAGCGTGTGAGCCACCTCTTCGGCCCCATGCCGAAGGAAATGCGGGATGACACCGCCTTCATGGACCGCATCCATGCCTACATCCCCGGATGGGACATTCCGAAGTTGGACAAAAGCCATTTCACCGAGCACTTCGGTCTGGTCAGTGATTTCCTCTCCTCCTGCTGGAACCACCTGCGTGCACAAAGCCGCCTGCAAAAGCTCCAAGGCCGCATCCAGTTCGGTGGCGCCATCAGTGGCCGAGACAGCACCGCCATCAACAAGACCATGAGCGGGCTGCTCAAGCTTATGTACCCCGGCAAGGACGTTGAAATCCCCGATGACAGCATCGAATGGGCCGCACGCCTCGCTTTGGAGGTACGGCGCCGCGTGAAAGAGCAGCAGAAGCGCATCGGCAGCGCGGAGTTCCGCAACACCCACTTCAGTTACCAAATGGGCGCAGATGGCGTGGAGCAGTTCATCACAACTCCCGAGCTGCGCAGCGACAGCAGCATCTCTGAGGACCCCCTACCTCCCGGCCAAGTGTGGTGCTACAGCCCCGGAGACCAGGGCGAGGGCACCGGCCTCTTCCGCATCGATGTCACCAGTGGTCCAGGGTCTGGCGTACGTGTACTCAATCTTCCCACACCGCCGCCCCTGAAGGAGAGTGTGCGTTGCGCCGAACAAAACCTCTATGCCCGCGCGAAAGAACTTGTGGGCGATCGCGATCCCCGTTCGCACGAGTTTAGTGTACAGGTCCGTGCCTTCGATGCCAACAAGCAAGCGGCAGCCACCGGAGTAGGCGTCCTCCTCGCGTTGTGCTCTTCTTTGCTTGAAAAGAGCCTCAAAGGCGGTTTGGTAGTGGTTGGGGGCCTCAACCTTGGTGGCTCCATTGAGCCCATACACAATGCCGTTTCTTTGGTGGAGGCCGCCGCCGAAAAAGGCGCCACAACCCTTCTGATGCCCGTCACCACCCGGAAGCAGCTCTCCGACCTGAGCGACGATGTAGCCACCAAGGTCACAGTCATTTACTACGGTGAAGTCCGGGACGCGCTGGTGAAGGCGTTGATGGAATAGGATCTGCGAGAATGAGGTTCTGAACAACAGAGAATCGAGAGGTCCACATCATCGTCATGCGAACTATCTCAAATGGAACCACCGAGTCGATTCCATTGGCTCTGCGCTGACAACAAAAATGTAAAGAGGGACAGTACTTTGTCGCGGTGTATAAATTCTCTTCGAATACACGCTGCAATTGTCTCTGCCAATGAACTCCAACTCCCTCGGAGTCAGAGCAAATTGATGCGTTGGGCGAGGAGTTCCTTGTA
>CAYMHJ010000157.1:0-14205 GCA_964390165.1 uncultured Prosthecobacter sp. | reverse complement strand
GGACGAGTTTGCCGGAGCTGTTCTGGCCGTAGCGGTCCCCTGCCCCTTTGCGCATAGCTTTGAGACTGCCCATGCCACGGTATTCTTTGAAGGTGCGGCCCTGCCATTTGACCATATTTCCGGGGCTTTCGGCGGTGCCGGCAAGCAGTGAGCCGAGCATGACGCAGTCGGCACCACCAGCGAGGGCTTTGACGATGTCGCCAGAGTAACGGATGCCGCCATCGGCAATGACGGTGACACCGCGCGGGCGGCAGACTTCGGCAACTTCCTGCACGGCGGTGAACTGGGCCATGCCAACGCCAGAAATGATGCGCGTGGTACAGATGGAACCCGGACCGACGCCGACCTTCACGGCGGAAGCACCTGCATTGACGAGGTGCAGGGCACCGTCGGCGGTGACGACATTACCCGCCACGATGGGGATGTTTCCACCGACTCGGGCACGGAGTCTTTCAATGACGGAAGCGACACGTGTGGTGTGCCCCGTGGCTGCGTCAATGAAGAGCGCATCAGCACCTGCAGCGACGAGGGCTGCACCACGATCCGCGCAATCGTCGCCAACTCCGACAGCAGCCCCGACGCGAAGCTGACCGTTGGCATCCTTAGCCGCGTGGGTGAAGGTCTGGCGCTTGGTGACGTCCTGTTTGGTGATGAGACCGGCGAGCTTGCCGTTGGCATCGACGAGGGGAAGTTTCTCGATGCGATGGGTGTAGAGGATCTTGAGCGCTTCCTCGTAGGAGGTGTTGGCAGTACCCGTGGCGAGGCGCTCCAGAGGCGTCATGATGGCTGTGACGGGTGTGGTTTCGTCTTCGATGTACCACATGTCACGACTTGTAACCATGCCAACGAGTTTCCCATCAGGATCGATGACGGGGAAGCCGCTGACACCCTTGGTCTGCATGAGCCATTGCAGTTCGCCGAGAGTGGTTTCAGGGCGGACGCTGTGCGGGTTCTGGATGACCGTGTTCTCGGACCTTTTCACCCTGGCCACCTGCTCTGACTGGTAGTCGATGGGGCAGTTACGGTGAATGACGCCGAGGCCGCCTTCACGAGCGAGAGAGATGGCAAGTTCAGATTCCGTCACGGTGTCCATCGCAGAGGAAAGGACAGGAACGTTGAGACGGATGGAACCGCCAAAAACTGTGCTGATGTCCACATCACCGGGGAGCACTTCGCTCAACCCGGGCAGGAGCAACACGTCGTCGAAACTGAGTGCAAGAGAAGGTAGATCGCCCATAGGCTATCTAATCAGCACTCATGGCGCTGTCACGCAGAAATTCGTCCTGATCACGGACGATAAATGCGAGCCTTGCCCGTGTAGGCGTCGATCTGAATGCAGTAATAGTTTGGAGGAGGAATCGTTGGAGAGTCGATATATTGAGACTCGACCAAAGTCATGAAGCTGGTGGCCAAGGGCGGGACAGTATAGGCAAGGGCCGTTGCTGTGGCGTTTTCTTCATCAAGAGTGGAACTATTGAGTAGTCGGCAACTACCATCTGGAAAAAAGCGGAGTGCTGCATATTCAACAGCCCCGCCGCCACCACCCGAACCTGGCGAGAAGACATACTGCCCGTTGTTTTCCGTCTGTGCAGCGGTTGTCTCCAGCATTGGGGAAAGCTCCGTCTGGGTCGCAAGAACAACGCCGGAGTCGAAATAGTAAGGTTCTGAAATCGCCACGGCAGCGCCTCCACTCGGAGTCTCCACCACCTGGTAGGCATAGAACAACTGCTCTCCCGGGCGCTCAGAGGTGACGTTGGCGTACTTGTAGAATCGCATCTCCACTTCCTTGCTGCGTGCGATGGCTTCCTGCTGGGTGAGGTTGAGCCGGTTCAGCAAACTGTCTCCTGCCGAACTAAGGCGTGTGGAACGGATCACATCCACAAGCGTGGGCGTGGCCAGAGCAATGAGAAGGGCTACAATGCCAACGACGGTCAGTAGCTCAACCAGGGTGAAAGCTGCCCTCGTGCGTAACAGTCTGTTTTTCAAATCTGCAATCATGGCGGTGTGAAAGGTGGTAGTCGGAATTGAGCAGACCGCATTTTTAGATGCTCCACTTGGCACCTCTCAGTTGTACAGTAGCAGAGAAGACCCGGTAGTTCAGTTTCCGCTGTTGCAGTTTGGATACCAGATCAGCAAGCTCGCTCTCAAGCTCATAAGCTTTGTTCAGAGACTGTCCGACGTCATTGCCAAGAGGCGGGCTGCCTGCACTGCCACTGAAAACCTCCAGTTGTTTGGCTGAGCGTTCATCGATTGCCACCAACACCACCCGGATCAGGGGCGGCAGGAGATTTTGTGTGCCTTGTGGAGATGCTGCTGAGGGAAGATTCACCAGTGTGGAGTCATAAGCGTAATTTGTGGCAATCTCAGTGGTGCCATTCGCCAGAGTGTCTGCCGTCGTCGCCTGTTCACTGGATTTCATTTCCCGCCTTGGAGAAATGATGAGGGCCACGATATTATCTGCCACAGGCCGTGTAACAGGAATGACTGAAGAGCCGGAAGAACTGCCGGAGGTAACGCCCGCTCCGGAAAACCACGACTTAGTGACAGTACCGCTGGCTCCCGCCGGATAGATCAAATTATTCTCTGCTGGCGGAGAATACTCCATTAAACGATATCGGAAGCTGCTGTTCCCTGGGGGAATAAAGGCCGGAATCCAGCTTTCGTCCGATGTGTACTGTACGAAGTATCCTCTCGCACAGAGCAGCCTGTCCAAACCCACCAGACTGGCGCTGTTGGTGACTCCCAAAGGAGCTTGAAAGAACACCGCATGACCTGGAAGGGCATCCGCTCCACCACCTCCAGTGACGAGACTGGAGGCCGGACCGCAGATGAACTGCAAATCTGAATTTCTCACATAGCTGGCAGGAACTGCGGCGGCAGCCGATGAACCGGCAGTTGCTATGTAGTTGTTGTCGTAATCAATGTAGGTGTTCAGCGTGGCCTGGGAAAGATTGCGGGTCAAAATGTCAAAGGCCGTTCGAGCTTCTCGAAATTGGCTGACTCGTGCGTTGGACGCGGACCAAGTGGATTGCACCTGACCAATGACCTGTGCGCTGATGAGCAGCAGAATGGTCAGCACGGCGAGCGAGACCATGATCTCCACGAGCGTGAATGCCCTGGTTAGCCGCTGTCTGGTTTGAATCAAAGGGTATGATTTCATGAGTTTGGGGGGATCCAGGTGCGAAACGCTACGATTCAACGACGCGGAAGCGATAATCACTCCCGAGAGGGGGGTGGGCAGTCTCATCCATTGGATTTCCCTGGGTGAAATCAGCGGCAGAGCCTGCATTCACCAGGTCCTGCTGATCAACGTACCGCTCCAAAAGGAAGGAGCCGCGGTATTCACCCGTGACTTCGTCTTCACCTGGAGTGAAGTTGTCAATTGCCCAGCCGTTGTCCTGGTCGCCACGCAGAGCTTTTTTGATCGTCTGGGCTCTCACATGCACACGGAAGGTGTTGGAGCGAGTAGTCAGCTTGGCATACAGATTGGCATAGGGTGACTCACGAGTGTTGTCGCCAGTGGAAGCATGAGCGTTCCAGAACTTCTTCATTGCCGAGTCACGGTCAGTGTAGCTGTCTAGTTCATCAGGCTTGAGATTCTCGTTCGCATCATTGTCAGCTCCCTGAATGATGGTGCTAAACTGTGTGTTACCATAAGCTGTCTGGCTACGCCTGTTGCCTGCGACTGACACGCGTGATGGGATGAGGTGAACTTCGCAAATCTGACTGGCATTACGGAAGAGTCCGGATCGGAAATTGGACGGCATCCCTTCGTTGACACTATTTCCGCCCACGGCTGCAGCGCCTTTATCCACATCAGTAGCTCCAAAATTGAATCGTTCTTCAAACTGGCGAAGTGTTCCCACCACACGTTGGCTGGCCCTTTGATGATTGACCCACCATGGGTTGTCCGCCGTGCCGTTCTCGATATTCATACGATCTACAACGATGTTCCGGTGCCACTTCGCAGCCGAATCATTTAAAGCGGCCGTCTCACTGCGAAACACAGGTGCCGTGCTGCCCTGCGGTCCAAATCCGCGTCGCATGCTCTTTGAGAAGCTATGGTCCACATTGGGAAGAGCGGCAAAAACCTCGCCCTTCATCACCGCGTGCAACGCAGTGGCACGTCTGATGTGGGTGAATGGCAGCATTTGGTAGTTCATGTTAACCTTACCTGCCGTGGAGAGCGGTTCGCTGATTGCGTATGGCTCCACCACTGGCATCCAGAATAGATCGAGCAAATAATGGTCCGGGGGAGTGGCTTGACCTGGGTGACGAGCCAATGCGCTGTTCAACTGGATGTAGGGACGGAAGAGCAGGTTGGTCCAGGCACCGTTGCCGCCATTAGAGGCATCCGGCCCATTTTTGTTGCCATAATGCACTCGGCTTGGCAGCGATCCCATCATAACAGGGGAACTGACCATGCGATTCGGGGTGAAAAAGCTTTGGGCTCCAGGAGCAAAGCGAGCACCAAACGAATCTGCACGGAAATAGGTAGCCCTCCATTCTACGGGTTTGGGCCAGCCAGACCCCTGGAAGTCGCCCACGGCAAAGTTTCCTTCATCAACTTTATTGATGAAAGTACCCGCGCGTCCACCTGGGTCGCTTTCATCGAAATCATAGTAGCGCTGGCATAGATAGGCCGGGGAAAGACTGCCTGTCACTGAATTGACCCGGTTGTCGTTTTCACCCGAATAGGGAGCGTCAGGCGTATGGCCGGAATTCACCAGTATAGACTGAGGCAGCGTTCTCTTTTTGGGATTTTCGATACCCTGAATCTCCAGCGAAGGATCTCCACTGCGGTCAAAGCCAGCCTCTGAACCTGCACCGTAGTTGGAGAAGTTATGCGCCATGAAGGCTGTCTCGCTGTCATACAGAGGGTGCGGTGACCAATCCGTGTCTTGGACCACAGCCTTGGCGAAAATCATGCGCGCATCACCATGGCCAGGCTGGAGGCTTCTGACGACATCAGAACCTGCGTGGTTAAGGGGCTGATTATAATTCTGGCCCGGGTCGTATTCAGTTCTGGAAAAACGAACCACATCTGTTCCACGTGAGTTGTCATGTCTTTTCACATCCTGGAAATTTCCAGTTCTTTGGAACCCATAAATTAAAGCCCTACTTCCAGGAAACCGCTGGTTTGGATTACCACCCGTCCCTTGAGCGGTGTCACCATTCACCACCAATCTGATGAGTGGCCCATTGAAAAAACTGGTGAAGTTGCCACCGTGATTTCTTGGTTCATTCAGACGTCCAGGAACCATCAAGTTGGCATCTTGAGTTCCGCGAGCCAGCGCTCCGCCAAGGTGAAAGGCCCACCAGTGAGGTGCCTGCAGAGCAGGATGACGCAACTCACGTCCATTCGCATCCACCCAGAATTCCATGTTGGAAGGTTGAACGATGAGGTCAGGCATCGGGGCGCGCCCTTTGGGCAGACTGAAGTAAATTGTCTGAGAGGGAGAACTTTGCTTCCAATCATGTGTATCATAAATGTCGATGCGAATAGGGCGTCCGTTCGTGGCGAAATCCAACTCCGTATCGCTCACTACTTTAAAGAAACTGGAAACCAAGTCCATGCTCAGGATGTCCGCGTGTCCGTTGCCAGTAGATGATGAATTGTAATTAGGGTCAGCGGGCAACCGGTCAAAGGGGCCAAGAGAGCGCCCGGTCGCAATGCGCCTGAAGCTGGCATACCCTCCCACCTGAGGATTGCTGTCAATTTCATAGATGGGCTGAGAACTTTTAAGCACGATGTCACCGGATTTCTTGAAGATCGACTGCCCTTCCACAGTGATCCCCTGAAGCTCTTCTCCCTTCAGCACGACACTGAATTCGGGGAAGAGGCTCGTGTAACCAACGGCAGGACAAAAGAACTCAAGGTGCAGCATGGCCTGAACCTGCTTTTCTCTTGGGCCAAGAGGGCGGTCCTCCTCCAGGGTATAGTTCCAGTTCTGCTCTTTGCCACCTGGGTGGAAATTCCTATGATTCCCAAGATTTTGTGGCGTCACGACTCCATCCTCAGCCCCATAAAGTTCGACCACCTTGGAGGGATCCGACAGCGGAGGAAAGTTGGAGTAATAGCGGGCCTTCATTTGATTGGCCGGACCTGCATTCCAATGCTCGTCTCCCAAATTTTGGATTTCTATGTTGTAATCTTCATTTCCAACTCTGAAACGCGTGCCAAAAGGAGGTGGTATGTTCTCCACTGTGAAGACCCCATCCACAATGGGATCGATGCGCAGCGCTGTCCTGCCACCAGAAATGGTGCCAGCATCGGCGTTTGCTTCAAAGTCTGCCAAGCCCGTCTGGGTGATGTCCATCGTCTTGATTTTGTAGATGAGCTTCTTTTCTGAATCCCTTCTCTCAAACAAATCGATGGGTCTCCAACTGTACATGTCAGGCTGCCCATCCGCCGTGCAGATGAACTGAAGGCCGATCTCGCTGATCGAAACGGAACGTCCGAAACCACGATAATTTTGTCCGCCGATATTCCAAATGGCCGGAGAGACCTGACCATGACCGGGAAGCGCTCGGTCACTGAATGGGTTGTTGATCTGATTTCCCGGATTTTTAGCAATGCCGACCGTGTAGGTCTTGAACTGAGACTGCACCGAATCACGCTTTTGATAAGTCTGAACCCAGTCCACATTGCCAATATAGGTAGGCCAATTAGTGCGCTGAGGCTCCACGAGAAAGCTGTCATGTAGATTGGTGGAGCGGATGTAGTCAAACATTTGGACGATGACCTGACGGTAGTTGTCGAAGCCATTTGCACTACGCATCTTGGTTTTGAAGGTGTTGCCAGCACCACCAGTGAACGTGTCCGATGGAAAGCGGGCGGTGGCGAGAACCTTGTCGAGCATTTCGAGCAGCAGTTTGTTTCGGGGCAGCTTGATATCTGTAGTGGGGCTGCGGGAGTCCTGACGCTGGAAAATGTAAAGGTTATCTGAGGTTGGTGGCCCGAGACGTGCACAGAATTTGATGAAGTTGTCAAAACCAGTGCGGCGTGAGGGGTCCGTATGCACGGGCCACATGGCGATGCGTGGCAGGCCCAGCATGCTGATCTCGCTGGCTCGGCTGTGGGCGGTCAAAAACCCGGAGGCACGCTCCAGAGTTTGCTTTGTGAATAGATTGCCTCCCTGAATGGTGGTGTCATTGGCCTGACGTCTGCTGGCGCTGCTGGCTTCGGAGAAGAAGAGTTCATCCACACTGGCATAGATGCGCTCATTGAGTGCGGCAGTGAGAACCACATTAGTCGTAAGTCCGCCTGCCCCCCCGGAATTGAAGTCATCTGCGGCGAAGAGCTTGGTGCCAGCCTCGCTTCCGCCCGAATTGAGCCTTGGGATGAGGTCGTAGATTTTATTTTTGATGCTCAACGCGCGGGTCAGAGCTGCGCCACCCGGTGTCTTTCCATAGGTATCGAGGTCACGGGCGGGATCCTGGGTGGGATTGGGGAACAAAACCGAACTGAGTGCCACAGTAGCAGGATGACCGGAGAAACGCTGATACTCACCACGGGCCGCAGGATAATCCGCCCAGCGATGGTCACGCTCATGGAAATAGGTAGGCTTACCCTGGTAGGTGGGTTCGGAGGCCGTGTTGATATTGATCTTGCAGGTTTCATCGTCTGCCCAAAAGGCGACTCGGGCTACGATAGGATTGGCGACAGTGGCCTGACTGCCGCCCGAGCTTTGGAATCTGTTACTTGCATCTAAAGTTCCCATCGTGCCATCCCTGAGCATGTAAAGCCACTGCACGGGCATCGCCAAACGCAGGCTGTCGAGATTAGCTCCTGCTCCTCTCGGCAGGACGATGGAAGGCTGACCAGCATCGTTTTCTGTTCCCACATTGTTGCCGAGGACGGCCGTGTTGGTGGAGTATTGGAAGCCTTCAGCGGGATAAGGAGTGCCGCCGGAGGGATCCATGTCATAAGCCGCACGAGGATCGAGGATGGGGAAGAAGGTCTGTGTCGCGGTCACGGAACCATCCACTGCAGCAATGCCCTTGATGACAGGCTCGTTAAGATCGACATAGCGCACGGAGTTATTGCCCTGGTTCCAGTTCGTGGGGGGCTCGGAGTTCTTCACGAAATTGTACTCATCTGCCACGCTGGCATTACCATTGGGATTACCTGCGCCTGTGTAGATCATTTCTGCGTCTGAAAACAGCTTATAACCGGCCAGGAAGGCACCGCTGTCTGTGTACTTGCGCACAGATCCAGGCTGTGTGGCGTGAAATTCACGCCCATTGGTGCTGGTGTCCTGGTCTGATCCCGCGCGGATCTGAGAGATGACTAGATTGACTGCGGTGTCTGCCAGTCGGCGAGCACTCTGAGATGACGAATAGGTCATCGTGCCTTTGTGCTCGGTGTCTGCAACGCTGAGGAAGGCAAGCATGACGATCGTCGTCAGTGCAAGCATGGAAAGGACGATGATGAGGGCGAGTCCTTTGTGCCGACGGGCGTCGCCAAAGAAGGAGCGAAGTGTTTTCATGGGCTTAGGGGGGATTTATTTGGAATTTGAGCGATTTAACCGAATTTGAAGGGCAATTTCAAGCCATGAAGTCAATGCACCGTATTTACTTGGTTATTACAGATGGGGTTTGGCCAGTTTTTCAGCTTTGCGGGTGCCTGAATCCGATTCTTTAATCTTGGAAACTGAAAATACCTGAGCGCTGCGGGCTGGTAGTTGGTTTTTCAGCCCCCTGGGGGATCTGATCGAGGATGAAATACCCGGTGCCATAAATATCCGTGGTGCGTGGCTCAATGCCAAGGTCACTGGTCCGCACGCGGATCATGAGTCCCTGGAAGGCGAGCTTCCGCTTCAAGGCCCCATCCACCAACGTGCCACTGCCGGAAAGCACACCGGTTTTGTGGACTGGGGTGATCTTGGTTTTTGCGGCGACCGCTAGCGGGACGACTTTGGAGCCTGCATTCACCGTGATGCCGATGAGGTCGGGGTTAGTAGCCGTGTTCACATCACTTTGTGAGGGAGTCAGATCAAATTCCCCATCCTCACTGAACTCAAGATTGGCTGTGACGGGAGTAATCGGACTGTCTGGAGAATGGAAAACAGTGCCAGTGGCGGGCGGTTCGATAAAGCGTCCTCCCATGACGGTAAGACCGACAGGCGTAGCAACTGGGGAGCCAGTCAGGCCAAACCCGGCTTTGTAAAGACGGGATTTAACGTTGGCCGGACGGACCCAATCCACGTTCCCAGAAACATCATTGTCCACAGGATTGGTGGGTGTCTCGATCTGCATGTTGCCAAGCAGCGAGCCTTTGGGGACGGTGGTATAGAAAGCCTGATAGAGGAAGAGCTGTCCCGTGGGGCCGACCCAGTAGGAACCGGTGAGTTTTTCGCCATCGGCCGAGCGACCGACCAGAGAGTAAGTGCCAGTGGGCGACACATTGAAGGATGCATAACCCGCCCCCTGGGGAACATCGACATTGGTGATCAGAGAGGACGCGCCATCTGGGAGAACGAACCCGATATTGTAAAGGCCCTGGTAGGCTGTGGGCAAAGAGGACACACCGGCCACGGCTGATTTGGCAAAGTTGTTCCTCCAGGCATTGAAATCTGCGCTGTGGGCCTGGTAGGAGATCGTGGCAGACTGCAGGGTCGTCACTGGTGGATCTCCAGGAACTCCGGCATCGACAATGCCGAGCGTGAAGCTGATGATCACTGGAGGAGCTGTTTTCGTGCCAAGGAGCGACACAGTGGCTGTTGGAGCACCGATCAGGACGCCGTTATCATCCAAGTTGAGATTGAAGGTGCCGACGAACTTGCGCGAGGCATCGCCTCCCATAGTGAGGTTTCCAGAGAAGGAGCCTGCGGTGGTAACGGTCATGTCGAAACGCCCGCCCAGGGAACGATTGATCACAGGATGACGATCGACTGGCCCGGCAAAGACACCAGCGATTCCAGCCCTCAGCGGCAGGATGCTGATGACAATGTCGCGTGTCGTTTGGGTCACATTGGTGGATTTGATGGTGTTGGAGACCGTGATCCTGACTGGATAACCCGCAGGATTTTTAGCCGTGTTCGCAGTGGTGGGCCACCCAGCGATCCAACCTGTCACAGCATCCAGTTTAAGTCCCGCTGGAAGGCCCGTGGCTTTGTAGGAGACTGGTGTGGTCTTCCATGCATCCGGTGTTGGGTCGCCGAGGGTGGCTTCCACATCACTGATCACAGGGATTTTCCAACGGTAGTAGCTGCCGACCATGCCAATGGGGATGTCCCCAACATCAAGCAGGTCAGAATCCAGTTCTGGTGCTGCATCATATACACGGAGGAAATGGGTGCCGCCGATGACAGGCAGAGTTCCGGCAGCTCCAGTGATACGGCAGGTGTAAACATCGGTGTCATCTTCGGTCAGACCTTTGATGGAGAGTGTTTTCGTATTACCTCCGGTAAAGCGCCCGTCTGGTGGCAGAGGGCCGCCGTTCTTCAACCATTCGAATCCTGGTTTGAGGCTGTTGGGTGCTCCCACATTGACGGTGAGCTTTACGACTTTGCCGATCTGGGCAGCAACGATGCGGTTGGGATTTTCCACCACGACAACGCGGGCGGCAGAACTGATCGCGGAACTGGGCTTGCCTGTGGCATTGACCCTGTTGTCCAGTTTCACCGTGTAGTCACCTGCCTGTGCGACGGTGATGTTATTTAGGATCAGGGTGTTCGTCGTCTCTCCGAGAATGGCACCACCATTGCGACGCCACTGGAGGGCACGCAAATTGTTGTCGCCACCGGGCACGGTGGTGAGGGTGATAGCACTACCAGCAAGCACCGTCTGCGAAACCGGCGATTCCAGGACAACGGCAGGCCCGTTCGATACGGAAAGAGTGCAGGCGGCGCTGATGAGTGGCACGACGCTCTGATTTGGAGCGCTAACGAGATCCGGACCAAAAACAAGCACGCGATACACTCCTGCATCAAGGGCTGACGCAGCATCAATCGTGAAGGTGTCGGAATTGGGTGCAGAAACGATATCAACCCCATCTTTCTGCCATTTATAGGAGATGGGCTGTGTCGGTGAGCCCTCGCCATTCACGATGACCTTAAAGACGACTGGATCACCCGAAGAGCCTTGTCTCGTGGCTGGGAGATTGCCGCCTACCGGGAAAGAGAGCGGCCAGTCCACCGTGAGTGCGGCGGGCTGACTGACCACCCCCACAGGCTGAGTTAGTGGGTTGGTGACACGAACCGTGTAGTCGCCCTCATGGGATTGATTGACGTTGGTCAAGTTCAGGGTCTGCTGCGTAGCACCAAGGATCTCGATGCCATCCTTCATCCATTGGAAAGAGATGGGGGCCGTGCCGGTAAAGGAGACCGTGAAGGATGCGTTGGCATTTTGCAGCACGGTCTGAGAATCAGGATCATCGGTGATTTCAGCAGCCACGGCATCTCCAGTGACTTTGATGACACCCGTGGTCAGGAATTGGGAAGTGTCCCATGCCTTTGAGACAGGAAGCTGAAGCAAACTCAGGAGATTTGAGCTCCCACCGAAGATGTTTAGTCCGCCGGAATTAAAATCGAGGATGTCAAAAATAGTATCAACGGCAGGGTCGTAGCCAGGATCAAACTGGACGAGAATGGTTGAAGTGGCGGTCGTGAGATCGATGGTTGTACCCGCCAGTCTGGTCATGTTTGCAACGCCCAGAGTGAACTCGAGAACCGAATTGGCTCCAACTGTGAGCGGCTGATTGATAGTCAAAGTTTCCGTGAGTGCGGACGCCGAAGTGGGGTCGCCTGGACGTAGAATGGCGGGAGTGCCAACAGAACCGCCCATGACAACCGAACCAGCGATAGAGCCGATACCACCAAGTACGGTGCCAGGATTGACGGTCACAGTGCCGCTGCCCGTGCCAGAATCACCACTCACAACAGGGCTGTTCATGACCAGCAAAGTGCCTTGATTGATGGAAATGCCACCCTTGAAGGTATTGTTGCCCCCCAGGGACACCACACCAGCACCTGTTTTGGTGAGGGTGAGGATGTCCTGCACCGACGCTTCGCTGATGACTCCATTGATTCCGACTCCGAGTCCGGTGGTCGTACTGGAGGTGATCAGCAGCGTCTCGGCATCCACGGCCGACGGTGCCAAATTCTGAAGTGTGACTGGCCCGAGGAAGGTGGCATTGCCGGAAGTAACAGAAGCGGAGGCACCCAGGATACTGGCTGCACTGCCGGGGATGGCATTGACATCGATGGCATTTCCAATCGTAAGGCCATGAGCATTTGCCAGAAGGGCGACAGACCCGCCAGGCGTCTCCTCGACCCAATGCACGGCTGAGAAGTTCAGGTCCGTGACGGTGCTTGCCAGCATGAATGCCTTGCCTCCTGATGTTCCATTCTGAACAATCACACGCACGCCGAATGGCATCTCGCCCACACTGTCCAGCGAGGCGACTCGGACCAGGTTGATCTTGCCGACTTCGAGCGATCCTGTGTCGGTGGTGATCGTGGGGCGGTAAACACCGTTCCACTCAGGATTCTCCGTCTGATCCTTCACCAGGATTTGGGTATTGAGTTTGTCTTGTTCGATGTAGAACAAATTGGAGCCGTTGCTGTTAAAGTTCACCGCCGTGCCTCCGGGGGTGAGGGAGACCTGGAAGCTGCCGCTGGCGCTGGCCCTCACATAATAGGTGAAATCTCCCTGGATTCCGACAGGCATGGTCAATCCATAAAACCGAACCGCCGTGCCATCCGTCAGGACTCCAATAAAGCGGTCGATTGCTGGATCTGCCGTGGTGGTGACAAGACCGAGATATTTTCCATCCACTGTGGCGGAGACTCCGACAAATGCACCCGGCCCTGTGTCACTCAGCGTCAGACCGTCATGGCGAGGATTAAAAAGCCCTCCATTTTTCAGCATGGAGACACCGGCGCTGGAGCGATCCGCGGTGACCACCTGGGGGACGGCATCCCCTAGTTCAACTGTGGCATTTCCAAGAGCGAAACTATTGCCCAAATGCAGGGTGCCTGAACGAATGATAGCCCCGCCATTTACGGCGGCAGAAGGCCCAGTCGTGACTCCCGGAGTTGCCAGCGATGTGGCGAAGTCATTGCCAACGCCGCTCAAGCGCAGGACGCCCTCTCCCACGAGGCGGAAGCCAGCCAGACCGGTGATCGTACCACTGATCTCGGAGGTGGTGCCTACAGATGGGGAGAAAATGGTGCTGCCATTGAGAGCCACATTGCCGCTCCATGTCGTGTCTGCGGTGGTGGCGATGCGGGTGTAGCCGCTGGCGTTGTTGAAGGTGATGAATCCAAGATCCCCCAAAGTGGCATTGTAATAAGTCACAGCGGGCAGACCATCGGAGATCAGCAGCGCATTGAAGCGTCCGACATCATCGACCGTCAGCAATGGCATGGCAGGATTCCAGGAACTGCCGGTGGAGTCAATGGAGGAGACAAACTTGAGGTCGCCATTCGTGGCATCGTAGTAAGTGACGGCCGGGCGGTCTTTCAAGGTGGTCGGCTGACCATTGATAAAGCCGATCGAAGGGCAGGCCCCCACATCGCCTTCAGAATCCAGGGTGATGGGGGCATCCCACAGCCCTGTCGGCGTGAATGTGAGTTCTGAGACAAGAATCCTGAGGACCGACTGATCCACAAGGTCTCTCAGATTGTGGCTGATACCTGTCTCATTCAGGGCACGGATGAATTTTAGATCCAGCGTGTCGCTGCTCTGATAAACGATGGCAGGGAATCCTTCCACATTGCTCAGCATAAAATGCCTGCCCACATTTCCGGTGCCCGGGATCGTGACCGGGAGCGACCAGTTACGCACCGGTGCGGAGAGGCCGACACCATTGAAGCCCACGCCATTCCCATTGTCAGCGACGACGAATTTGAGACGTGAATTCGTGGCATCACCATAGACGATGGTGGGCGCACCGATGTTGGCGACACCACCGATGGTGACTTCGTCATCCGCCACATCCTGGGTTCCTCGGTTATCTCTTGTCAAAGTGTCACCACCGATCTTCCCGACAGCGAGTGAAATGCCCACCCCTACATTCCCGTCAGAGTCGATGAGTTCAGCGTTCGGCCAGCCATTGCCATTCACATCGGTCGAGCGGACGTAATAAATGTCTTGGTTATTGGAGTCATAGAAGGCAATCGCTGGATTTCCATTGATCGAATGCAGTGAGGAGTAGAACCCCACGTCAAGGACGTCCCGGTCAAATCCGAGGTCGGC
>CAYMHJ010000156.1:0-14281 GCA_964390165.1 uncultured Prosthecobacter sp. | reverse complement strand
TGTAGCTGCCAAAGGCGAGCAGCCTGCCGGTGGCGGGCGTGTAGCGGAAGAAGCTGCTCTCGCGGGCGCGGACGGGGCCGTAGGGCGTCTCGACCTGGCTGTGATGGAAGATGCTCTCGCGGAAGATGAGATCACCCTCGGGACTCCAGACGAAGTCGTGCAGCGCGTGATGGCTGTCCTCGGTGCCGAAGCCGGTGAGGAGTTTTTCGCGGTGGTCGGCCTTGCCGTCGCCATCGGTGTCTTTGAGGAAGGTCAGATGCGGCTGGTCGGACACGAAGACGCCGCCATTGCCGAACTCAAAGCTGAGCGGGATGGCGAGCTTGTCGGCCCACACGCTGCATTTGTCCGCGCGGTGGTCGCCGTTGGTGTCTTCGAGGATGAGAATCTTGTCCTGCGGGGACTCGCCGGGCATGATTTGCGGGTAGGTGGTGCTCGTGCAGACCCACAGGCGGCCTTTGCCATCAAACCGAATGGCGATGGGCTTCACGAAGAGCTCCGGGAAGTCTTCTTCGGAGGCGAAGAGGCTGACTTCGAAGCGGGGGTCGATTTTGAATGCCTTCAGTTCATCAGCTGGAGAGAGCCATTCGTTGATGGGGCGGTCTCCGGTGATGGTGGGGAGTTTTTCGGTGTGGGAGTCATCAATCGGCGGCTGGCCGAAGTGAGCCTTCACTCCTCCACTAACGATGGGAGGAAACACGGGCAAGCCCGCCGCGACATCCCAAATGAAGCGATCTCGATTCTCCACCATCTGCAGCAGCTTCTTGAGCTCGCCGGGGAAGTTCACGACGCCGTAGGGCTCCATGCGGCCGCCTTTGATGTAGTAGTAGTTCAGCGGGCGGTAGTGCTGGAAGAATTTGTCCTCCTTTTCGATCACGGCAGCGCGGACTGCTTCGTTGAGCTTGGGTGGCGTCTCTTGGATGAGTTCGCGGAAGAGGTCTTCTGAAAACACTCTGTAGCCGGTTTCATTCAAGTGAACGCCGTTGGTGGTGCAGACAGGTCCGTTGATCATGGACTGCTGGTTGGTGAAGACATCGGCAAACTGGACTTTCTCTTCCGCAGCGACCTTCCGTATTGCCTGGGTGTAGGCGCTGATCTGTTCATTGAGATGCACGTGGGGCTTCTCGGCGGGTGTGGGAGACACCAGCACGATCTGTGGCGCGGAGGTGCCATTGTAGTGATGGCTCTTCAGCTCGATGAGGAAGGCCTTGAGGAGCGTTTCGAACTCGGCGAGGCCTTTTTCGCCTTTGAAGCTCTCATTGAAGCCAAAGGCAGCGAGGATGACGTCGGCTTTGTGTTCGGCGAGGTGCTGGTTGAGGTCGCCAAAGCCATCGGGGCGCGGGCGGAGGGCCACTTCATCGGCGGACCAGCTCAGGTTGCGGATGACGAGCTTCTCCTCGGCAAAGCGCTGGTGCATGAGCGCCTCGAACTGGCCGTCGTCGCGCATCCGGTCGAAGAGGGAATTGCCGATGAGGGCGATGCGTGTGCCCGGTTTCAACTCCAGCGGCAGCTGGGCGAGGGCGGGTACGGCTAGGAGTAGGAGGGCGAGGAGGCTTTTCATGCGGGTTGGGCAAGAGGATTCCCACAGAAGGCGAGGAAACCGGACGGAAGAGAACGCTGGCGGGGGCTACAAACTCGCGCTCAGCGATTATCGGCACGCTTCCTCAATGCCCAAACGCAATGCCTGCACCATGCGGGTCATTTCATCCTCCGTGACGGAAAGTGGGGGCATGAGCACGAGGGTATCCACGACGGGGCGGGTGAGGAGGCCGTGCTTTCTGGCGGCAAGGCAGGCTTTCACGCCGCGAAGCTCCTCCGACGGATAGGGGCCGATCTCGATCCCGGCGATGAGGCCGCACTGGCGGATGTCGATGACGGCTGGGAGATCTCGCAGACTCTGCAAAAGCTCGGTGAAGCGGGCGATTTTCGCGGGCAGGTGCTCCATGACGCGTTCCTCGCGGAAGACCTGAAGGCTGCCGAGAGCGGCGGCACAACCGAGCTGGTTGGCGGTGTAGCTGTGGCCGTAATAAAAGGCACGGCCGGGGCCGAGGAAGCCCTCGAACACGCGCTCGGTGGTCAGGGTGGCGGCAAGGGGGAGGTAGCCGCCAGTGATGCCTTTGGCGAGACAGAGGAAGTCAGGGACGACGCCCTCCTGCTGGCAGGCAAACATGCTGCCGGTGCGGCCAAAGCCGGTCATGACTTCATCGAGGATGAGGAAGATGTCTCGCTCGCGGCACCACTGGCTGAGCTGGGCGAGCATTCCTTTGGGCCAGAGGCGCATCCCGGCGCTGCCTTGGATGAGGGGCTCGATGATGACGGCGGAGAGACGGGAGACTTGGTCAACGGTCAAGAGGTCAAGGGCGTCAAGACTGGGGACGCGGAGG
Source organism: uncultured Prosthecobacter sp. (assembly GCA_964390165.1). Classification (GTDB taxonomy): domain Bacteria; phylum Verrucomicrobiota; class Verrucomicrobiia; order Verrucomicrobiales; family Verrucomicrobiaceae; genus Prosthecobacter. Next base: position 11,900 of record CAYMHJ010000156.1, on the reverse strand, counting down.
GTTTTGTAGCCGAAGTCGTTGCCGCTGCCTTTGAAGATGGGGATGCCGCCGACGCTGGCGGCACCGAGGGTATCGCCATGATAGGCGCGGTCGAAGGTGAGGATCGTGTCGCGCTGGGGATGGTCGTTTTGTTTCCAAAACTGGAGCGCCATGCGAATGGCGGACTCGATGGCGGTGGAGCCGTTGTCGGAAAAGAAGACGCGATTCAGGGGGCTGCCGGGCAGGAGATCGACGAGCTGCTGGCCGAGCTGGATAGCGGGCTCGTGGGTGAAGCCGAGGAAGGAGGTGTGCGCCACGCGATCCAACTGCGTACGGATGGCGGCAGTGATGGTCGGATGGCTGTGGCCGTGGATGTTCGTCCAGATGGAGCTGTTGCCGTCGAGATACTCTCGCCCGTGCTGATCGGTGAGTGTGCAGCCTTTGCCGGAGACGAGCATGAGGGGCTCGTGCTCTTCAGCGCACCAACCCTGCATGGGGGTGAAGGGATGCCAAAGGTGGCGTTTTTCGAGCGTGATCAGATCGGGCATGAACAGGGCAGGGGATTGTGCAGGTCACAGGTATTCCACCATCCCGTCATGGCCGTGCAGCACCTCGGTGGAGCAGTCGATCTCTTGGAGGATCTGGCGCGTGAGGTTGAGCTTGTTGTCCAGGAAGGTGTCGTCGTGCGCGGGGTCATGGTGAACGACGATCCACTTCTTCACAGCGGCCAGCTTTGCCAGGACGCAGGCATTGGCGAGGTTCGAGTGCCCCCAGCCGATCTTTTTGCTGTATTCGGGGGCGAGGTATTGGGCCTCGTGCAGCATGAGGTCTGCGCCGGTGAGGAAGTTCACCAGGGGCTCCTGTGGAAGGACGAGTTCATGGTTTCTGTCGATGTCCTGGGGCGGGCCGACATAGCCGTGGAGGAATTCATTGTCAGGCACGTAGGCAATTTTGCGGCCCTGATGCTCGATTTTGAAGGCGACGGTGGCTCCAGGATGATGGGTGAACTCGCGGGTGACTTTGATGTCGCCGATGGAAATGGGCTCATCGTCGAGGAAGCGGAAGTTGAGCTTGGCGCGGAGGTCCTCGCGCTGGATGGGGAAGTAGTCACGGTCCAACTGGCCGCTGAGCAGGGCTTCGTGATTTTTGCCGAAGCCGCGCTCGCCATAGATGGTGACCTCGTAGCCGGGAATGTAGATCGGTGTGAAGAAGGGGAAGCCCTGGATGTGATCCCAGTGGGTGTGGGTGATGAAGAGATGCAGGTGGCGCGGGCCGCCGGAAAGGAGTGAGAAGGCGAGTTCACGGATGCCTGAGCCGGCATCGAAAACGAGGTGATCATTCCCGCAGGCATACTCCATGCAGGAGGTGTTCCCGCCGTAGCGCACGTAGCGGGGGCCAGAGACCGGGATGGAGCCGCGTGTGCCCCAAAGGACGATGCGGGCGCGTGTGGCCTCCAAGGTGGGCGCATACATTGGTGCAGCAGCCTGTGGTTCGGGTGCCTTGTGGGAGGCGATGTCGCAGAATTTGTGAAAGCAATGGTCCACCTTCTCCGCGAGGGTGTCGTGGTCGAAGGGCTTGATGATGACATCGGCGATACCGAGCTCGCGTACGTGCTTCATTTCGGTGCTGAAGTCCTTAGCCGTGCAGATGATGACGGGGAGATCGACGGTCTCCGGGTTGCTCCGCAAGCGCTTGAGTACCTCGACGCCATTCATGCGCGGCATCATCAGGTCGAGGATGACGAGGTCGGGCTTGTGCGCGGCGATGAGGGCGAGGCATTCCTCTCCATTGGTGGCCACCTCGACCTGATACCCTCGCCCCTGAAGAACATGCGTGATTCGCATGGAGATGGCACGTACGTCCTCGGCGACGAGAACTCGGGGTTGGGCGGAGGTTGTCGGCATGAGAGGAGACTTAGAGGTGTTTCAGAAACTCCTCAAGAGCCACCGTCAACCTTGTCATCTCCTTCTCCGCCACCGCGAGCAGGCTGCCCGCCTTCTTGAGTTTGCCTGCGCGAGTGCTGTCTGAGAGTGCTGAGACGGCCCGGAAGGCAGGTGCGGCGGAGTAATTCCCCACCATGCCTTTCAAAGAATGCGCGGCGTGGTGGAGTGCTCCGGCATTCCGCTGGGTGAGGGCCAGGCGGGCATCTGTCATCAGTCGGGGGGCATCCTCGAAGAAGACGGTGATAAGCTCCCGCATGAGGCCGACATCACCGATGGAGCTTCGGAAGGCTTCGGCATCGAAGGGGGCGTCGGCAGCAGGCTGGGACTCATGCGGCTGCGGGGTGTCCGGTGCCGCGGGATCGCGCAGCGGATGCAGATCGGCATACTTTTCGATAATGGCATACAGGTGGGCTGAATGCACCGGCTTGGAGATGTAGTCGTCCATGCCGGCGGCGAGACACTGCTCGCGGTCGCCTTTCATGGCATTCGCGGTCATGGCGATGATGGGCACATGCTTCCCTGAGGACAGTTCACGCTGGCGGATGATGGTGGTGGCCTCGTAGCCGTTCATCTCGGGCATCTGGATGTCCATGAGGATGGCGTCGAAGCTGTTGGTGGCGAGGATATCGACGGCTTCACGGCCATTGGTGGCGAGGGTGACGCTGTGACCACGATCTTCCAGGAGCTTCATGGCGACGATCTGATTCACTCGGCCATCCTCGACGAGCAGCAAATTCATCCGGCCGGGGCTGAGCGGTGCGGGGGAGTCCTTGGAGATGACGGACTTGTCCTCGCTGGTCGCATTGCCGAATACACGAGTGATGGCATCGAAGAGGTCCGATGGTTTCACTGGCTTTGTCAGGAAGCGCTCGATGCTGGTCTCAGGAGGGGTGGCGTCTTCCTCAATCTTGCTGCCGGAGGAGAGGATCAAGATCTTGGGCATCTGATCTCCGAGACGCTGATGGACCTGGCGGGCGACCTCGAGGCCGTCCATGTCGGGCATCATGTAGTCCATCAGCAGAAGCTTGAAGGGGGTAGATGTGTTCCTTGCATCTTCGAGGATTTGCAGGGCGTCCGGCCCATTGGAAGCCAGCGTGGGCTTCATGCCCCAGCTTCTGACCTGCTGTTCCAGAATGGTGCGGTTGGTCGAGTTGTCATCGACGATGAGCACAGGCAGGTCGTTTAGAGTCTCCGGCATCTGGCGGGCTGTGGCGGGCTTGGGTGTACCAAGCTCAAACAGTGAGGTGAAGTGAAACACGCTGCCCGTTCCAGGTTCGCTCTCCAGCCAGAGCCGACCCTTCATGAGTTCGGCGAGCTGGCGGGAGATGGTCAATCCAAGGCCGCTGCCACCAAAGCGGCGTGTGGTGGAGCCTTCCGCCTGGGTGAAGGATTCAAACACATCCTCCTGTTTCTCTTTCGCGATGCCGATGCCGGTATCCCGCACGGCCACATGCAGGGCCACCTGATCCTTGGTCAGCGTCTCGACATCGACCTCGACGACGATCTCGCCTTGCTCGGTGAACTTGATGGCATTGCCCACCAGATTGATGATGATCTGGCGTAACCGGGTGAGGTCTCCGATGAGGCAGTCGGGCACGTTGGCGCGGACTTGATAGGCCAGCTCGACGCCCTTTTCCGCCGAACGCACAGCGAGTGATTGCAGGGTGTCTCCGATGGAGTCGCGCAGATCAAATTCGTAGCGTTCCAGTTCGAGTTTGCCCGCCTCGATCTTGGAGAAATCCAGGATGTCATTCAAGACGGTCATCAGGGAATCCGCCGACTGCCTGACCAGACTCAGGTAGCCGCGCTGGTCCGCTGTCATCTCGGTATTCAGCAGCAGCTCGGTCACGCCGATGACGCCATTCATGGGCGTGCGGATCTCATGGCTCATGTTGGCCAGGAAGGAGCTCTTCGCTTTGTTTGCCGCTTCCGCCGCCTGTCTGGCTTCGGTCAGCTCCGCCTCGATCTGGATGCGGGAGGTGATGTTTCTCGCAGCGGCATAGATCTCCGCTCCATCGTTGTTCGGGGCTGCCGTCCACTCGATCCAGAGGTAGTGCCCGTCACGATGCAGGTAACGATTGACGAAGTTCACCACATTCCTCCCCGACTTCAGATCCTCCATCACCGCCACTGTGCCGGCCTGATCCTCGGGGTGCACGAATTCGGTGAAGGGGCGGATGAGCAGCTCCTCCTCCGAATAGCCGAGAGTGGTGCAGAAGGCGGGATTGATGCGCTTGAAGTAGCCGTCCATTCCAGCGATGCAGAGCATGTCCAAAGCCACCTGGAAGAAGGGGCCCAGGCCCTTGCTTGCCTGCTCGGCCTCATGTTTCGCTGTGAGCAGTTCACGTTCGGCCTGCTCACGCAGAGCCATGGTGCATTCAAGTTCGGCTTTCTGGGCGGCGAGTGTGTCGTTGGCACGCTGCAGCGCCTCCTCGGCTTCCTTGAGCCGGGTGATGTCCTTCGAGATGCCACAGGTGCCGATGATCTCTCCCCCGGCATCTCGCAGCGGGATCTTGTCCACCAGAGCCCAGCCGGTGCGGCCATCCAGCAGCAGTTTTTTCTCTTCCTTGCTGGTGACGGAATCCCCAGACTGCATCAAGCTGCGTTCGTCATCCAGTGCGGCTTGAGCCAGGGGAGCCTCGAAGAAATCGAAATCTGTTTTGCCAATGACCTCGTCTGGATTTTGCGCCCCCAGGTAATCTGCTTCAGAGCGATTGACCAGGATGAAGGCACCATCCTTGTCTTTGAAGTAGATCCGGTCAGGAATGTAATCCAGCAGGCAGCTTAGAAGCTGGTAACGAGCCTGGAAGTCGCGGGGGTCAGTGGTGGGCGTGGGTTCCATTTCCGCGTCTGTCAGTAAGTTGCTGGGATGAGTGTCTTGGCAGTGGGAAAAGAGGTCTGACTCCATTAAATGGCAGAAGCCATGGGCAGGCCACTAGATTTTCACCTGTTCGCCATCTTCTCCTCCCATGGAAATACGTTCTGCCAGCTCCAGCCACGCTGGCATGGTTCGGTTCCTATGCGAGGCCACTTTGGGTTCCACTCCTGCAGATCACAGGGAAGCCGTGACGGGGCCCTGGAAGCCTCCAGTTTTCACCTGATACATCCGCTCCTGGATGCCACGCACCATCTGCCGGACGTGGGGCCATTTCATGCGGTCGCGCATGATGTTCATGCTCTGCTGGTAGGAGCCCCACTGGAGCACCTCGATGTCCACATGGCGCACGCCCCAGGCATTCATCTGACTGCGCGTGGGTTTGTAAATATCGATGGTGCCGGTACCAACGAGGGCGCTGCCGTAGTCGTCCACTACATAGGTGACCTCCGGCTGCCCGGCGATGCGGAATTTGGTGCCAACAGGATAGCGTGACCAGTCGGCCGCCGCACTGCGCACACTACCGAACTTCAGCGGTGTGCCCAGGGCATTTCTGGCTCCATAGACGATGTGGTCGTCTTCATCGTGGCAGTAAGCGGTGGTACGCACGGTCATCTTCCTTCCTGGGATTGCTGCGGCAGCCTGCAAAGGCGGGCGGGGGGCTTCGACGACGAAGTAGTAACGCTTCATGTCCGCAGGGCGGAATGGAACGCCTGCGGCCACTGCCTTGCGCACTTCATAGCGTACGCCGGGCGTCAGGGGCACTCCTGAACTGGTCATGCTACCGGATTGGCGGGTTGATTGTGCGGTGGGTAAGGCACAGGAGCTGAGTAACACCAACGATGCGATTGCGGCGATCGAGCCGATTTGTGTGAGGGTAGCATTCATGGCTGGATATTTGTGACTGATGAAAATTTAATAAAAATTCCATAAAATATCAATATAAAAACAATAACCAGTGAATTTTAAGTCGATTGAAAAGCTTACTCACCTTAAAAAAAGGCGACACTTCATCAATTTTGATGCTGCACAGCCTGTACTTTGGGAGTGTTTCCATTCTCACCTGAGCGGCTAAGGGGCGTCCGATGCAGGTGGTCTGCTGGACGAACAAACCCCAAAAAAAGGCCGCTGGATTACAGCGGCCTTTTTGGGGAGAGGATGATTAAATTTTAGTGCTGGGAGCAGAACTCCTCGAAGCGATCCATGCCCGCATTGATGACGTCGAGTCCTGTGGCGTAGCTGAAGCGGAGAGTGCTCTCGGCTCCGAAGGCGACGCCTGGGACGGCGGCCACGCGGGCTTTGCTGAGGAGTTTCTCGCAGAAGTTCACGGATTTCATGCCAGTGGGCTCGATATCGACCAAGAAGTAGAAGGCACCGAGGGGCTCCACGACACGGATGTTCTTGATGGCCTGGAGACGGCTGAGCATGTACTGACGGCGGACATCGAACTCATCACGCATGTCGGCCACGATCTGCTGATCACCCTGGAGTGCGGCGATGGCACCATATTGGGCAAAGGTGGTGACATTGCTGGTGGTATGGCTCTGGATGGTATCGATGGCTTCCGCGATCTTCTTTGGAGCGGCGGTGTAGCCGAGGCGCCAGCCGGTCATGGCATAGGCTTTGGAGAAGCCGTTGATGGTGATGGTGTGGTCGAAGATGTCTTTGCTGATGCTGGCGATGGAGACATGTTTCTGCTCAGCATAGACGAGCTTTTCGTAGATCTCGTCGGAGAGGATGAGGATGTCCTCAGAAGCGGCGATCTCACCGATGGCGGCGAGTTCTTCCTTGGAATAGACGGAGCCGGTGGGATTGCCAGGGCTGTTGATGATGACCAGCTTCGTCATGGGTGACATGGCGTCCTCGAATTCTTCAGGGGTCATTTTCCAGCCGTTTTCGCGCTTGGTTTCGACGATGACTGGGATGCCACCGACGATCTTCACCATTTCAGGGTAGCTGGTCCAGTAGGGAGCAGGGATGATGACTTCATCACCAGGGTTCACGACCGCAGCGATGGCGTTGTAGCAGCTGTGCTTGGCACCGCAGTTCACGCTGATCATGGAGGGGTCATATTGCAGGCCGTTGTCGAGGAGGAGTTTGGCGGCGATGGCTTCGCGCAATTCGAGGAGGCCGTTGCTCTCGGTGTAGCGTGTTTTACCCCCCATCAGCGCATCGGCTGCTGCCTGGGTGATGTGGTCAGGCGTGTTGAAGTCGGGCTCACCTGCGCCGAAGCTCAGCACGTCGATTCCCTGCTTCTTGAGCGCCTTCGCCTGGGCAGTGATGGCGAGGGTCATGGAAGGGGCGAGTTCGGCGATGTTTTTGGCAATGAAGTCCATAGTGGGAAAAGGTGCTGGCTGGGTGGGAAACTCCGGCTTGGCCGGAAAGGGGGCGCTAAAAAGGAGCGGGCAGAGGGTTTGTCAACGCCGGGCAGGCTGGAGGGATGGAATGCTTCCAGGCTCCTGCGGTGCAGGATGCATCATCCACCATGGCTACATCGATTCGGACGGTCGAGTGATCGGACTTCGGCGGCGGTGATGCCTTGATGAAAAACGAAGGAGGTTCCGAGGGGGTGGGGGCTGCGGGGACTTCCTTGGTTCTTGCCCGGAGCGGTAGATCTTCCAGCATGACCTGGATTTCGGAGACGTGACCGACGCTGTTTCCCTGGGCATCGAGCAGGGCGGAACCGCTCGATCCTGGCGCCCAGTCGAGCGAGGTCTCCATCCAGACGGGCTTGGGTCACTTCGGCACCGGCACTTGACACTGCCGCCTCACTTCATCGGCGACTCTAGGTAATCGAAGGCAGTGTGTAACTTGATAAAATAGCCTGAACCCAATGTTTAAAAAATTTTGTCAGCCACTTGCCTGAACCCCGTTTTCCTCATCCATTCCTCCTGTGGGAGTCCGCCGTGCCTCACGAATGAAGATGGACACGTAAGGGGTTACCCACGGATAAATTCGTGGGCTATTGCCTTTCGCCTCTCCGAGGTTCTGAAACGATGGGGCACCCGCGCTGAGGGAGAACCCTGATAACGCGCGGCATGGCAGAGGCTCGTGCCTCAGATCACCGGTCCGGCCACGTCCGCCCACTTGGCGTGCCATTCTTTGAAAACGATGGGGGAGATCTCGCTGGGCTTGATCTCACTACGGCCGCCCCAGAAGACGTTGGTGTATTCGACTGGGATGCCGGTCTCGACGAGGTGTTTGTCGATGGCTGCTTTGTGGGCGAGAACCGTGTCTTTGTCGGTGCCGTGAATGACGCCCATGATGTTGACGTTGGCGAAGCGTTCGCCGCCTTCACGCCAGTAGGCGTGGGTCATGATCGGGTGACGCCCGACCTCGCCGCCGGCACGCTCTTCCAAGCCTTTGGGGACTTTCCAATGGAAGAGGGCATTGAAGCGGGTGACGCGGACGCCGCTTGCGCTCGGTTTGACGTGCTCGAGGAAGGTGGAGAAGCGGCCGATGACTCCCTTTGCATCGAGTCGCTTGGCGACTTCGCAGAATTTCTCCAGGGAGACGCCTGCATCCTTTGCGCGGCCAGCCCAGGGCTCGGGGCCGATTTCATCGGAGGAGAGGTCGCCTTTGAGGTGGAGCAGGACGTTCCATTCTTCGGCATCGAGGTCGGCGATGTTCGTGGTCATCATGACGGCAGGCTCGTCGGCCTTTTCACCGGGCTCCATGCTCTTGCGGCGGACGTGGCCTACGCCGAGGGCGAAGATGCCGTGGGCCTGCATGGTGTAATAATCTTCGGCACCGATGAGGCGCTTCAGGACATCGCAGTGGTCGTTGATGTTGCGGTCCTGCGGAACTTTCAGGGTGGTCCAGAGGCGGAAGTCGCTACCGCTGAATTCGCGGTCGGTGCTACGGAGGACGACGTGGCCGCTGAAGGGATCTTGTTTGAAGAGGAACTCAAAGGCGGCTTCGAGTTTGTCAGTGGGAACCTTCCAGGCGACAAGGGCACCTTCGGCGAGTTTGTTGGCCAGCAAGGTCTGGCGGACGCGGCGGATGACGCCGGCGGCGAGCATGGCGCGAATGCGTTCCACCACGGTGTCGAATGGCAGGCCACTTTCCTCGGCGATGAACTGGAAGGGGTGCTGATGGAAGCCTTTTACACGGTCCTCACTGACGGCCAGGATGCGGGCGTTGATTTCTTCGGTGTGTTCGGTCGGGATCGAGGCGGCGGGAGTCATTTGGAGGAAAGGATCGGAGAGCATGGCACAGCTTTCACGCCGTGCGGGGCGCGACTCTTAGCGTCTCCCCCGAAAATGACAAGGCGGGGCTGACCTTGCACAAGCATCGGCCAACCCCGCCCTGACAAAAAACAACTCAACCCTTCAACCCCACCAGTGAAAATACTGGTTCATCCATCCCACGGCAGCGGCGAGGACGCCGAAGACGATGACGAGTTCCACGAGCTTGCCCAGGCGCTTCTTCTGGCGGGCACGGCGCTGCACGAGCGGGATGCCGCTGGTCCGGCGTTTGGACTTGGAAAAGACGGGCTCGGGGGCAGGAAGTGTGTTCCGGGTGACGAGTCGGCGCTGGCGCATGGCCACGGGAGCGGAGGCGATGGTGCATTCGAGACGCTCGATCTCGTCTTCCAGTTCGCGGGAGCGGTTTTCGAGCTGCCTCATGTGCGTCTTTGAGGGCTTGGCGCTAGGGAGCGGCTGCGCCAGGAGATCCGATGCGTAGCGCGGGCGTGGAGTGCGGACTTTTTTGTTCATGGCGGGAGAGTTTGGAGCGGGATCAGAACATCAGACGGGCGATGATCAGTAGCACGACGAGTGTGGCGATGAGGGCGGCATTGAAGGCGAAGCCCCGGCGTGCCCAGGTGAGAAGATCTTCCTTGTTGCCGGAGGCAAAGAGGACTTCACCTGCGGCCTGGACTTCAGCAGCCTCTTCCTGGGCCGTCATGGCGCTGTGGATGGGGGAGATGACAGCGGATTCAGCCTGAGCGGGGCGATGCTGTATGAGACGGCGCACGCCTTTCTCATAGCTGGTCTCGGCCTCATTGAGGGAATCAAGCGCACGGTCGAGCTCGTGGTCGAGCTGGCTGCGCTGCCAGCGTTCGGGCAGATAGGTTTTGAGATCGTCGAGACGGTCTTCGAAGTCTTTCTGGGTGAGGGCGAGGTCCTCCACCCGGCGGCGGGTGTCTTCGAGTTCCTCGGTGATGGAGCGCAGGGCGCGCTCGAGCTTGTCGGTGACTTCCTTTTTTCCAGAGACAAAGCGCTCCTGCTTCTGGCGAAGAGCTTCGAGGATCTGCTTTTGGCGCTCGACCTCCTCCTGCTGGGCGCGGAGCGCGGCGAGACGATGCTGGGCCTCGCGCACCTGCTGGTCCATGTCGTCCATCGTGTCATCGTCGTGCTGGCGGTAGGAAAACTCCGGTGCTTCATCGAAGCGGAGCACATTATCCTCAGGTTCAGCGACTGCTGCAGCGGAGGAGGGAGCGACGGGAGAGACAGTTCGGCGGGACATGGGTATCGCTTTTTTCAATTTAGCGATATGGATATTACAGATCCCTTAGATAATCCAGATTTTTCGTTTTCTTTTTTGCGAGCCACCAAGGTATTCCTCCGAACACTATCGTCAGGAAAGCTACGAATCCCAAAGCTGCGCACTCCCCCTTCATGATCTCGCCCGATGTTAGGGGCATTTTATTCAGATCTGCCCGCCATACCACGGCATCCGGCAGTGCCAGAGCCGCTGCACTGCCCAAAATATAAAGAAAGCTGCCGATTAGACAGAGAGTACCTCCAAAACCCGAGATCACGCGGGCAGGATTGGGCTCGCGGAAATTTGGCAACAAAGCTCCGAGAGACAAAGCCATCGCCGTCAGACCATAACTTTGCAAAATCACTGATCCGCAGAAAAACACTGCTCGCCGTAATGGAAGTTCGAGCGATACACTGGACATCACGACGAGTAGCGTGGTAAGCAAGGCCAGCACTCCGGCGATGAGACGCAGCTTAAGGCTCATCACCCGTTCCAATGGCAGAGGCGAAAGTCCGAGAATCCACAGCCGCTGACCCTCCATGCTAAATTGAGGGAAGACGAAGCGTGTCGTTAGCGTGGACAAGGCCAGACAGCAGACGAGCAGGTTCAGATGACTGATAACCAGCGTCCAAAACGGGTTCTGCAAATCATAGCCGAGGTGGCGGAGATTTGAGCTGTACATCAGCAACATGCCAAAGATGAGCAGGCACTGCCCCCACTGAGTCGGCTCGCGGAGAAAGGTAAGTACATCCTTGGTCAGCAGTGCATGGGAGGAGCGGTCGATGCGGAGGAGCCGCCGCCAGACATCGCCTTTGCCCTTCGGGTCATTTTGTCGGAACCAGGCCAGCTCTCCGGCGCGAGCCTGGGCCTCAGGCGCAGCGGTCATCACACGATGCCAGGCCGGGTAAAACATCGTCGCGCCAAGCCTGCCCGTCACCACGAGGGCAAAAAGAGCATTTGCCAGCAGTGTCAGCAGATAAAACTCGGCCTGCCCATGCAGCCCGCGACTCGCGGCGAAGAGAGTCTCCGCCACCCAGGAACTCGGCAGCAGCGGATGCATGCACACCTCCGTGTGGCGGAGCACATCGTGCAGGCTCGCCACGATGTCCGTTCCTTTTGAAGATTCCGGCATGCTGATCCAGTAACGCTGGAAAGCCAGCAGCAGCAGACCGACAACCAGCACGATCACCACACGCCACCACCAGGGCCGCGCAAATCTCACCAACACCAGGAGCGCCCATGTCGAGACATTCGCTGAGATCGTCACCAGACAAATCAGCGCTGGGAGACCCAGAAGATAAAACAGCGGCCCGCTGTGAAAAAGCTGCCCCAGCGCCAGCAGGATCGGTGCGCTGAGCACGATGAGCCCCCAGCTGGCCAGAGTCATCCCCTCCAGCGTCTTCCACAGCACCAGACTGCGCTCAGGCAGCGGTAGCGCCACCTGCCATTCCATGTCCTTGCGGCGGAAAAGGCCCATGCCCGTGATCGTCGCATTCGAGATCACCAGCATCACGAAGAAGAAAAAGAACAGCAAGTACACCAGACGCTCCGTCAGCAGCGGTCCAAAGAGCGGCATCTTGTGGATGAACCCGAGCCCGCGTGAGACAAGCACATAC
>CAYMHJ010000155.1:7623-14285 GCA_964390165.1 uncultured Prosthecobacter sp. | reverse complement strand
TCGTCAACCTCAGCGGCGACGGCGTCACCCTCAACACCGACCTCACCGACCCGAACCAGCGCGTGAACGTCGATCGCAAGGAAGTGAAGAGCATCGAACTGAGCAAAGTCTCCCCGATGCCCCCGATGCTCCTCGCCATGCTCAAGAAAAACGAGATCCTCGACCTCCTCGCCTACGTCCTCAGCGGCGGAAACAAAGAGCACGCGATGTTTGGGAAGTGAGGATCTTGCGACGACTCATCCGGGCTTGCCACTCCAAGCCCGGTCCATAACTTCCCAGTGGCGAAATCTGGGTGAGGCTTCTGGTTATTACGCGAGTCCGGCGTCCCTCAGGGCGGGGAACTGATCTCTCCACTCGCGGATGACTTCGGAATCCATCGCGGTGCGCAGCGTCTGCTCCCTTTCGCCTGCATCGGCGATGATGATCCCGTGGGGATCGACGACGAGGCTGCGGCCGTTGTAGCTGAAATTCGGGTCCGTGCCGGTGCGGTTGACTCCGATGACGCATGCCTGGTTTTCGATGGCGCGGGCCTGGAGCAGGCTGATCCAGTGATGATGGCGCTTCACGGGCCAGGCGGCGATATAAACGAGCACCTCGGCACCGAGCCTGATGGCGGCGCGGGCGAGTTCGGGGAAGCGCAGGTCGTAGCAGATGAGCGGGGCGATTTTCAGTCCGCTCCATTCGAAGACGGCAGGTGCCTGGCCGCGCTCGTGGACATCTGCCTCCCCGCCGAGGGAAAAGGGCTGCTGCTTCGTGTAGCGCGCCAGCTCGCTGCCGTCAGGCGCGATGACGAGTGCCTGATTCCGCCCACGGCCATCCATTCCCGGCGTGACCACCCCGCCGAGCACGGCGCAGTCATGTTCATGAGCCAGCTCGCGCAGAAAATGTTCCGTCTCTCCCGAGATGGGTTCGAGCGTCTTGGCCACATCGCAGGAGAAGCCGGTGGCAAACATCTCGGGTAGGATGATGAGTGATCCACACACGGGAGGCTGGCTGGCGAGCAGGGTACGGACTTTGATGAAGTTTGCGGCTTTGTCCTCCCAGACAGGATCAAGCTGCACGGCATGGATGTTCAGAGTCATGCGGCATGATGACCGGGGAAAAGTCATCCGCCAGCAATTCAGGCTGGCATTGCTGCAGGGCGGCTCCTAAATTTCCGCCATGGCCCAATACTCTGTTCAGCCCGGCGACAACCCCAGCAAGATCGCGAAGAAATTCGGCATGACGCTGGCACAGTTTCAGAAGATCAACCCTGACCTCGTCGAATGGGGCACGGGGAACTGGAAGGTGCTCTTTCCAGGGCAGATCGTGAATGTGAACGGTGTGGTCACCGGCTTGCCGCCTGAGACCGCCGCTGCGGCACCCACCAGCTTTTCCGCACCGCCGCCCTGGATGCAGATCGCCATCATGGAGCAGGGGGTGCAGGAGTGGGGGCAGGGAGATAATCCGCGCATCCTGGAGTATCTGAAAAGCTGCGGCATCGCCGGCAGTCTGCTGAAGGATGAGACGGCCTGGTGCGCCGCCTTTGTGAACTGGTGCATCAAGCGCGCGGGATACAAGCCCCAGGGCAGCGCCCTTGTGTCAGACTGGTGGGGCTGGGGTCGCCCCGTGGCGGCGACGTATGGCGCGATCTGCATCCTGCAACCGCTCACGGTGGATCAGGCGGGCAGCGGTCACATCGGCTTTCTCCATGCGATGGATGCGACGAATGTCTGGCTTCTGAGCGGGAACTCGAAGAACCGGGTGCGTATCGCCGCGTATCCGAAGAACAAGCTGATCCACAACTCGCCGTATCGCTGGCCGTTTTGATCAGCTTGCCGGCTGCTGCGGGTGATGAAGTCGTTCGTGTTGGCTCTGCTGTGGCCGATAGATGAGGGCGGAAACGCTCTTTCTAGCTGCTCATGAGAATTTCATCCCACCTTGTTGCCGTTGCCGCCATGTTCGCCGCCTTTCCCACAGGGGCGGCTGAGATGGAGGGCATGGTCCACTCCGCCATTGGCGTGACTCGAGATGGCACGCCGATTCCGTGTTTCATCACGGAGGAGGATTTGAATCCTGGTTCGGCCAAACATCGCGTGCTGCTTGTGGGTGGTTTGGACGGACGTCGTGAATCCGTGGAAGCGGTGACGCAGGCTGTCGATTCGCTTCGCAGAGACACGAAGGTGTCAGTCTCGGTGGTGCCCAATGCGCGCCCGGATGCATCCGGTGCAGGGATTTCATTCCCTCCCGCAGGCAATGCCTACAACCAGCCGGAAAACGACGTGGCGCATTACCTCTGGCGCTGGATCGGCATGCATGCGCCGGACGTGGTGATCCTCGTGGCGGCGGAGGGTGATGCCTCGGCGTCGTCCTTGGCAAAAGCTTTGGGTGAGGTCGCTCCCTGCGGAGTGGGTACGATTCCATGCCATGTGGCCACGCCTTCCGAAGTTCAAAAGGCACTGGCATCGGCGGTGGTTAATGCCAAGCCATCCGCCGCCCGGCTGGAGATGCGGCGCCGTGTGGAGCGTACTGCAGTCGAGGTGGCGACGGAACTGGCACAAGTCTATGGGCACAAGCTCGACCCTGTGGCCTACATCCCCGCGCTGGCGATTGTGGGACGGATGCGGCTGGGCGAGCTGACGGGCGATCATGCTGCCTTGCGCGACGCGGAGAAAATCTGCCTGCCCTACAAAACCGGTGACAAGGAATCCATGCCCGCGAATGGCAATGGCGGCACGATCTCGGGGCATCTGGTCTTTGCCGAGCTGGCCCGCCGCACGGGAGATCCAGGGTGGATGGCGCTGGTGAAAAAGGCGGCGGATTACGGCTTCGATGCCGATGGGCGACCCAAGGAGTCCATGCCTTTTCACAGCGAGATGAGCGACTCGGTATTCATGGGCTGCGCCATCCTGGCGGAGGCGGGTAGGCTGACGAGAGACAAGAAATACTTTGAGCACTGCCTGCGCCATCTGCGCTTCATGGAAAAGCGTTGCCTGCGTTCCGATGGCATCTACCGCCACTCTCCGCTGGATGAGTCGGCCTGGGGCCGTGGCAACGGCTTCCCTGCGCTCGGCCTCTCGCTTTCCCTGAGCCAACTGTTGCCATCGGGCTCGGCGGAGCACACGGCTTTCCTGCAAAGCTACCGCAATCATGTGGCGGCGCTGCGCAAGCATCAGGACCCGACGGGTGCGTGGCATCAGGTGATCGATCACGCGGAGAGCTATCGCGAGTTCACCAGCACCTGCATGATCACCTTTGCCATCGTGCGCGGGCTGCGTCGCGGCTGGCTGGAGGCGGCTGAGTGGCAGCCGGTGGCGGCCAAGGCATGGTCGGCCATCAAGAGCCGCATCGGCGCGGACGGCCATCTCGTGGATGTCTGCACCGGCACCGGCAAGATGAAATCTCTGCGCGAGTATCTCGATCGCACCGCCACCCTCGGACGTGACGATCGCGGCGGTGCCATGGCGCTGATGGTGTCCACGGAGATCGCATTTTGGGAGCGGGAGAAGGCGGGGAGGTGACAAAACAAAAACCCATCCCGGCGCTGACCAGGATGGGTTGTTGAGGCGTTATCGTTCAGATCACTTCGCGAGATCGAAGCGATCCAAATTCATGACCTTGGTCCATGCGGCGACGAAGTCGGTGACGAACTTTCCTTTCGCGTCCTCGCTGGCATAGACCTCGGCGGTGGCGCGAAGTTGGGAGTTCGAGCCGAAGACGAGATCAACGGTGGTGGCCATCCACTTCATCGCGCCGGTTTCGCGGTCGGTGCCTTCATAGAAGTGCTCGCAGCGGGGCGAGACCTTCCATTCGGTGTCCATGCTGAGGAGGTTCACGAAGAAGTCGTTGGTGAGGGCTCCGCGATTCTGGGTGAGCACGCCGAGGTCGGGATGACCGGTGTTCGTGCCGAGCGCTCTCATGCCTCCAATGAGCACAGTCATCTCCGGGACGGAGAGCGTGAGGAGCTGGGCGCGGTCCACGAGGTTCTCGGGCGCGGGGCGGTCAAGCTCATGGCCGAGGTAGTTGCGGAAGCCGTCGTGCTTGGGTTCGAGCACGGCGAAGGATTCGACATCGGTCTGATCCTGCGTGGCATCCACGCGGCCGGGGCTGAAGGGCACGGTCACGTCGTGACCAGCCTTCTTTGCCGCAGCTTCGACAGCGGCGCTGCCACCGAGGACGATCAAGTCTGCGAGCGAGACCTTCTTCTTGCCGGAGTTGAACTCGGTCTGGATCTTCTCCAGCGTAGCCAGCACCTTGGCGAGTTGCGTCGGGTTATTCACTTCCCAATCCTTCTGGGGAGCGAGGCGGATGCGTGCGCCATTGGCACCACCGCGCTTGTCGCTGCCACGGAAGGTGGAGGCGGAAGCCCAGGCGGTGGAGACGAGTTCGGAGGTGGTGAGACCGGAGTCGAGGATCTTGGCTTTGAGCTGGGCGATGTCCTGCTCGTTGACGAGTTCATGATCCAAATCAGGAAGCGGGTCCTGCCAGATGAGCTTTTCCTTCGGCACTTCAGGGCCGAGGTAACGGGCGAGCGGCCCCATGTCGCGATGGGTGAGCTTGAACCAAGCCTTGGCGAAGGCATCGGCGAATTCACCAGGGTTTTCCAGGAAGCGCTTCGAGATTTTGTGGTAGATCGGGTCTTCACGCAGCGCGATGTCGGTGGTGAACATCATCGGCGCGTGAGTCTTGCCAGCGACATGCGCGTCCGGCACCGTGCCTTTGCCCGCGCCACCTTTGGGTGTCCACTGATGGGCACCGGCGGGGCTCTTGGTCAGCTCCCATTCAAAGGCGAAGAGGTTGGTGAAGTAGCCATGCGACCAGGCTCGCGGCGTGTTCGTCCACGCGCCTTCGAGACCGCTGGTGATGGTGTCTTCAGCATTGCCTTTGCCGTGCGTGCTAATCCAGCCAAGCCCCTGCGCTCCGAGCGGTGCACCCTCGGGATCAGGGCCCATGACTCCTTCCGGGTCGGCAGCCCCGTGGGCCTTGCCGAAGGTGTGACCACCAGCAATGAGCGCCACGGTTTCCTCGTCGTTCATGGCCATGCGGGCAAAGGTGTCACGAATGTCCTTGGCGGCGGCCAGTGGGTCAGGTTTTCCGTTCGGACCTTGCGGGTTCACGTAGATCAAGCCCATTTGAACGGCGGCGAGAGGGTTCTCCAAATTGCGGTCCCCGGTGTAGCGCTTGTCTCCCAGCCACTCGCTTTCAGGCCCCCAGTAAATGTCCTCCTGCGGCTCCCACACATCGGTGCGACCACCGGCGAAGCCGAAGGTTTTGAAGCCCATGGATTCGAGAGCGACGTTGCCGGTGAGGATCATCAAATCGGCCCAGGAGATCTTGTTGCCGTATTTCTGCTTGATGGGCCAGAGGAGGCGGCGCGCCTTGTCCAGGTTCGCGTTGTCCGGCCAACTGTTCAGCGGTGCGAAGCGCTGCGTACCGTAACCTGCTCCGCCACGACCATCGCTCACGCGATAGGTTCCGGCGCTGTGCCATGCCATGCGGATCATGAAGGGGCCGTAGTGACCGTAGTCGGCGGGCCACCACTTCTGGGAGGTGGTCATGAGTTCGTTCAGATCTTTCTTCAGAGCAGCGAGATCGAGCTTCTTGAACTCCTCGGCATAATTGAAGCTTTCGCCCATCGGATTTCCCTTCGGCGAGTTTTGGTGAAGGATTTTGAGGTTCAACTGATTCGGCCACCAGTCGCTGTTGGTCATGGCTCCGGCGGCGGTGTGGCGACCTGGAGCGGCTTGCGCGCCCATCACGGGGCATTTGCTGATGTCATCCATAGGTTTGTCTGGTTTAGGTTGAGCTGGCTTTTCCTGAGCCGATGCCGAGACTACCGGAGTCAGCATCAGCGTGGCAAGCACAGCCTTGATTGTCGATGTTTTCATGGCGTCAGGTTGGTTTGGGTTGTGAGTGGCAGACCACGGTTTGAGGTCCGATTGGTACTTGATGCCGGATGATGGAGGATGCATCCAATGCATTATCTGAATGCTTGCCATGCGCTCAGCGCATCGCTAGAAAGTGGAATGCGGAACGAACTCAATCTCCACCTGCTCGAACAATTCGTGGCCCTGACTCGCACGAAGAACTTCACCCGTGCGGCGGAGGAGCTGAATCTCTCCCAGTCCGCTCTGAGCCGCGCCATCCAGAAACTTGAAGAGCAGCTCGGTCAGCCACTCTTTGAGCGCAAGCCACGCGAGGTCGTGCTCACCGATCATGGTGAACTTCTGCTCGAGCGCTCCCAGCACATTTTGAAGCTCATGGAAGACACGTTTGCCGAGCTTTCTGAGGCCGGACGCCGTGGACGCATCCGGCTCGGCGCAATTCCCACCATCGCGCCTTATTTTCTGCCCGGCCTGCTGAGCACATTCGCCAAAGCGCACCCAGAGATCTCCGTGATCGTGCAGGAAGACACGACCGAGAACCTCATCAAACGCTGCAGTCATGGCGAGATCGACCTCGCCATCCTTGCCCTGCCCATCATCGCGAAGTATCTGGAGGTCGAGCCGCTCTTTGATGAGGAACTGCTGCTCGTGCTGCCAGTCGGGCATCCGCTCGCCGCCTCGAGGGCTGTCGCCATCGACGCCGTCGAAGGCTACCCCTTTGTCATGCTGAGCGAGGCGCACTGCCTGTCCGACAACATCGCCACTTTCTGCCGAAGGAAATCCGTGCAGCCCGTCACT
>CAYMHJ010000155.1:0-7613 GCA_964390165.1 uncultured Prosthecobacter sp. | reverse complement strand
CACTGTCGAGCGCACCAGCCAGCTCACCACTTTGCAAGAGCTCGTCACGCTGAACCACGGCGTGTCCATCGTCCCCGAAATGGCCCGCAAGACCGACACCAGCGAGCGTCGCATCTACCGCTCCTTCAGCGGAGAGAAGCCCCTGCGCACCGTGGCGATGATGTGGAACTCGTATCGCTTTCAAAGCAAGGCGGTGAAGACGCTGATGGAGTTTCTGCGGGTTCAATCAGCGCCTCCTTTATCGTCGGCCAAGCGCAGTAAATAGGCGCGAGGTCGAGGCAGCGCATCTTCGCGTTGATCCTTCGTCGCCCCAAGGTAACGAGGACACATGACACTCACTCTTCCCCGCTGGTTTGACCTCCACACCCACTTCCGCCAAGGCCCGGCAATGCCCGCCTATGTGAAAGCGCATCTCGACATGGGCTGCGCGGGAGCTTTGGCGATGCCAAACACGCAGCCGCCGGTGTCGCGGGTCTCTGGTGCGGCGCAAAGCGATGGCTGGAGCATAGAGAGCTATTCGGCGGAACTTTGCGCGGCGGGAGCGGCTGCCTTTGAGCAGCTCATCGTGCCTCTTTACCTGACGAGGCAGACGACGGCGGCGATGATCCACGAAGGCGCGGCATCGGGGCTGCTGCGCGCGTGTAAATACTACCCGCCGCATGGCACCACGAACTCGGAACATGGGATGCCGATGGATGACCTCATCGGTGGCGAGGTGCTGCGGGCGATGGAGGAATGCGGCATCGTGCTCTGCATCCACGGCGAACAGCATGCGCTGAGCGGGCCGGATTACATCGACGCGCAGCAGAATGCGGAAACACGATTTTACACCGAGCGCATGCCGCGACTTCTCGCCGCCCATCCGAAAATGCGAATTGTGAGCGAACACATCACCACCCGCACGGCGGCGGAGTTTGTAGCAAGCGCTCCCGAGCATGTCGGGGCGACGATCACGCCGCAGCATCTTCTTTACACGCTGGGGCATCTGATTCAGGGGCTGAAGTATCACCTCTACTGCCTGCCCATCGTGAAGTTTCAGGATGATCGCGCTGCGCTGCGAGATGCGGTGACAACCTCAGGCCAGACGAAGTTCTTCGCAGGCACCGACAGTGCCCCACACACGACCAAGGCCACCGCTTGCGGCTGTGCGGCGGGCTGCTTCACCGGCGGCTGTGCTGCGCAGCTTTATGCGATGGCGTTTGAAGAGGCAGGCGTCGATCTCAGCACAAGCGAGGGCCAAGCTCGGTTCGAGAACTTCCTCAGCCTCAACGGCCCCGCCTTCTACGGTTTCCCGGCCTCCACGCAGCGTTTCCAGATGGAGAAGACTGCATCTCAAACACCGATCCTCGAAACACCAGCCGGTCCCGTGACACCGCTGCCGCTGGGCATGGGCATCGAACTGACGTGGCGGATGGTTGGGTGAAGCAGCGCTGATGCGGGAGGATTGCCTCGCCCTTCACCACAGAATCCTTGACCGTTCACGAGTTAGGCGGCTAGGCTGAGGTTTCTTTGAACTCCCGCTCTTTCACGATGCCTTGCCCTCCCCCGCGTTGTTTCACCGTTCTGCTGCTGGTGTTGCTGACGGGCATGAACATACATCCACTGCGTGCTCAGACGGAGGATGGGGTGCTCACCAAGGTGAAGGAGGTGCTCGCGCTTCCGGATGCAGTGGCAGAGACTGGGACAAAGTCGGTGCGGCTGCGCGGTGTGGTCACGGATGTTTCCGTGAATCGCGATGAGTTCTCCCTGCATGATGGCGAGGCGTGCATTTCGGTGGTCGTGGGCGGTTCGGCTGCTCGTTTATCGGACGAAGTGGAGGTGGATGGAATCGTGGTTTCGGAAGCTCATATCGACAGCAAGCGCATCCGAGTGAAGTCCGGCAAGGTCACGGTGCTCAGTGCCGGGCAGCTGCCTGAGGCTATATCGGTGAGTCTTGAGGACGCGGGAAAATTTAAGCATCTCGATCAATGGGTAAGCGTGGAGGGCATGGTGCTTCAGGTGCGCTCCTCGATGTCGCTCTTCACCATCCAGATAGTATCCGAGGCAGCCGTCTGCAATGTCCTGGTCCGGGACTGGCCGCGCGATGCGATCCCGCGCGACTGGATCGGCGGCAGAGTCCGTGTGGTCGGCATCAATCGAGCTTATCTGCCGGGCAACGGCTTCCTCTCTGTGGTCTCGCCATCGCCTGATCAAGTTACGGTTATGAAGACGGGTGTGGTTGACCCTCTGGATGCACCGGTGACTACGGTGGATGCTTTGATCAAACAGGGCTTTGTGCAAAAGGAGCGCGTCAAGCTCACCGGAACGCTTTTGGCGGCGACTTCTGGAAACGTGTTTTATGCGCGTGGTGAGGATGGCGGTGCCTTCTCCTTCTACCTGCTTCATCCGATTGACGAGGATAAAAGCGGGCGCTTCTCCACACCCATCATCATGCCGAAGTGCCAGCCTGGCGATACACTGGAGGTGGTGGGCATTCCGAGTCGCGTGGAGCCTGGGGTGCATCTCAATTTTGGCGTGGCTCGTGTACTGCGCTCTGATCCATCGCCTGCCGCCGTACCCGCAGACATCGCCAGTGTGGCCGCTGGGAATCATGTTCACGATCTCGTGGAAGTGCAGGGCCGTCTGATGTCCCTGGACGACGTGCTCGTCGCTCCCGGCCGCTACCGTACGACCATGAAGCTGAATGATGCGGATCACACGATCATCGCCTACTTGGATGCTCCGACTCGGGGCGCATTGACCCACCTTGAGCAGGATCATCTATTGCTTGTGCGTGGCATCGTGACCGGTGCGCCACATTTCCCCGAGATCCGATTGTGGGTGCCTACGCCGGAGGATCTGCAATCCCTGGGCGTGGCGACGGATGTGGTCACGCGTCGTTTGTGGTTGGGCTTGGTCATCGCGGGAGTGATCGTGATCATGCTTGTAGGCTGGGCATTCATGCTGCGCCGCTCGCACACCGTTGTCCGAGAACTCAATGCCAGCCTGGAGACACGCGTGGCCGAACGCACGGCGGAACTGGCCGCCGCGAAGGATGACCTCGCTCGTGCCCTTTCCCAGGAACGCGAGCTTAGTGAGCTGAAGACAAGGTTTGTCTCGCTGGTCTCACACGAGTTTCGCACGCCGCTCGGCGTCACCATGAGCGCGGTGGAGGTGCTGCGGCATTATCGGGAAAGGATCACACCGGAGAAGCATGACGAACTCCTGGAGGACATCCATTCCGCCACCCTGCGCATGTCTGGGATGATGGAGCAGGTGCTCCTGCTGGGTCGTGCGGAGGTAGGCAAGATCGACTGGCGCCCATCCCCACTCGATCTGCCGGAACTCTGCGGCAAGCTCGTCGATGAAGGAATTTCCTCCACGCACCGTCGCTGCCCGGTGCAATTGACTGTCGAGGGCGACTTCAGCGGCGCATTGATGGACGAGGCTTTGGTTCGGCACATCATTGGCAATCTGCTGTCCAACGCGGTGAAATATTCACCCGAAGGCTCGCCAGTGAACTTCAGCCTGTGCCGAGACGGCGAGGAAGCTGTCTTCACCGTTCAAGATTGCGGCATCGGCATCCCTGCAGCAGATCAGCCAAGGCTCTTTGAAGCCTTTCAGCGTGCCTCGAATGTCGGTGAAACTCCCGGCACGGGTCTCGGCCTGCTGCTGGTGAAGCGCTGCGTGGAGCTGCATCAAGGCAGCATCGCCGTGCAGTCGCAGGAGGGCGTTGGCACCACCTTTATTGTTCGGCTGCCCGTCGTATGAGTGGGCTTTACCTCAGCAGGAACGTCGCGAACTGATCCCAGGCCGCCGTCTTTGCCAGAAGCGAACTTGCTACAGAAAACACCGCCAGCATAGCCACGGCGATTGCCAGCCAGCGATCCAAGGCTTTCGACAGTGCTGATTTGATCACTAGCAGGACAATGCCGACAAGAAGGGTCGAAAGGAATGCACTGAACCAGACCTCCAGTGAAGTGCCGGCATACCAGGAGTTGAATACTTCAATACGGCCCATGCTGGCAGAGCAGACGGCCAGCGTCGCCGCCAGCATCATGGGCCGGTGAATCTCCGGCCGCTTCCGCTGCCAGACGCCAATGATCACAAAGAGGAGAAATGCCACGATGCTCGACAAGGGCACGGTGAGGAACTCTTTTGGCGCGAGTCCAAAGATGCGCATCTCCGTCGGCATGACGCTGATTGCCGCGATACCTGTTTTCCATCCGAGGAAGAACATCGCCAGCGCCAGCAAAGCGCCGAAGCGGCCCAGCATCATGTGTGCCTTACGGTTCCGGCTCGCGATCAATAAAGGCTGCACCACCGACAATGCAATCCATGCGGTCATCGCGATGCCATGGGCGATCAGCAGGGTTCGAATGGGCGGTGTCAAAGGACGTCCTGGGTAGGCGCCACCACCGAAGTAAAAGTGGCGGAAACCGATGACCGTCAGTACCAACAGCAGCAGAGCCGCCAGGGAATAGAAGTAACGTGTCGAGTTCGAGCGCGGAGATGAAAGTGAGTTCATGAAAAGCGTGCCGCCATGCTATCGGAAGTCACTGTTTGGTCAATGCTCGCTGATTAAATCAACCTTGCCGCCCCGGCAGCTTCGTCCTATTTGCGTGGCATGCCATCGCTGAACGTCATCGCCACACTGCGCACTTGTTACACCGACAAGTTCGGTGTTCCGCGTCAGTCTGGACTCGTGCCGAGCGCCTGGGGTGTCATCGAGTTCGAGCCAGCGTATCGGCGCGCCGAAGCGGTGCGTGGAATCGAAGAGTTCAGCCATCTCTGGCTTATCACGCAGTTCCATCTGGTGAATGAAGAGCCGATCTCGCTAACGGTTCGTCCACCGAGACTCGGCGGCAATGAGAGGCGTGGTGTATTTGCCACGCGCTCGCCATTCCGCCCGAACCGGTTGACGTTGAGTGTCGTGAGGCTTGATCGAGTGGAGCTCGATGGAGAAAAATCCCCACGCATCTTCGTCTCCGGCGTTGATCTTGTGGATGGCACACCCGTTTTCGACATCAAACCCTACGTGCGCTATGCCGACTCGATCCCCGAGGCTTGCAGTGGTTTTGCGGACACGCCGCCGCCGCCCTTGCCAGTCATTTGGGACTGTGAAAGCCTCGTGCCGAATGAAGTGCGCTTGATCATTGATCAATCCCTCGCTCAACAACCGCAGCCAGCTTACCACGATGACAGTGATCGCGAATACGCGACGGAGATTGCTGACTGGCGTGTGAAATGGGTGTCCAAAGATGAAGGCGCTCGCGTGAAGAGTTGTGAGCTCGTCGGGTAACGCCCATCTCGGCACATGAACACCACTGAACTCGCCATCCGCGCCGCCACGGAGACTGCCATCGCTCACGGCATCACGCCTGATCGCTGTGACATCCTGCAAAACAGCAGCACGCTCGTTTTACGCCTCACGGAGACACTCGTCGCGCGAGTGGTGCAGGACACCGAGGGGCCACGCCAGGGCACGGAGTGGTTTGCGCGGGAGAATGCCATCGCCCAGCATCTCACACAAAAAGGAGCGCCCACGATCCCGCTGCATCCCGATCTGCCACCGGGGCCACACGAGCATCTGGGCTATCCGCTGAACTTCTGGCAGTTCGTCACACGCATCGATGCGGAGCCAGATCCCGCCGAGATCGGCCGCACGCTATGCCAGTGCCACGAGGTCATGCGCTTCTTCCCGGAGCCGCTGCCAAAGCTCGCCATCCTAACCGAAAGCCTCTCCATTTTGGACGAGCGGGAGCTTTTCGCCAAACCCACCCAGCAGATGCTTGGTGATCATCTTTCGACCTCGATCGACGTGCTGAGCGCCTACCCGCATCAGCCGCTGCATGGTGATGCGCATATGGGCAATCTCATGAACACGACAAGCGGCCTGCTATGGACGGACTGGGAGGATACCTTCGCCGGTCCGGTCGAATGGGAACTAGCATCGATCATCTGGAACGCGAAGCTCCTCGATGATGATCACGTCACGGTGAAGGCGATCCTAGATGCCTACGGTCCTGTGAATGACGAAGCGCTGAACCAAAGTCTCATCGGCCGCGCAGCGGTGATGACGGCGTGGTATCCCATCCTGTATCCGAAGCCGAATGAAGAAAGGCAGCGGAGACTGCGTGCCCGGATCGAATGGCTGGAGAAGTGCTGATCAACCGGCCATGAGCGGATGCGTGCGCCTCACCATCGGAAACTCGACACGCTCACCCGTGATGCCGGATCGAAACACCCCATGCGCCATTTCGATGGCCTTCATGGCGCGTTCCCCGGAAGCGAGTGGCTCACGCCTTTCATCAATGGCGTTCAACCAATCGCGCACCACGCGTCGATGCGAGGCATCATAGCCGATGAGTCCTTCAAAGGTGACCTCGGTGGCGGGATCGACACCGCCCGTCCATTCCTGCCAGTTTTCGACACGAGTGGTGGCCGCACGGTTCGGCTCCTTGAGCAATGAGATGCCTGGCGCAAAGCCGGAATTGAGCCGCACGATGCCGCGCGTGCCGATGATCTCCATGCCGAAGGGGCCGACAGCCTTGTCCAGACCGGCACGACTGCGGAAGGTGACGTTCACGCCCGAGTCCATGGCGAAGAGCACGAAGATATCGTCGCCGACCACCGGCCCCACTTTATCCGAGGGCGATTCTTTCGCATCGGCCATGGTTGCAGCCTTGCCCTGATGTCGAATGCGAGCCTGACACCACTGCACCTCGCCACCAAAGAGCCGCGCCAGATCAAACACATGCAGGCCGAGCACGGTCATGTCCTGCCCGCCTGCGCGTGAGTCCATCTTGCCCACGGTGTGAATCTCCAGCACCTCGCCGATTAGCCCCTCGCGCAGTGCCTTTTCAAGCCGCAGAACTGCGGGTGCCATGCGCGTGACATGAGCCACCGCCACACGCCGTTGCTTCTCCGTGGCGATGCGCAGGATGTCATCCGCCTCCGCCAGAGTGATGGTAAAGGGCTTCTCCAAGTACAGATGCGCACCAGCCTCCAGTGCTGCCATCGACATCTCATGATGTTCCGTGGCCCAGCGCGGTCCGATGGCGACGAGGTCAGGCTGTTCCTTTTTCAGCATTTCATGGTAGTCCGCGTAGTCTCGCGCAGCGCCACACGCCACCTTCGCCTTAGCACGACCGGCATCGTTCGGATCAGCGACGGCGACGACTCTCACGTTCGGCAGTCCTGCAAAGATGCGCTCAATGCCATGACCGTAGTCACCCGCACCGGTATGGCCGATGATGGCGGCTTTGAGCTTCGGCGCATCGGTGGCACGCAGGGCCTGTTTGGCGGCCCAGGCTGAGCTGCCGAGGAGAAGTTGGCGTCGGGTGGTGGTCATCATGGTGATTGGAATACGAGCCTGGAGGCGTTGGTTTGGCATCGCATGAAAAACACCGCGCACCTCTTCACCTGCCTCGCTCTTCTCAGTCTGCCTGCTGCTGCCATAGCCCAGGAAAAAGTCTTCAAGGCAGGCGCTGCCACCAGCAACATCACGCCACCGCTGGGCATGGAGATCGTGGGGAATTTCGCCCCGCGACCCATCGCGAATCATGTGCATGATGAGCTGCATGTGCGCTGCCTCGTGCTCGATGATGGCACCACGAAGCTCGCCTTTGCCG
>CAYMHJ010000154.1:0-14311 GCA_964390165.1 uncultured Prosthecobacter sp. | reverse complement strand
CGGGACGGCTGGGGGAGGAAGAGGTCAGTGCAGGGTAGCAGATGCCGGGGCGGAGGTTGGCGAAGAGGCCGAAGTGCTTCCGCAGGGGCAGGAGGGCTCCGCGCTCGGGCTGCTCATTCGGGGGGAGTTTTTCCCACTTCGGTCCGCCGACGGAGCCAAAAAGGATGGCATCGCTGGCCTCACAGGCGACGACGGTCTCGGCAGGGAGGGCCTTGCCCACGGCGTCGATGGCGGCACCGCCGACGAGTTGGTGGTTGTATTCAAAGGTGATGCTGGAGCGGGCGGCGACGGTGTCGAGGACGCGGAGGGCCTCGGCCATGACTTCGGGGCCGATGCCGTCACCAGGGAGGACTGCGAGTTTGTAGGAGCGGGACATGAGAGGGGGCGGTTTATGGAGGGGAAATGGGCGACGGCAAGGGCGGAGTCGAGACAGTGATTGCGGTGTGATTGAGCGGTAATGGGCCAGAAGGGGTCTGAAATGTCATGAAAACCTCACGATTTTTAGGATTGCCTTCTTTTTGCGATGTCAATACGCTGTCTTTACACCCTATGAAAAATCACCCCCCAATTTTGCGGCCTTTTTGCCTGGGCCTGCTGATGGCACTGACAGCTTCCGGACAAACGGTTCAGGTGCTTTCGGACATCAATACGGCACCGATTTCCGGTAGTGCCATCGCTGACGAGATGGTCTTGGCCGGTAATTCATTGTTTATCGCCACGGACGACGCTGTGAGTGGCTCTGAATTGTGGAAATTTGACGTTAAAGCAGCGTTTCAGAGCCCCCAGGCTGTGGCAGCCGACACGGATGGAACACTTTATGTCGCCGACACGGCTAATCATGTGATCCGTAAAATATCGCCCAATGGTGCCGTGACGACCTTGGCAGGCAAAGTCGGTGTCGCTGGGGAACTGGATGCAGCGGGTGTTTCCGCCACCTTTAATTCTCCTCAGGGGATTGCGGTGGTCACATCCGGGGCCAGCAAAGGTGTGGTTTATGTGGCGGATACGGGCAATCACACCATCCGGCGCATCACGCCTGAGGGAGTGGTCACGACTCCTGCGGGTGATGGGGGCTCCCCTGGAAGCGTGAATGGTGCCGGTGGCAGTGCTCGCTTCCGCAATCCCAAGGGCGTGGCAGTCAACAGCACTGGGACGACGATTTATGTGGCCGATGCAGGAAATCATACCATCCGAAGCATCGCAATCACGGGAACCACGACAATCTCAGCGACGGTATCTCCTGTGGCAGGCACCTCCTTGAGCCCTGGCGATGTGGATGCCACAGGGACAGGTGCCCGGTTTAATGACCCAAGCGCCATTGCCCTGGACAATCAGGAACGACTCTATGTTGCTGACACGGGAAACCACAAAGTGAGAAGAATCGTGAGCGGTGTGGTGACCACCCTGGCTGGAAATGGAACAGCGGGGAATGCCAATGGCTCAGGCACTGCCGCCCGCTTTTCGAGCCCGCAGGGTGTGACCAGCGACACCAGCGGAACAAACATTTACGTCGGAGACACGGGGAATCACCTGTTGCGGAGAGTGACCTCAGCCGGTGCGGTCACGACACTGGCTGGCACAGGCGCGGCTGGTTCAGCGGATGGAGCTGGAGCGGTGGCCAGTTTCAGCGGTCTTCAAGAGCTGACTCTGCAAAGTGGAATCATCTATGTGGCTGATACGGCCAATCACACCATCCGCCGCGTCACTACCGCTGGACTGACGAATCTGTATGCCGGTCAGACAGGAATCAGCGGTGGGATCGACGGTGCAGCACTTTCAACGTCGACGAGTTCGGTTCCTGAGCTTGTTCGTGATATTTTCCCAGGTCCCACAAGTTCGGAGCCAAAGTATCTTACTGCAGTGGGTGCCAACCTCTTTTTCTCTGCCGAAGATGCCAGTGGAGATCGCGACTTATGGATCAGTGATGGCACGGTGATTGGTACGAAGCGTGTAGGAACCACTAATTTTCTCGATGATCCCACCGGGCCGGAAAATTTGCTAAACATCAACGGCACTCTGTTTTTCCAGGGATTCAGTGCCGAAAAAGGAGCCGAACTTTGGAAAGCCACGGTGAGTGGTTCAACAGTGACCGTTCAGGAGGTGCAAGACATCAATGTTGGCACTGAATCATCGGAGATTAGCAATTTATTCAATGCCAGCGGGACGCTGCTTTTCACCGCCTACGACGGGCCAGACCATGATAGTAACGAAGCGACTCCAAGTCGTGGCCTCGAGTTGTGGAGGAGTGGAGGAACTGTAGCCAATACATCCCTCCTGGCGGACGTTTTCCCAGGAGCGACGGATTCACTTCCACGCAATTACGCCACCTTCGGTGGATTCCACTACTTTTCAGCCAATGGCACAAATGGCACTGATCCTGTGGGCAGGGAACTGTACCGAACGAACCTGACCACGGTGACTCTCGCAGCAGATATCGAAGATACTGGTGGATCAGATCCTCAGGATTTAGTCATTTCTGGGCCTGTCGATCCAGCTTTGGGCGGACAGCTCTTTTTCACGGCTGCCACAGAAGACTTCGGGAGGGAACTTTATGTGATTAACAGCAGCACAAATTTTTCAAACTTTCAGCCAATTGAAAATCTGAATAACAATGTGGAAAATTCACAGATCGCCAACTTGACCCCGGTTACAGTGACAATCGGCAACCCAGCACAACCCAACAGGGTTATCTTCTCCGCAGATGCCAACAACAATTTAGGCAATGAGCTCTACACGAGTGACGGCACACCAAACGGAACAGGCCTTTTAAAAGAGATCACGTCTGGGCCAGAGGGCACCAATATGGCTAATTTCGTCCGCATTTCCCCAGGCTTGGTGGTCTTTACAGTCCAGGCTTTGGATAATACTCTCACTCTCTGGCGCACAGATGGAACTGACAGTGGAACTTTCCAGATCGAAGGATTTACGGACGAGGGAATTTCGCCAACAAATTTCCGTGCGCCCGCTCTTGTCGGGACCAATCTCTATTTCATCCTTGGTGACGATGAACTCTGGCGGACCAATGGTCAGGACGATGCAGGCACGGTCCGGGTCCATCGCTTCAGGACGACCACAGGAGATTCGCTGGCGCAAGGATTCACCCGTTTCAACGATGGCAAAGTGATCTTCAGCGCTGTGACTGCAGACTTTGGTCGTGAACCATGGATTACCGATCTTGCGGGTAATACGACTCTGCTTGTGGATCTGAATGTCGGGCTTGGTGATTCCGATCCCCAGGACTTCACGCCCACGGACGATGGACGTGTTTTCTTCACAGCTTTGGCTTCCGCGGACAATCGGGAGCTGTATGTGAGTGATGGCCTGACAGCCACTTTGGTCAAAGAAATCAATGCTCTGGAAGGCAGCGACCCACGGGAACTTTTCTGGCATCAGGGAAAATTGTACTTCTCCGCCCGCAGCGGTGGTTTCAATGACGACCTATGGGTGTCTGACGGGACGGAAGGTGGTACGCAGATGCTGGTTGAAATCAACGGAGGGGCGGCATCAACGCCTGCAAACTTCGCTGCTATCGGAAGCACACTTTATTTCGCCGCATCTACATCCACAACCGCCAGGGAACTCTGGAAGAGCAATGGAACTGACACTGGCACTGTGCTGGTCAGGGACATCTCATCAGGAACACCTAGTTCTGATCCAGAAGAATTAGTGGTCATGCCTGCCACTGGCCCTTCCAGCAGGCTTTACTTCGTTGCCAGCGGCAGCGGCAGCGGACAGGCCACAGGTCGTGAATTGTGGAAGAGCGACGGTACCTTTGCAGGAACGACGGTCGTCAAAGACATCATCGCTGGAACGGGGAGTTCAATCGCCGATAGTTCTCCAGCTTATCTGACCGTGATTGGGAATCGGCTGTATTTCGTGGCGGATGACGGAGTTAAAGGGCGGGAACTTTGGAGAAGTGACGGCACCTCAGCCGGCACAGTTTTGGTGAAGGATATCAATACTCAGGCGGCCTTTTCCGGGACACAAGACGCAGATCCTTCCGATTTTCACCCTGTGAATGGCAAACTCTTCTTCCTCGCTGATGATGGAGTCAGTGGGCGTGAACTTTGGGTCAGTGATGGCTCCACTGGAGGTACAGTCAGGGTTAGGGATATTGTTTCCGGTCCCGGAGACGCAGGCATTCAGGATATGACCGTGGTGGGAGACGTTCTTTGCTTCACTGCTGATAATGGCGTGAACGGACGTGAAGTCTGGCTCTCTGACGGCACGGCAGCAGGCACGCAGATTCTTGAAGATCTGCTTCCTGGATCGGCTTCGTCCCAGCCGAATAGCCTTGCAGGCATCGGCACCACGCTTCTTTTTTCAGCCCTGGACGGGATAATCGGGAATGAACCCAGGTTTGCCTTTATGGCCTCGAAGCTCTCTGTTGAGTTGGTGCAGGAGCCAGCATCGCTAGAATTGGAAAGCGGTGTTTCCTCGGTCAGCTTCACTCCACCCACGATCAATTTTGGTGGCAGCACCAGCCTTATCTTCAGGCTCCGCAATACTGGAGCCAACAGTATCCGCAATGTCACCACGAGCATCAGCGGACCACAGGCCGCTGATTTCATCGTCACGAAGAAGCCTCTTGCAGTCATCACGAAGGGAACTTCCTCCGAGTTGACAGTGCAGTTCAAGCCCAAGGAGGGAGGCCAGCGCGCCGCCGCCTTTACGATTCTCAGCACAGACCCTGAGTTTCCCCAGTTCACTTTCACTCTTACAGGGCTGTGTGCCAAAGATCCGACGATCGACGAGCAGCCCGTTTCCCAGATGGTCAATGTCGGCCAGCCGGCAACCATGAGCTCGACCATCGACTCAGGCACCGCCCCCATCACACTTCAATGGAGGAAAAACAATGCGGCTGTCGCCGGAGGTACCACCAATCCGCTCTACCTTTGGGCTGCGAAACTCACTGATGCCGGAGGTTATTCGGCTCAGTTTAAAAGCAGCAGTTCACCAGCAGGGATAGGGACGAGCGACGTCGCGCAACTGGGAGTCGTGGAGGATTTCATCCCTGCCCGTGTTCTCCCTGTTAAAGTGGGTTCGGGTGTCAAACTCACGGTCAACGCTGCTGGCAGCAATCTTGGGTATGCCTGGAAGCGCTCACCCAATATGAATCTCAGCAGCCCAGAGATACTGGCCTCCGCAGGCTTTAACACGAAAACATTGACGTTGGCAGCCCTGCAACCCTCAGACAGCCAGTATTATTTCTGTGAGGTTTCCGGCCCTGGCGGGATGGTTTTGGGAGGGACTACTCATGTTAAAGTATTTCAGAATCCGCCCGTCCTCACGCCCTCACAAGTCATGCCTGTTGGCATCGTCGGATCGTATTATGAATATCAGATTCAGGTCTCCGGGGATGCTGCCAATGCGCCGCTCACTTATTCTGCCAAAAACCTGGCTCCAGGTTTGAAGCTCGACACCAAAACTGGGCGCATCACTGGTGTGCCTACAGCGGCGGGAATCGGTACTCGAAGTGTCCTGCTCGGAGCCACCAACGGCATCGCGCCCATTCCGGCGCTGGTCGGGGCCGATCTCACCATCGTCAATCTTCCTGCGGGTCTCGAAGGTCTCTTCCACGGCCTTGTGGAGCGAGACGCTGAGGTCAATGACATGGCGGGTGGTCGCATCGAACTTACCGTTACCAAGACCGGTTCTTATTCTGGCAAGGTCATCCTCGGTGCCAATAGCTACAGCTACAAAGGCAACCTCAGCTTTGGCATTGATCCTGATCCTGATAACAACCCGATGACAAACGATGCCGAAGCCGTCCCCCCTTTCACCGGTAGCGTGATCATTCCCCGCAAAGGCATCGCTGCACCTCTGTCTCTCAGTTTCACCATTGACGAAAACACCAAAGACACCCTCAGCGCTGGACAGATCACATCGGTCAACGCCACCGGCCCTGTCCAGGCGGCTGTCACTGGTTGGAAAGTCACCACCCACACCGGTCGCTATCTCGGTCTTTATAACTTCGGCATCCAGCTCTCACCCGCAGGTGGGCAGCTTGCCAACCCAGACGTTCCTCATGGCGATGGTTATGGCACCTTCACCGTCAGCAAAAAAGGTACGCTCGGCATCGTGGGCATGACGATTGATGGTGAAAAGATCACCTGCTCCACCCATGTCGGCCCGAATGGGGAGGTGCTCCTTTATCAGAGCCTCTACACAACGGCAAGAAAAGGCTCCGTCTGCGGGCAGTTCACCATTGATACACAGGGGGATATTGACTCACCCACGGATAACACACTTGCCAGCACGGGTGCATTTGACTGCACGCGTCCCCCTGCCACTGCCGCTCTGGGAACTGCTGCCAATACCCGCACTTACCGTGCAGGATTTGGCCTCGATGATACTCCTGCCACCACCACCCCGCTTGAACTGGAAGCATTCGGTGGTATCTATACCCCGTCAGCCCACCTGCTTCAGATCATCACTGGTTCCACCACTGCAGACAACGCCAGTCTGACCTTCACGGATGGAGGTGTGAGTCTCGCTTCCAGGCAGCCCAATCTCCCTGATCTCGCTGTCAATCTTGGCACCATCAAAGTTCTCACACCATCAACGGCGCTCACAAAGATCTCTGCCGCGCTGAAAACGGGTCTTTTCAGCGGCAGCTTCGCATTGGCCGACGATGATCCAACCACGACCACCGTCAAACTTCTCAACAAAGCCGACGAACTCAAACGTGCCGTGAAATTCTTCGGGCTCATCGTTCCCGAGTCAGGAAATCATCGTGGCGTGGGGCTCTTCATGCTGCCCCAGATTCCTCCAGCCGCTGGAGCAACTCCCGTGAAGACGGCCCCCATCCTTTCGGGCAAGGTCAATTTCGACAACAATTAAGTCCTGCTCGACAGCGATCCCCAGGCAGCAGCATCCACATCGGATGCTGCCGCTTTTTTCTCACCTACCCATTGATCGAACCTCCGGCCACTGCGACTGGTCTCATCGTCCTCCATGCCTCCACTTCGTTCCTTTTACATTGCCTCAATCGCCTGTCTCTGGTGCATCGCATTAATCGGTTTTCGACTGCAATGGGCGGGCAATTCGAAGTTTGTTTTCCTCGTCTGGAATCTCTTTCTTGCCGCCATTCCTCTGGGGTTTGCTTTACTGCTGCTAAAAGTAGAGCGCTGGCGTCTGGCGGCTCCTTTGATTTCTGGATGGCTGCTTTTCTTCCCAAACGCACCCTACGTTCTGACCGACCTTCTCCACCTCCGTCAGAGACCAGGCATTCCCATCTGGTATGATCTCCTGATGCTCCTTTCCTTCGCTCTTGTGTCCCTCTGGATGGGCTTTCAGTCCCTCCAGCTTGTCCAGGTTTGGATTGCACGGAAGTCGTCTGCTCTCATGGCCTGGAGCTTTGTCGCTGTTTGCCTTTTCCTCTCTGGCTTCGGTATCTATCTCGGGCGCTTCCTGCGCTGGAACAGTTGGGACATCGTCAGCAATCCGTTCTCTCTTCTTGCTGACATCTGGGATCGTTTCGCCCATCCCTTCTCCCACTGCCAAACGTGGGGCGTCACATTGGGTTTTGGCGGATTGCTGCTCGTGGTCTATCTACTCTGGAAGTTCTCCGCAATCACGACGAACACACACGATCATGCCGACTGACTCCGCCTGGACCCATCTCCTCCTCTTCGACGGCGTCTGCAATCTCTGCGACCAGACCGTCCAATGGGTGCTCGCCCATGATCGGCGTGGCATTGTCCACTTCTGCTCCATCCAGTCGGAACTCGGCACGAAGCTCTATCGTGAGCATGGCTTCGATCCCACCGAGCCGCACAGCATGATCCTCATCACCCCTGAGGGCAGCTTTGCCAAAAGCGATGCCGCATTGCAGATCGCCGCGCTCATGGGGGGACGCCTCTCCTGGCTCGGGATTTTCAAGATCATCCCGCGCCCCCTGCGCGACCTCGCCTACACCTTTGTCGCCACGAATCGCTACAGGTTCTTTGGCAAAAAAGACGCCTGTCTGATGCCACGGCCCGAGTGGAAAGCGCGCTTTCATTCGTGAGTGGAAGTGCTCGCCGTGCGTAGAAGCATCATGCGCATCCTCGCCTACATCTTCGCCCTGCTTGCCAGCACTCATGCGGCTGACATCACCATCAAAGATGCCGCCGAGCTCAGGGCCGCGCTTCAGGAGCTCAAGCCCGGCACTGTCTTGAAGCTCGCCCCCGGCGACTATCCCGGCGGGCAGCACATCACCGGCATCGACGACCTCACGCTCGAAGCGCTCGACCCCAGCCAGCCGCCACATTTCAAAGGTGGCAACAGCGCCCTCCAATTCTCCCGCTGCCAGCGACTCACCCTCCGCCATCTGAAAATCAGCGGCCAAAGCACAAACGGCATCAACCTTGATGACGGCGGCCAACGTACGAGTCCGGTGAAAGGCATCACGCTCGATCACCTTGAGATCTCCGACGTCGGCCCCAAGGGAAATCATGATGCCATCAAGTGCAGCGGCCTCGACGAACTCACCATCCGCGACTGCACCATCAGCGGCTGGGGAGGGCAGGGGATCGACTTAGTCGGCTGCCACAAATCAAAGATCACCGGCTGCAACTTCATCGGCAAACCCGGCTTCACCGCCAGCGCCGCCATCCAGCTCAAAGGCGGCACGAGCGAGGTCACGGTGGAAAAATGCCACTTCAAAGACGCCGGCGAGCGCCCCGTGAATGTCGGCGGCTCCACCGGGCTCGACTTCTTCCGCCCACCCGATGCAGCCTACGAAGGCAAAGACCTCACCGTGCAGGACTGCCTTATCGAAGGCAGCCTCTGCGCCGCCGCTTTTGTCGGAGTGGATGGAGCCCTCTTCACGCGCAACACCATCCTTTACCCTGAGAAGTGGATCTTCCGCATCCTCCAGGAAACCTCCGGTGATCGCTTTACACCCTGCCGAAACGTCAACATCACCGACAACAAGATTATCTTCCGCCGCGCCCAGGTGCCGATCGAGATCAACATCGGAGCCAACAACGCGCCCGAGACCTTCACCTTCGCCAACAACCACTGGTTTGCCGAAGATCGCCCTGATCGATCCAAGCCCAGGCTCCCTGCTGAAGAAAGCAGCGGCGTTTATGGCCAGGACCCGAGAACATTGAAGTAAAATAGACACAAATCCTTGTGTCTTCGCAGCGTATGTCTGAGAGTTCCGTTCTCCCTGCCACCGCCTCATGCGCGACTACTTCATCCGACGCTTCCTGCTCATCATCCCGACTCTCATCGGGGCGACTTTGGTGGTGTTTTTGATTACACGCATCACGCCCGGCGGGCCGATGGAGGTGGCGCTGCGTCAGGCGGCTGCGGCGAAAGGCGAGCGCGGCATGAAGGACGCGGGCTCGTCCCTCAGTGCCGAGCAGAAAGAAGAATTGGCGGCCTACTACGGCTTCGACCGACCGTTTTTCCCAGCCTACCTCGCCTGGCTGGGCGTGCTCCCGAAGGAGGGGGATAAAAAGTTCATCAAGTTCGACAAAGACGAGCAGATGCCCATCACGCTGCAGGAACTTTTGCCCCGTGAGCAATGGAAGCCGAACAACGCCTATCGCGTCACTCAGGCCAAGGTCAGCCGTGATGGCAAGCTGTCAGCGGATGATGGATCGCCGCTGACCTCATGGCGGACGCATGTCGAAAAAGACAAGAGCCGCGTGCAGGTCTTTCGCCCGCATTATGACGGCCTGTTGCAAGGCAACCTGGGCATCTCGACACGCTACAACGAGTATGTCTGGGACATGATCCGCGAGCGCATGCCGGTCTCGATCTTCTACGGCTTGGTCACCTTCATCATCAGCTACCTCGTCTGCATTCCGCTCGGCATTCTGAAGGCCATCAAGCACCGCACCGTGCTCGACAATGCGAGCTCGATCCTGATCTTCGTGGGCTATTCCATCCCTGGATTTGTGCTGGCGAGTATGCTCGTGGTGTATCTGGCTGCACGAATGGCGTGGTTCCCCACGGGTGGGTTTGTGAGTGAGGATTTCGCCGCGCTGAGCCTCGGCGGCAAGGTGTGGGATGTGGCGCATCATGCAGCTCTGCCGCTCGTGTGTTACCTCATCGGCAGCTTCGCCTTCATGACTATGCTGGTGAAAAACAACCTCATGGACAATCTGGCCGCCGACTATGTCCGCACCGCCATTGCCAAGGGGGCGGGCTTCAAGCGCGCGGTGCTCGTCCATGCGCTGCGAAACTCTCTAATCCCCGTGGCCACGACCCTGGGGCATGTCGTCAGTATTTTCGTCGCGGGCTCGATGCTCATCGAGCTGATCTTTGAGATCAATGGCTACGGTCTGCTGAGCTACTACAGCATCGTGGACCGCGACTACCCGCTAGTGATGGGCATCCTCGTACTGAACGTGCTGGTGCTCATGGCGGGGAACATCCTGTCGGACTTTTTCGTGGCGCTCACCGACCCGCGCATCCGTTTTGAGTAATCATCATGTCCCCCCGCACCCTCGGCATCACCACCCTCGTCTATGCGGCGCTCAGCGCGTTGTTTCGTGGGTTTTCGCTGTCCGTGCCGGTGTTCAAGGTGCCGTTTCTCGGCGGTGCATGGTTCGGATGGATCATGCTGGCGCTCGTGGCGTTGACAGGCGGCTGGCTGCTGTGGCGCGGGCAGCGTGAGTGGCACTGGAGCCCTCTCACCTTGAAGCAGATCCGCCGCTTCCGTGACATCCGCCGCGGACATGTCTCCTTCCTCATCTTGCTCGCGCTGGTGGGCGTCGCCTCTCTGGACAATCTGGTGGTGGGCAAGCGGGCGCTGATCGTGCGTTATGAAGGTCACTACTATTTTCCCTTCGTCACGAATGTGCTTCCTGGCACGACCTTCGGCCTGAAGGACGACGCCGAAACCGACTACCGTGAGCTGCAGCGGCAGTTCCGCCTCACCAAGTCGGCCAACTGGGTGCTGCTGCCTATCGTGCCGTATGATCCGAAGCTGGACACTCCCGAGGTCATCGAGGAGGTCGAGGTACGTGGTGGCCTCGCCTATCGTGCCAGCGAGACGAAGCCTTTCGATGGCCGCGCCTACACCGTCTTTCGCGACAAGCTGGAGCAGAAACGCCAGGAGTGGACCTTCCGTCACGGGGTAAAGCAGGGCGAGATGCGCGGCTGGGACATTAACAACGAACAGGCGGAAAAGGCCACCTTTGAAAATGGCCAGCGCACCGCTTACACCGACTATTTGGACGGCAAATCAGCTGCGCTGGAGTCGCAGGCCAGTGACGTCATGCTGACCGTGGTTTATCCGCCATCTCCACCCTCTTGGGCGCAGCGGCATTTCCTCGGCACCACATCGATGGGAGGTGATGTGTTGGCGATCCTTTTCGGTGGCTGGCAGCAGGCGATCATCGCATCCGTGTTGTTTGTGACTTTTGTGTTCGTCGTGGGCGTCGCTGTTGGGGGGATGCTCGGCTACTTTGGCGGGATCTTGGATCTCATCGGCACACGCTTGATCGAGATCTGGTCCGTGCTGCCATTTCTGTTCATCGTCATGATCGTCAGCTCGGTGATCAGTCCCAGCTTGTTCCTGCTGGTGGTGGTCATTTCCTTGTTTAGCTGGATGAGCACCACGCTCTACATCCGCACGGCGGCACTGAAGGAAAAAGCGCGTGATTATGTGGCCTCGGCACGGCTGCTCGGCGCGAGCACACCACGCATCATCTTCAAACACATCCTGCCCAACAGCATCGCCATCCTGGTGACGCTCGCGCCTTTCGAAATCGCCGCCATCATCACCTCCCTGGCCGCGCTGGACTTCCTGGGCTTTGGCCTGCCGCCGGAAGACCCGAGCTGGGGCCGCCTGCTGCATGAGGGCACGGAAGATTTTAATTATCCCTGGATCGTCAGCAGCGCCTTCAGCGCCATGACCTTCGTGCTCGTCCTCGTCACCTTCGTGGGTGAAGCCGTGCGCGAGGCCTTTGATCCCAAGAAATTCACGACCTACCGATGAGCATAGAGCAAAGAGCGAAGGGTAAAGAGAAACACGGCTCCATTCGAGTCGTGCTAGTGGCTCTTGCTCTCTGCTCTCTGCTCTCCGCCCTCTGCTCGTGCTCCGAGTCAGACGACACCCGCTTCCCGCCCTACGACAACACGGACGAAGTGCAGGCCTATTGGAAGTCGAAGCCCGAGTTCTTCAAATGGAAGACCCCGGCGGATCTGCCCACCGATTTGAAATGGGAGAACGGCGCGGACGTTCCCGAGTTTGGTGATCCAGCGGCGAAGAAGGGCGGCACTTTTCGCGACTATCATCCCACTTACCCTCCCACCTTCCGTCCCGTCGGCCCGGATGGGAACAACACCTTCCGTGGTGAACATCGTGACAACGTGGACATCTACCTCATCCGGCGGCACCGCGATGCAGACGTGTGGATTCCCGGTCTCGCCAAGGAGTGGGCGGTGGCCGCGGACCGCAAGACCATGTACTTCCGGCTTCACGATAACCTGACCTATTCCGACGGTCACCCCGTCGAGGTCGAGGACTTTTTCATGACCTTCTTTGTCATGACGAGCCAGAATTTGAAGGACCCGTGGTACAACGACTGGTACACCAAGGAGTACGCCTCCATCACGAAGTACGATGACCGCACTCTTGCCATCGCGCTGCCTGAACCGAAGCCCGATCCGCTCTGGGCGGTGAAGGAGGATCTGCTTCCCCTGCCACGTCACTTTTATCGCGAGTTCGGCCCCGACTACCCGTCGCGCTATCAGTGGCGCATTAGTCCGACGACCGGGGCCTACACCATCGACACCGATCTACTCAAACGTGGGCGCTCCATCACGCTGCGCCGCCTGAAGGACTGGTGGGCGCGTGATCTGAAAAACTTCCGCTACACCTTCAACCCGGACTTTATCGAGTACAAGATCATCGCCAGCCAGGACAAGGCATTCGAGATGTTCCGCCAGGGGCAGCTCGATTTCTTCCTCGGTGGCCTGCCACGCTACTGGTATGACAAGTCGGAGATCCCCGAGATCTACAAAGGCTACATCGAGCGGCACAAGTTTTACAATGAGTTCCCCCAGGTGTCCTGGGGCGTCCGACTCAACGAGAGCAAGCCGCCGCTCGACAACCTCGACGTGCGCCTCGGCATCAGCCACGCCATGAACATCCAAAAGGTCATCGATGTGGACTTCCGTGGCGACAAGGAGCGCATGCAGAGCCTCGTCTCAGGTTTCGGCAAATTCACCAACCCTGATCTGCGCGCCCGCCTCTTTGATCCGGTGAAGGCCCGCGAGTACTTTGCCAAAGCTGGCTACACTCAGCCTGGCCCGGATGGCATCTTGAAAAACGCCGCCGGTCAGCGTCTGTCCTTCACGCTCACCACCTTCAACAACAGCACCATCACGCCGCTCATGCTGCGGCTCAAGGAAGAGGCAAAGAAGGCCGGGCTGGAGATCAAGATCGAGGGCCTGGACACCACGCAGTTGTACAAAAAGCTCGATCAAAAGACCCATGAGATGGCCTTCGCCGGTGCCGGTGCACAGCCGCCTTACCCGCGCTTCTGGGACTTTTACCATTCCGACAATGCCTTCAAAGTCGGCAAGGACGGCAAGCGTGAGATCGTCGTGGACACGAACAACATGACCCAGACGGCAGACCCTGCGCTCGATCCGATCATCGACCAGCATCGCAAGGCGCAGACGGAGGAGGAGGTGCAGCGCCTGTCCTGGCAGCTCGCCAAACTGATCGAGGATCGCGCCTGTGACATCCCTGCCTGGGAGACGCCTTTTTTCCGCCACCTCTGCTGGCGCTGGGTGAAGTGGCCCAAGGCTGGCAACGCCCGCATGGTCCAGCAACCGCTCGATGGTCATGTGCTCTGGATCGACGAGGATGTGAAGCGCGAGACCCAGGAGGCCATCCGCACCGGCCGCGATTTCGGCGAGGTGACGCGTGTGTTTGAAACCTTCCGTAAAGACAAATGACGTCCGCATCTTCCAGCATCCTAGAGGTCCGCGACCTCGTCACCGCGTTCGATACCGACGCGGGCCGCATGACGGCGGTCGATGGCATCAGCTTCGAGGTGCCGCGTGGCAAGACACTTGGCATCGTCGGCGAGTCGGGCTGCGGGAAAAGCGTCACCGCTTTCTCCATCACGCGACTGCTCCCTCAGCCGCACGGGAAGATCCTCGGCGGCAGCATCCGCTTTGAAGGGCGCGATCTCGTGACGCTGCCACTCGAGGAAATGCAGAAGATTCGTGGCAACGACATCAGCATGATCTTCCAGGAGCCGATGACTGCGCTGAATCCCGTGCAAACGGTCGGCAGACAGCTCGCGGAGGCCATCCTTCTACACACCGAATGCAGCAAGTCCGACGTGCTGGC
>CAYMHJ010000153.1:8147-14523 GCA_964390165.1 uncultured Prosthecobacter sp. | reverse complement strand
TGAAGACGACACCCAGGGTGACAAGTGACTCGCCGGTAGGTGCCACGCTGATCTCTTTACCATGGCCGGAGGAGGCGTTGCTGGTCTCCAGGATGTTGAAACTTTTCACCGTCTTGGTTATGCCATTGGCATCGAGGCTCTGGCCATTGCGCATGAGCGGACGGAGACCTGTGTTGGCGTCCCAGCCGAAGAGCACGATGCTGTTGTCCACCAAGGTGCCGAGGAAGATCACCAAGTCTCCACCGATGGAGAAGTTGCCGATGGTCTTGAGATTGCTTGTCAGGCCGACATTGGTGCCCGTGCGGGCCACGAGCTTCAGCGTGCCATCGCTGGCATTGCTGAAGAGGCAGCGGCTGTTGACGTTGGGGGTGATGCCCCCGCCGCGCACCTCACCGGTGAAGACGATGTGACCCGTCTCATTGATCACGGGAGGACCGAAGTTGAAATGGTTCACGCCAGGGAGTGAAGGTGCGATTTGCGTATCCGTGGCGATGAGGACGAGCGGCTGGCCGACCATCATGCCCGTGTGCAGGCTGGCATCGGCATGGCGGATCTGCACGGCAGAGGCGAGCACGCCGCTGGAGTTGATCGCGGGAGAGCCGATGAATCTGAAGAGGGTGGAACCAGGCGGGCCGCCGAGCACGGCGCTGCCGGTGGCACCTTGAACGGCGATGTTTTCGCCAACATGGACAACTGGATCGCTGCCGGGGGGGA
Organism: uncultured Prosthecobacter sp.; assembly: GCA_964390165.1. GTDB lineage: Bacteria > Verrucomicrobiota > Verrucomicrobiia > Verrucomicrobiales > Verrucomicrobiaceae > Prosthecobacter. The sequence continues at coordinate 13,809 of CAYMHJ010000153.1, read as the reverse complement.
CGACGGTGCCGGTGATGGGGAAATCGAAGGCGGCTTCATCCAGATCATCACTGTTGATGACGACATTGCCCGAGTAGGTCGCTGGAGTGGAGCTGGTGAGTGAGACCTGGAAGCCGTAAGAGCTGCCTGGAGCCAGCGTCGTGGCAGCACCATTGGAGAGGTAACCGGCGGGCACGGTGATGTTGGAGATGTTCAGGTCCAGAGTGCCGGTGTTGCTCACCGTGATGTTGCGCACGCTGGCCACATTCGGGGCTGTGCTGCCGAAGTCCACCACCTCCATCTGGCCGTCGCTCAGCTCGGGAGCCAGAACATGGCTGCCATTGTGGACGGCGATCTCGGAGCCGACCCCACCTCTTCCCTGGATGGCGATGTCGAAAGGATCTTCGTCGTTGTCGTCATTGACGATGCTTATCGTGGCCGTGCGCAGGCCATCGGCGCTGGGATCAAAGGTCACGGTGAATGTCGTGCTGCCTGCAGCCAGGATGCTCGCAGGCAGGGTGATGCCGCCGACGGAAAAATCCCCGCCAGCCGTAATGCCGGAGATATTCAGCGCAGCAGTGCCACTATTTGTGATGGTAAAGGTACGCATAATGCTGCCGATGGAGCTGGGGACGCTGCCAAAGTCAGTGTGATCCACAAGATTGGGTGTGGTGTCGCCATTGGCGATGTCCACTCCATTGCCGCTCACGGCGATCTCGGGAGCCGGAGTGGTCTGCACTTCAAAGGCTCCGATGTCAATCCGGGCGGAGGGACCGGCGCTGCCCTGCACCACGCGGTCGAAACCACTGCCGCGCTGGTCGGACGTCAGCGGCGGGGTGAAGGCGTTGGGATTGAAGGTCGGATCGCCCGTATCGATGGCAGGGCTTCCTGCGAGCAACTCGTGAGTTGGTGTCGGCCCCCCGTTGTCCGCCAAGGCGCCTAATTGCGCCGCCGCGCCCAACAGGTTTCCAGTGGTATCCCCGGTGATCGTCGCACCAGCGGCGTTGCCGATCAGGTTGTAGCCCTGCGAGTTGAAGGCCCCGTGGATGTCCGGCGTCGTTCCACTGTTGCGATTGCCCGCGATGATCGAGTTCTTGATCGTGATCGTGCTTGGGTTCCCATTCGTCGCATCGTTGTAAATGCCGCCTCCCCGGTTTGTCGCAGTGCCGGCGTCGTTGTCCGTGATGGTAGAATGAACAATCGTGACCGAACCGCCTTCTGTGGAAATCCCTCCGCCGCTCCGAGGGCCGATCGTGGTGCTGTTGCCGGAGATGGTCGAATTCACGACCAGCAATGCACCGTCTGAGTGGAAAATGCCGCCTCCGCCACCTTGACTGTCGGGAGTGCTGTTGCCGCTGATGGTGGAGTCGTAGATGCTCAACGCCCCGCCGCTTTGGATTCCTCCGGTGAGCACCAGACCGGAATTGCCATACACATGCAGGCCGCGCAGGATCACCACCGATCCGGATGACGTTCGGATGCCACCTCCACCTCCGAAGCTGCTCATGTTCCCTCCCGTCACCGAGAGCCCCATGATCTCAACGGGACCCACATTAAAGCCAACGTTAAAGATGCGGCTGGTGTTGCTGCGGGCCGCGATACTTCGGACGGTCAGCAAATCGGCACCGGTGCCGGAAATCGTCATCGCACGGCTCAATACGAGCTGGCCATTGATATCAATAGTCTGCGCCGTGTCGAACAAGGGCGAGGCAAAAGTGATCACCGGACTCGCCCCCGCGCTGCCGCTGTTCGCATAAGCGATCGCCTCACGCAGGCTGGTTTGGAAGTCGAAGACATTCACCGTGTCCGCAGTGGTCGTGACCACAAGACTGCGTGCTTCCGGCTGGGCTAGGCCAAAGTCCACATCCGGGTTCGGGATACCACCGGCCAGCGTCACTAGGCGCGGGTTGCTCGTGGTCGCCACGAAACCGACCGGGATCGACGCTTCGTCCACCTTCACCTGATAGTTCCCGGCGGCCAAGTGTGGGATGACGTAGTTTCCTGAGCCGTCCGTGGTATCACTCGGTTCCCCGCCGTCCAAGCTGCCGTTGGTGTTTAGGTCCACAAAGACCGTCACGCCCGACAGCCCCGGCTCCCCGCCATCCTGGATGCCGTCGCCATTGAGGTCGTTCCAAACAAAATCGCCGATGACATTGTTCTCCAGGACCGTGGTGGTCTCATTGTCGGAGTTGTTGCCCGAGACCGGATCAGACACTGCGGAGCTCGCCGTCGCGTTCAACGTGATCGGTCCCACGGTGGTGAAGGCGACGAAGACATTGATGGTGAACTGGGCAAAATTTCCCGAAGCAATGCTTCCCAGTGTCGCCACTGGCACCCCATTCGGATCCTCCACCGCGCCGCTGGTCGAGACTAGGCTCACACCTGCGGGCAGCGTCGTGCTGACCTGCACACCTGTCGCAGTGGACGGCCCGTTGTTGGTCACCGTCAACGTGTAAGCCAGCGCACTGCCCGCATAAACGGGATCGGGACTGTCCGTGATCGCCAGCGACAGGTCCGCCACCGCCGTGCCACTTCCGGCGATGTCAAAGGTAAACGGATTCTCGTCCGCGTCGTCATTGGCTATGCTCAGCGTGGCGGTGCGCAGGCCGTTGGCGCTGGGGTCGAAGGTGACCTCGAAGGTGGTGGTGCCATTGGTCGCCGCCAAGGTGGCAGAGGGCTGCAATGACACGGTGAAATCCGCCGCATGAGTTCCGCCGACGGCCACTCGCGGACTGCCGCTGAGGTTGAGCAGGCCAGTGCCGCTGTTGGCGATGGTGAAGGTGCGCACGATGCTGCCGCTGGCCGTGGCCACATTGCCAAAGTCGGTGTGATCCGCCGCGCTCGGCGTGGTGTCGCCATCGGCGATGTTCACGCTGTTGCCACTGACGGCGATTTCAGGAGCCAGCGGTACGACGCCGCTGAAGGCCGCCACCTGCTCGATCAGGCCCGAGCTGCCGCTTAAGTAGCCGCCGCTGGTCCGGCCGCGAGCGCGGAGCTGGCCGCTGGCTGGCAGGGAGAGACCGCTGAGCTGCCAGTTGGCCGTGGTGCCGACCCGAGTGGCCGTGCCGGGCAGTGGCGTGTAGGTCGTGCCACCGTCCGTGCTCAGATCAAAGGTCAACTGCGCGACCTCCGGCGCACTGCCCCCCCGCGTCCACGTCACCTGCAGCGCGCTCGTGGCAGTCAGGGTCTGCGTGGAGGCATCGTTGAAGAGCCGGGCAAACAGGTTGCGCGTGACCGCTGCCCCGCCATTGGGCGAGAGAGTGGTGAACTGGCCGCCGAGCAGCACCTTGCCATCCGCCTGCGCCGCCACGCTGAACACAGTGCTACTCGCGTTGGGGTCGAAGCCCGTGTCCAGCGTGCCGTCCGCACTCACCCGCGCAACGCGGTTGCGCGTCGTCGTATTGGGAGCGCCGTTGGGTCGCAAGCTGGTGAACTCACCCCCAAGCAGCACCTTGCCGTCCGACTGCACCGCCATGCTATGGACGAAATTATTCGCATTTGGATCAAAGCCCGTGTCCAGCGTGCCGTCGGCATTCAGCCGTGCGATGTAGTTGCGCGGCACGCCGAGCACCGAGGTGAAAGAGCCTCCAAGAAGCAACTTCCCGTCCGCCTGCACTGCCATGCTAGTGACGGTGGCGTTTGCGCGGGGATTAAAGCCCGCATCCAGCGTCCCGTCGGCATTCACCCGCGCGATCCGGTCGCGCAGTGTGCCGCCCACCGTGGAAAACTGACCACCGAGAAGAATCTTCCCATCCTGCTGCACTGCGACCGTGAACACGCTGCTGCCTGCGTTGGGATCGAAGCCCGTGTCCAAGCTGCCATCTGCATTCACCCGAGCGATGCCGTTGCGCGTGGTGGCATTGGAGGCTCCGTTGGGTTGCAAGGAGGTAAAGAATCCCCCAAGCAACACCTTGCCATCGGCCTGAACTGCGACTGATAATACGTAGTTGTTCGCATCGGGGTTGAAGCCCGCATCCAGTGTGCCATCCGCCGCCACCCTCGCGATGTGGTTGCGGTCGGTCCCTCCCACAGTGGTGAATATGCCCCCAAGCAAAATCTGGCCGTCTGCCTGCACCACCACGCTAAAGACGGTGCCGTTCGCATTGGGATCAAAGCCCGCATCCAGCGTGCCGTCTGCATTGAGCCGCGCGATGCGGTTGCGCGGCACACCGAGTACCGAGGTGAAAGCGCCGCCAAGAAGCATCTTCCCATCCGGTTGCACCGCTGTGGCAAACACGCTAGAACCCACGCTCACCGGATCCAGCGGATCCAAATCTCCGGGGCCGGGCAGGACCACGGTGGCCACTTGGACGGCGGGGCTGCTGGCCTGGCCATTGCTGGTCACCACTGCGTTGAGGGCACCCACGCTCAGGCCGGAGAGGCCCGTCACCGTCAGCGTCGTCGCGGTGGCTGCTGTCACCGTGCCGCTCCCGGCGGGGGTGAAGGCCACGCTGTTGTTGGCGGGCGTGGGGTCAAAGCCGAAGCCGTTAAGCGTGAGGGTCGTGGCCGTGCTCACCAGGTTGGCCGTGCTACTGGTCACCACGGGCCGCACACTGGCCACCTGCACCGCCGCGCCGCTGCTGCCCGCGCCGTTGGTTACGACGGCGTTCAAAGCCCTGGCCCGCAGGCCGCTGACGCTCACGGTCAGGCTGGTGGCCGTGGACGCCGTCACCGTTCCTGTGCCGGTCGGGGCGAAGACCACCGTGTTGTTCCCCGCCGTGGTGTCAAAGCCGGTGCCGGTGATCGTCACGGAGCTGGTGTTGGCATTCACCGTGGTGGTGCTCAGTGTCACGCTGGGTGCTGGCGAGGTGCCAGTGCCTTGAATGGCGAAGTTGAAGGGATTTTCGTCCGCGTCGTCGTTGGCGATGCTCAGCATGGCGGTGCGCAGACCGCTGGCGCTGGGGTCGAAGGTGACCTCGAAGGTGGTCGATGCGTTGGTGGACGTCATCGGGGACTCGAGGGGCGACGCGGGCTGCAACGTGACGGTAAAATCCGCCGCGTGGGTGCCACTGACGGTCACTTTCGGTGTGCCGGTGAGATTGAGCTGAGCAGTGCCGGTGTTTTGCACGATGAAGGTGCGCACCACAGTGCCGCTGGCCGTGGCCACGCTGCCGAAGTCCGTGTGATCCGCCGCGCTCGGCGTGGTGTCGCCATCGGAGATGTTCACGCTGTTGCCGAACACTCCGATCTCCGGGGTTCCCGCCGCAGCGCTCACGTTGGCTTGGGCGGTGAAACCGGCGACGGTCGTGCCGGCAAGGGTGAAGCTGCCGCCGAGGAAAAGGTGCCCGTAGGCATCGGTGGCCAGTGCATTGACGCTGCTATTCATCCCCGAGCCGAGCGCCGACCACTCGCGACCATTCCAATTCGCGATGCGGTTGGCCGACAACCCGCCTGCCGTGGTGAAGTCTCCCCCGGCGTAGAGGTCTGTGCCGATCACCGCCAGCGCAGTCACGCGATTGTTCATCCCCAAGCCGAGCGCCGACCACGCGCTGCCGTTCCACTTAGCGATGCGGTTGGCTGACACTCCACCCGCCGTGAAGAGGTTACCCCCGGCGTAGAGGTCTGTGCCGATCACCGCCAGCGCCCTGACGATGTTGTCCACCCCCGAACCGAGCGCCGACCACGCGGTGCCGTTCCACTTCGCGATACGGCTTGCCGAAACCCCGCCCGCCGTGGTGAAGTT
>CAYMHJ010000153.1:0-8047 GCA_964390165.1 uncultured Prosthecobacter sp. | reverse complement strand
CGGCCGAAACCCCGCCCGCCGTGGTGAAGTTACCCCCGGCGTAGAGGTCTGTGCCGACCACCGCCAGCGCACTGACGGTATCGCCCATCCCCGAGCCAATCGCCGACCACGCGCTGCCGTTCCATTTCGCGATGCGAGCGGCCGAAACCCCGCCCGCCGTGATGAAGCTGCCCCCGGCGTAGAGGTCTGTGCCGATCACCGCCAGCGCATTGACGCCGCCGCTAATCCCAAGGCCAAGCGCCGACCAAGCGGTGCCATTCCACTTCGCGATGCGGAGGGCCGCCCCCCCACCTGCCGTATTGAAGCCGCCCCCGACGTATAGATCCGTGCCGATCACCGCTAGAGCACTGACGGTGCCGTTTAGCCCCGTGCCGAGCGCCGACCAGGCGCTGCCGTTCCACTTCGCGATACGGCTTGCCGAAACCCCGCCCGCCGTGGTGAAGTTACCCCCGGCGTAGAGGTCTGTGCCAATCACCGCCAGCGCATTGACGGTAGTGTCCATTCCCGCGCCAAGCGCCGACCAGGTGCTGCCGTTCCATTTCGCGATGCGGGCGGCCGAAACCCCGCCCGCCGTGGTGAAGTTACCCCCGGCGTAGAGGTCTGTGCCAATCACCGCCAGCGCATTGACGTTGCTGTCCATGCCCGAGCCGAGCGCCGACCACGCATTGCCATTCCACTTCGCGATGCGGACTGCGGACAACCCGTCCGCAGTGGTGAAGCCGCCCCCAGCGTACAGATTCGCGCCGCTGACCGCCAGCGCAGAGACACTGCCGTTCAGCCCGGTGCCAAGCGCCGACCACGCGCTGCCGTCCCACTTCGCGATACGATTCGCCGCCACCGTGCCGATCGCGGTGAAGTTGCCGCCCACATACAGATTCCCGCCGCCATCGGCGACGACCACACCCATGCTGCCATTCGCCCCCGGCAGCCCGCCCAAGCTTACCCAGTCAGCATCGGAGAAAGTCGGATCGATCCGCACCGGGTAGAGCGCCCCGTCATCCTCGACCACCACCCGCAGGCGGTCAGCGGCTATCGTTTCCAAGCGGGCGGTGAGTTCCCTGCCCGTGGCATCCGTGACATGAAGGCGGCTGTAGGCCAGCTCACGCCCCGTGGCATTCACGGTGAGTTTCACTCCGTAGTCCGCGGTCTCTGCCTGTGCTCCGCTGACCTGGAGTTCCACGGCCAGGTCTCCAGAGCCAGAGGGGCTTTCCATCACCACAAAGTCCTGCCGCACACCGTCAGTGCTGACGCGATACTCCTCTACCAGACCGGGCCGCAGCCACAAGACGGAGTCCGCCGAGGCGCGGACGCTGCCGGAGGGAGGAAGGACGCAAGAGGAAGGAGAACTATCGAATGAGGCAACTCGGGCAACGACAGTGGCTTTGACACGGAAGCGGTTCGGTTTGCCAGCATCCTCATCGGCGGTGGACGTCAACCACAGGCCCTTTGCGGTGGCTTCAGCCTCCAAATCCTGCATCAGCGCCTTCAGATGAATGCCATTGGCCGTGGGCGTGATGGAACTGGCAGCCTCCGTGCCGTGCTTGTCCGCCTCCGCACCGAGCTGGGCAAACGAAAAGCCTGTAGGGGCAGCGGGCGAATCAGACTTTTCCAACCCCTCGGGCATCGCCGCGGCCTCCGCCAGCAGTGGGACGGTGAAAAGGAGCCATGTTGTCGAAGCGGCGAGCAGGAGGCGGGCGGTGTGGGTGGTTTTCATGACTAAGGGAGGCGGATGTGATGGGGCGTCATGGGGTCCCCACGAATTCCTGCAGCGGGCGTTTCAAAATAAGGGGAACTCTTTTGTGCAAACCCGCCCCCAGACGCACTTTTCAAGGTGCCAACGCTGCCGCGCCTCGCCTTGCCAAGGCGGGCATCGGGGTGCAAGCTCGGCCACTGCTTTCCCATGCCTTTCTCAGCACGCTCCCAAGCCGCGTTCCCTGCCACACGCTGGACGCTGGTGCGTGCTGTCCAGAGCAGTGATCCCGTGGATGCTGAACGGGCGATGGCGCAGATCTGCGAGCGCTATTGGTACCCCATCTATGCATTTCTGCGCCGCAGTGGTCAAACGGCGGCGGATGCGGAGGATCTGACGCAGGCGTTCTTCCAGAGGATGATCGAGCGGGATACGATCCGTTCCATCCAGCATGAAGGCATCAAGCTGCGCTCTTTTCTCCTAGGCTGCCTGAAGCAGACGCTGTGTGACAAGACCCGCCATGACAATGCGGAAAAACGCGGCGGGAAACGTGAACACGTGTCCTTCGACGAGATGGCGGCGGAGGAACGCTACGCCCACGAACCTCTGGACACGGCTGATCCGGAGTGCCTCTTCGTCCAGGCGTGGGCGCATGAGCTGCTGGCGGGCGTGCGGGAGAAGCTGAAGGCTTCCTTCACCCAGTCGCGCAAGGCGGAGGTCTTCGATGCGCTGCTGCCCTTCATCACCATGGCCGAGGAGCCGCCCTCCTACGGGGAGGTCGCCGCGAAAATCGGCTCGAGCGAGGCCAGTGCGCGCATTCTGGTCTTCCGCCTGCGGGAGAAATTCCGCGAACTGCTGCGTGAGGAGATCGTGCAAACGGTGGCCGACCCCGCCGAAGTGGAGGCCGAAATGTCCTGGCTGCATGGGGTGCTGACGACACGATGAACCGCGTGTAACACGCAGTCCTGATCCGGGTTGGTACCAAGAGACCGCACACTTCCTCATCTATGTCGACCGAAGGCTCCGCAGCTCCCAATATCCCCACGCTCCCGATCGAGGTGCCTGAACGAACTCACATAAGCGAGGCCACCCTGGGGGCGGACAATTACCACATCGGGCGTGAGATCGCCCGGGGAGGCATGGGCAGCGTGATGGTGGCGGAAGATAACAAGCTGAAACGCACCGTGGCGGTAAAGGTGATGCTGCAGGACGCCGATGCCAGCCCGGCGATGAGGCGGCGCTTTCTCAGGGAGGCGGAGGTGCTGGCCATGCTGGCGCACCCGAACATCGTCCCGATCTACGACATCGTGTGGGAGGACGGGCTGCCCCTGTTCTACTCGATGAAGCTGGTGAAGGGCCGGACGCTCCAACAGATCCTCCATCACCTGCGCGACGAGGATCCTGGAGACCTGCGAGAGTTCACGCTGGACCGGCTGCTGCTGATCTTCCGCCAGGTGTGCGATGCTATCGCCTTCGCCCACAGCAAAGGCGTGCTGCATCGCGACTTAAAGCCGGAGAACGTGATGGTCGGCGAGTTCGGGGAGGTGCTGGTGATGGACTGGGGACTCGCAAAACTGCGGCATGACGAAGCTCGAATGACGAATGAAGAAACTCCTCAGGGTTCGTCATTCGCCATTCGGAATTCGACATTCCGCGCCACATCAGACGCCGCCATCGGAGGCACCCTCGACGGCGCGGTCATAGGCACTCCCGAGTACATGAGCCCCGAACAAGCGGCCGGTCAGGGCGACGAGCTCGACGAGCGCTCGGACATCTTCTCCCTCGGCGGCATACTTTACGCCATTCTTACCCTCAGACCACCGGTCGAGGGAGGGACGCTGGAGGAGGTGCTGAGCAAGGTGAAGACAGCCACGATCACCGCGCCCGCCGATATGCCATGCGGTACGGAGACACAGGGAAAAGCCCGAACGCGCGGCGAGGCGCTGGAAGCGAAGTGGATCAAGCCCCTGCCTCACCTGCCCGGCGGGCGAGTGCCGAATGCACTGTCTTCCGTGGCGATGAAGGCCCTGCAACTCGACAAGGACCGGCGCTACCCGAGCGTGGCCGCCCTGAGCGCGGACATCGAGGCCTACCAGCGCGGCTTTGCCACCGGTGCCGAGAATGCCGGGCTGACGACGCAGCTCTCGCTGCTCATCAAGCGGCACAAGGCCGTCTTTTCCACCGCCACCGCCGCCTGCCTGATCCTGATCGCATCGGCGGTGGGGTTCGTCCTCAATCTTCAGGCCAAGGAAAGCGAGACGCGGCGTCAGGCGGAGATCGCACGGGTCGCCGAGGCGGCGGCGGTGCAGGACAAGGAAGAGGCCCGCCGCTCGGCGGCAAAAGCGAACCTCGCCGTCACCGAAGCTGCCCTGCGCGAGGGTGATGGCGCGACGATGCAGACCGCCCTCGCGGAACTGCCGGAAGATCTGCGGGACGCCACCTGGAATTACCTGCTGGACCGGTCCGACCAGTCCATCGCCCGCATCCAGACGGGCGGGGGTGGAGCGACGGACGTGGCCGCTCATCCCACGCGCCCCGGCGTCTTCGCGCTCGCCAGCGGCGGAAAAGTCATCCTCATGGAGGTGCGCACCGGCAAGCGGCTGCTGGAATTTGAGCCAGAGTCTCTAAGCGGGTCGCCCAGGGCGCTGAAAATCGCCTTCTCCCCGGATGGGAAACACATCGCGGTGGGGTGCGAATTCCAGCCGGGCGGCATCGCGATCCACCGCGCCAGCGACGGGGCGAAACTGCTGAGCTGGGAGACGCCCCCCGTCAAGAGGGTGCAGTTCAGTCCCGATGGGCGGCTGTTGTTTCAGAGCGGGTCCAGGTTTCCCGCGGTCTGGGATGCCGCCACCGGCCTGCGCCAGTGGGCCAAGACGGACACCAATGAGGTCCATGGCGTCTTCACGCCGGACAGCCGGCAAGTGATCGCCGAACTGCGCCAGATCCATGTCATCAACGCCCGTGACGGCAGCATCGTGCGTGAAGTGAGCTTCCACAATTCGCAATCCATGGCTCTCCGCAGCGATGGTCGGATGTTGCTGATTGGCGGGACCCGACGTGACAGCGGTCTGATCACAGGCATTTCCGTTCAGAATGGAGAGGTCGCCTTCCAGGCCCGCCCGCATGACCGTACCATCCAGCATCTCGCTTTTACCCCTGACGGAGGCCGCTTCGTCAGCGTGGCCGTGCATTCAAATGGAGTCCAGGCCATCCAGCTCTGGGACGCCCGCACCGGTGCCGTCTTGCAGACACTGCTCGGTGGCAGGGGCGGCGTCTCCGGCGCCGCCGTGCATCCGCTCTCTGGCGAGCTGGTCGTGGCCGGGGTCGAGACGCGCGTCTGGGACCTCTCACGCACGCTGCCACGATGGACCCTGAGATCTCACGATGGCGATTCGAGCATCGCCTTCTGGGGCACGGACGACCACATCCTTGCCGCCACCCGGCATTTCCGCACCGCCTTGCAAAAGCTCGGGAATGGCGAACCCGACGTGCTTTGGACGCCGCCGAACGCGCTCTTCCGCCGCATCACAATCAGCGCGGACGGCTCCATGGCCGCCATCGGCTCGGACGCCGGGCACGTCGATGACCAGGAGCCCAACGTCCTTTTCCTCCGCCGTTCTGGTGCCCAGCCGGAGATGACCGGCACCCTGAAGATCCAGGAGGCCGTGCAGCGCCAGTTCCGCCTCAGCCCCAACGGCACGCAGTTGGCGACGTTGTCCGTTAAACGCGGCAGAGTGAAGCTCTTCGATGTCGCCAGCGGTCGGGAGCAGCTTGTTCTGGAGGATCGGTACTTGAAGCAAACCCAGGACATTCGATGGCTGAACGATGGCAGGCAGGTGATCGGGCTGGCCACAGCCAAGGCTGAGCGTGGCGACGCAGGTACCGAGGAATGGATCGTCGTCTGGGACACCGTCACTGGCAAAATCGTGCGCACCCTGGCCCACGCCACTGCGATGGACGTGCTCGTCGTCTCTCCCGATGGCCGCCGCTTCGCCGAGGCCGGGGTGGACAAAAATGTGCGCATCCGCGATGTCACCACGCTGGCCGTACAGCAGGAATTCCGCGCCCACGATGGCCCCATCACCGCCATCGCCTGGCATCCCTCCAAGCCCGTCATCGCCACCGCCTCCGGCGATCTTAGCGTGAAGGTCTGGAACCTGGAGACCGGCGCTTGTATGGAGGAATTGCGCGGCATGGCATCCGCACCCTTCTCGCTCGACTTCAGCCCCAGCGGCCGGCGCCTCGGCTGCGCGGGCAACGGCAATCCCACCCGCATCTGGGAGCCGGAATCAATTGGAGGTCTATAGGCGAATAACGTCATTGTGAGATGGATGAAGGGGCACAACGCAAGCGTTTGGTCGAAGCGCTCCTGCCGCATTTCGCACACTCTTTGTCGTGACGGCTTCGCGAGATTGCTTCATCGTCCGCCACCATGAAATCCGCAGCCGTCGTCAACTTCGCGCCTGAAAAAGGCTCCGTCGAAATCCGTGAGATCGAAAAGCCGACCATCGGCGCCGAGGACGTACTCCTCGAAGTCGCCAATGTGGGCGTTTGCGGCTCGGATCTGCATCAGTGGACCTCCGATCACTCCTGGCCGGTGAATTATCCCGTCGTGCTCGGGCATGAGTTCGGCGGACACATCGTCGAAGTCGGCAAAGACGTCGAAGGCTGGAAGGAAGGCGACCGCGTCGTCTCCGAGACCGCCGCGATCATTTCCAAGGACAACCCGATGACGCGTCGCGGCCTCTACAACCTCGACAGCACCCGCAAAGGCTTCGGCTACGGCGTGAACGGCGCGATGACGAAGTATGTGCGCGTGCCCAGCCGCATCCTGCACCATGTGCCGGATCACGTGCCCTTCGAGCAGGCCTGCCTCACCGAGCCCTGCTGCGTCGCCTACAATGCCGTCGTCAAAAACGCCCGCATCGAGCCCGGTGACCGCGTCATCGTGCTCGGCCCGGGAACCATCGGCATCCTTTGCGCCGCGATGGCGAAACAATGCGGCGCACAAGTCGCCATCGTCGGCCTCCAGCAGGACGCGCATCGCCTTGAACTCGCTCGCAAGCACTACGGCTGCGAAGTCATCATCGGCGACGCCAAACCCTGGGCCATGGAACGCGACGGCCTCGGCTGCGATGGCGTCATCGATGCCGCCGGAGCCAGCATCACGCTCAAGATCGCGCTCGAACTCGTGCGCCCCGCCGGTTGGATCTCCAAAGTCGGCTGGGGCCCGCAACCGCTCGGCTTCAACATCGACCCGCTCGTGCAGAAGAACATCACGCTGCAAGGCAGCTTCAGCCACAACTGGCCCATCTGGGAGCGCGTCATCGCCCTCATGAGCAGCGGCCAGTTCGACGTGAAACCCATCATCGGCGGCGTCTGGCCCGTCACCGAATGGCACGAAGCCTTCGAGAAGATGCACAAAGGCGAGGTCGTGAAGAGCGTGCTGCGACCGGTGTGACGAGGTGCTCAGGGCGATACAAAGCAGAAATGGTCGCACCAGCTGCCTCAAGCGTAGGATCTGTTCGCTTTAGAGTTGGTTTGCTCGTCGCGGCCTCCGGCACGCATCATGATATCCAGCTCATTGTCTTGAAGATAGTCGTTCCATCGGATGATACATAACTGAAGCCGCCTTCCATACCAAGGGGGTGATCTCCTTCCTGCCACTCCGCCTTTGTGACATCAGAGAACAGATATTTTTTCTGCTCGACCTCAATGGTGGCTTTGCCCTGCTCGAAAAGGTTTAGCAGCGCCCAGCCTGTGCGTCCCCAATGATCGTCATGAAGGCGAAAGTCGTGATGAACTCGAATAAAGTGCCGAAGTAAGGCCCTTTGTGCTTCCATCTCGAAGTTATTGGGATGGCTTGAGTCGCCTACATGACGAGTATGGTCCAAAACTTCCAGTAAACTGCGAGCTTCAGTAATGATCAACAATCGAGGAGTGTACTTCGAACAAATTTCACACGAGACGATCACAGGCTCTCGGGCAGTGAGGCGCTTAAGGTTGCCATTTTTGCATGGCATGCATAGCCCACCAGTGCTTTGTGCCGTAACAAGCAGCATAGACACGCCGCACTTTGAGCAATTGGTCTTAGAATCAGACATGAAGGGACTCGATGTTTAGTGGATTGAGCAAAGGATTCGGATAGTAAGCGCTTCCGCCGGTTTGCCATCACCATAGTAGACGCCTGGAGAATGCATCATTGGGTCCTTTTGGTCGCAAAGGAGCCTCCAAAGTGGAATTACCACCCCCGCTCCATCCAAGCCGCCGTCTCTCGATTCGCCCGCGTGATCGAATCCAGGGCCGCTTCATCCGGTTTTTCGGCGGCATCACGCAGGGCGCGTTTGCGGGCTTCGT
>CAYMHJ010000152.1:0-14571 GCA_964390165.1 uncultured Prosthecobacter sp. | reverse complement strand
CCACGCACATCCTCTCGCAGGGAAAAAACTGGCTCGGCAATCCCGAGTGGGGCGACTTCCTCTTCGAGGATAAGGACAGTGGCATTGTCGCCGAGATCGGCCATGGCGTGCTCGATGGCAGCGGCCATCTCACCTATTTGAAGAACAACGAGTGGATCCTCAACGACACCTACCCAAAAGGCGTGCGCCGCATCCAGACGCCGCACCTTTACCACATCGCCACAAACAAGCGCATCGACCTCGGCTACTTCCCGCAGCCGCCGGAATACAAGGGCGAATGGCGCGTGGACTGCCACCCGCGCAGCAGCCGCGATGAAAAGCTCGTCTGCATCGACGCCCCAGACGGTGCGAACGGCCGCCAGCTACACCTGATCAACATCGACGGGCTGATAGGCTGAGCAGTCAGCTTGCAGCCCAGGACTTCACCAACTAGCCTCACCCACTTATGAAACGACTCCTTACCACAGCCATCACTCTCTTTTCACTGCCACTCGTGGCTGCCATCATTGAAAAGCCCGTGGAGTACAAAGCGAGCGGTATCGACTGCGAAGGCTGGGCTGCCTTTGATGATGCCAGTGCAGCGAAGCGGCCCTCGGTGCTGATCGTCCATCAATGGACGGGCGTGAGCGACAATGAAAAGATGCGCGCCAGAATGCTGGCCGAACTCGGCTACAACGTCCTCGTGGCCGATGTGTATGGAAAGGGCATCCGTCCGCAGCCACCTGCCTCTGGCGTGGAGGCAGGAAAGTATAAAAAGAACCGCTCCCTCCTGCGTGAGCGACTGACCGCCGCGCTGGAAGTGCTGATGAAGGACGGCCGCACAGATGCCTCCCGCGTGGCCTGCATCGGCTACTGCTTCGGTGGCACTGCCGCTATCGAACTGGGGCGCAGTGGAGCGCCCGTAAAGGGTGTGGTCAGCTTTCATGGCGGACTCGACAGCCCGACGCCTGCCGATGGCAAAAACATCAAGGGCAAGGTGCTGGCACTGCACGGAGCGGCTGACCCATTCGTTCCTGCGGCAGACATCGCCGCCTTTGAAAAGGAGATGAAAGACGCTGGAGTGGCCTATCAGCTCGTGTCTTACCCCGGAGCCGTCCATGCCTTCACACAAAAAGCAGCTGGCAATGACAACTCCAAGGGCGCGGCCTACAACGAAGCTGCCGACCAAGCCTCGTGGCAGGAGATGAAGACCTTCTTTGACAATCTCTTCGCCAACTGATCCGCCATGAAGAAGCGCTTGGTGCTCGCCATGGGTCTCACGATTCTTTCCACCTCAGCGGAGGAAAAGAAAGCTGAAGCCGTGCATGCACCCACGGACTTCATCCGCTTCGTCGAGTCAGATGAGGGAGACTCACTGCAGACCGCCATCGCGAGCTACCTTTCACCGAGCGGAGTCAGTGTGGATCTGATCGGAGCTGTCCACATCGCCGATAAAAAATACTTCGAAGCACTGAACGCGCGCTTCAAAACCTACGAGGTCGTGCTTTACGAACTCGTGGGGCGGCCAATCGAAGAGCGGGATCAGCTCAAGGTGGGCGATGGCGACTCGAAGCTGCAGTGGCTGGGCGCGCTCCAGGAAAAAATGCGTGCCACGCTGAAGCTGGAGAGCCAGCTCCAATGCATCGATTACAAGGCGAAGAACTTCGTCCACGCCGATCTCAGCACCGAGGGATTCTTTGAAAAGCAGGAGGAGAAAAAGGAAACCTTTATCACTCTCTGGATGAAGGCCGCACTGGCCCAGGCGGCGGCTGGAGACTCCGGCAAGGCGAACTCAGACATGACACTGATCATGACGCTGCTGATGAGCAAAGACAGCGCCACGGACCTGAAGCGGCTGATCGGCAGCGAGTTCGACCGCGTGGAGCAACTCATGGCCGGTGTAGAGGCAGGGAACGGCACCGCGATCATCGGCGAGCGGAACAAGCACGCACTGCAGGTGATGAAAAAACAGATCGACGCAGGCAGGAAGCGTCTCGCGATTTTCTACGGTGCCGCGCACTTCCCCGACATGGAGCAGCGGCTGCTGAAAGATGGCTGGAAACTGCAAAAGACTGATTGGATGAAAGCCTGGGACATCGACGCGGAGTAAGGCTACTCCCCGCAGCGCAGACAGATCAGCGATCTCGTGCCGGCGGGCAGCATGAGATCACCACCGCTCATCAGAGCACGCCATTCACAGACCTGAGTGCGGCCACGACCATCGTAGAAAGAAAGCCCGCGAGAACTCCAGCGCAGGCTTTGCCAGGGCTTCATGGCCTCACGCTCGGAGGCGATGATCGCGGCGGCATCCGCTGGCCATGGCTTTTCCCAAAGCGTCACACTGCTGAGAGCATCGATCACACGCACCTGCTCAGCATCGGCGACCATGAGCAAAGTTCCATCCATGCCCACGGCTGGCAGCGGATGCTTTTCGGGCGAGTTTTCACGAACCATATATATGACCAGTGCGCGGGCACTGCCATCAGGCATGATTTTAAAAACGCCACGCTCGCTGGCGGCGATGAGGTTGCGCCCAGCCGTGCCGACTGGAGTCGCGGCCCCGAGATAAAACGGCGAACGTGAACGCGAGGTAAGCGTGCTCGGGAAGCCCAGCGCGGAATAGCGAGCGGAAGCCATGTTCTGGCTGATCAGCCACAGCCCATCCCCCTGAAGCCAGCGCTCCCCTTCCCCGCCCCAAAGCAGCCATGGACTGCTCTGCGCGCTGCCATACATGCCGGGATAACCGTAGCTGGGAATCGCGTGGGAGTTGGCCAGGAGCAGCGTGGACGAACTGGCATGACTGGTGAAGGGGCGCACTGCCGTGGCTGAGGAAAGGAAGGCCGCCCCATGAGTGCTGACGTCGGCATTCACCGAGGCGGTGTCATCCAGTTGAAGCGGGAAACTCAGCGGTTGTTCGCTGGTGGCGGCTTTCCAGAGCAAAGCACCATCGCACACACGAACCACAGCGGTGCCACTGCCCCAGATGACGGCTCGATCAGCATCACAGCGCATGCCGCTCATCAGCCAGACGGGGGAATTTAGATTCGATTTCGCCGCCTCACCAAGCGACGGGATCAGTCGGGACCAGAGCCGCTTGCCATTCGTCTCATCGAGAGCCTCCAAGCGCCCCAGAGCCGCCCGCCACCAGAGCACTCGCCTCCCCGATTGAGCCAGCGTGCCCTGCGCTCCGGTATGGACCAAGCCGGGTGCAGGTATTTCCCACTCGACCGAATGGTCAGCGATGCGCAAACAAACGATGCCTGATTCATCAAGCACGGTGAGGTGTTCATCACTCACGCACCATTCCACCGGATAGCTCACCATCTCACCGCCATCACGGGTAGGCGCAGCAGGCACTGCAGCCCGGCTTCGCCGCCAGTCCCAGAGCTGTTTCCCCGTGCGACGATCTACGGCGTAAAGCCGGCCAAACGTATCTTGGACCAGCAGCGTCCTCCCATCTGGCGTGAGGCACCAGCGCTGAAGATCGGCCTTGTTCTGCGGCTGGAAGACCCAGCTCAACTTGGCCGGATTCGAGTAGTCGCCTGACTTGGGTGCGATCTTCACTTCGGGTGCGGGAGCCGCAGTTTCGAGCATTCGCCGGGCCTCCATGAGGGAAAGCGAAAGCCCGTCGGGGAACACGACCCATTCCTCGTTTCCGCTCAAGGCTGCACGCGCATCGGCCAGCGAAGTCTCGTCTCCAGAGCGCAGCGCCAGCATCCCGCGCGCCCAGGCCAGCCAGAGGCGGCGCTGCGTCTGACGCTCAGTTTGATCGAGTTCGCCGAGGCAGAGCAGCGCTTCATCAGCACTACGCTGCGGGTCACTTATCACCTCCCCGACAGTGCGCCAGCAGCTCGCCGCCAGATGACGGCGCAGCGTCTCCTGCGCAGCATCGCTCAGTTTCCAGGCCGCCGCCCGCGCTCGCATCTCCCGCAGCGCGAGACGCAGCCTCGCCTCCTCCCCCGACTCCACGAGCATGGAAGTCCAGGTGATCCAGCGTGCCTTCTCATCCGGCTGAAGCCGCACCATTCGTTCGGCCATGGCTACCGCCATCGGCATCAGATCCGTTTGGCGCGCATTCAACAGCGCACGTTGCAGCAAAGACACGTCTTCGCAGCGCTCCGGCACCAGCGCCATCATCATGGAGCGCCAAAGATCGAGCCGCTTCGCCTGAAAATACATCAGCGCCAGCCTTAGACGCAGATCTTCCTTTCCGTCCGCCAGATGATCCTTCAGTGCCGCCTCGATCTCCATCTCCATCACCTTGCGCTTCTCTTCACGACCATCCAGCACGCTGATCAATTGCCTCCGAAGCTCGACCTTGGCCGGAGCAGGCATCTCCGGCTCAGACAATGCAGCACGGAGCAGTTTCTCCGTCTCATCATGCAGGCGTAACTGCATCGTTTGTCCGGCCAGCGCGCCAAGTTTCTTCAGGCGCTCCGCCCCCCAGATCTCACCCGCCTTCGGCCAGAGGTGCTGACGCTCCACCTCAATGAAAGCCTCCGTCTCCTCCAGCTCCATGGCTCTTTCCCAGGCCACGGCGAGCCATGCCGCATACCGTGCCTCCGTGTCACTGTTGGCGCGGCATTCACTGAGCCGCCGTTCTGCCGCATCCGAGTCTCCAGCCAGCGACTCCACCCGCGCGAGCAGCAGCCGCGCGTCGAAGTCACCCGGCTTCTGCTGAATCCAGACCTCCAGCATCCGACGTGCTTGCAGCCACATCTTCCGAGTGATCAGGAACTGCGCGATCTCCATCCGCACCTCCGCAGTGACATCATCCCCCATCTCCAGCTCAAAGAGCTTCTCCATCTCCTCCGGTCGTTTCATCAGCAGATGAATTTCCGCCAGTTCCTTCCTTACCTCCCAGCGTTGTGGATCAGCGGTCAAAGCCACCTCCAGCACACGGGCGGCCTCGCTAAACAGGTTTTGCAGGCGCAGCAAGCGGGCAGTCTGAAGCAGCGTCGTCACTCGCTCCTTAGGTTCTTTCTCTTTGAGCAGTTCCGCCAGCGCGTCGAGCCCTGCCTCCATGCGCCCGAGCTGAAGCAGACGCCGGGCGAGTTGCAGCCGCAGGTCTTCCCGCTCCGGTTGCGTACTGACCCGCTCCTGCAGAAATCCGAGCAAGTCCTCCTCCCGCCGCATCGACTCGAAGAGCTGGATCACACGGGACTCGATCAACCTCCCAGTCGGCAGCGAAAGCAGCGCCTCCAGCCATACTTTGAGAGCTTCATCACGCCGCCCCGCGAGGACGAGCAATTCCCCGTAGCTCAGTGCCACAGTCTCATTCGCAGGGGCAGCTTTCCAGACACTCGCCGCCGTGGTCAGGAACGTCTCGCGCTCCTTTTCATCCGCCGTCTGCCAGTGCAGGCGCTTAGCCTCCTCCCACCGCCAGTGGTCTGGAGCCAGCAAGGCGAGCAAGTCGCGGGCATGCCGTGCCGCTTCGGACTTCTGATCTGCCGCCCAGGCTGCACGAGCCTGAACAAAGAGTGCTTCCACCGCCTCATCGCCTCGCAACTGGGAAAAATCCCCCCCCTTCAGCACTGCCACCGCACTCTTTTTAAATCCCGCCTCCAGGCAACTGTGAGCCCAGTGAAGACGCTGTGCCGGAGTAAAAACCGACTCCTCCGTCAGCGCCGAAAGCCGGGCAGACACCAGATCCTCACGCCCAGCCTGAGCCGCCGCCTTGATCATCTCCCCGAGCCACTGCGCCCGCCGCGCAGGCACAGCAGTCTCCAGCATCACCGCCGCATCCAGACTCTCCAACGCGCGGGGATCGAAACGCTGCTCCAGCCATTCCGCCTGTGCCCGCCTCAGCAGCGCATTTTGCGGATGCCGGGCCATGGTCTCTTGGAGAAAAGACTCTGCCCTGGCGTCCTTCATCGAGATGAAAAGCCGCGCCAGCACCACGGCGGCGTTTTCATCCTGGGGGAACTGCGCCCGGTGCTGCGTGTAAAGCGTCACCAATTCCACCACTCGACCTGCTTTTTCATAAAGCTCCACCAGGGACCGCAGCGGAACCTCCGCTCCCGGATCGAAGTGCAGCGCTGTCCGCCAGGCCAAGGAGGACTTTTCAAAGCCCGACTCTGTCTGCGCAGGCAGCCGGGAGGCCAGCAGCAGGCAGAAGAAAAGAAATTTGGAGGCGGGAGTCAGCACGGTGGGGAGGTGTATCACAGCAAAGGCGGAGCATCCCGTCGAGCATGTTTGCGAGGGGATTCGGGGCATTTTCGCCACTTCTCAATCATGTGAAAAACACCTTGCCAATCCGGGGATCGCCGCCACCTTCGCCGCCCCTATGTCCAAAAATCCTGGTATAGCCAAAACAAGAAAAGCCGTCTCCAAACGATTCAAAGTCACTGGTACGGGTAAAGTGCTGCGCCGTAAACAAGGCAAGCGCCATATCCTCCAGAACAAGAACCGGAAACGGAAACGCAACCTTGGCAAAGTCGCCCTCGTGGCAGAAGTGGATAAGAAAGCCGTCCTCGCGAACATGCCGTTCTCGCACAGATAAGCCCTTGACCACAGGCCTCCCCAATGGAGGCCAAGATGTTCCGGACTGGTCGAGCCCCCGCGAGACCTAAGTTCAGATGAGTCCGGTCATCGAATCCATCAACAGTCTGATCACCGACAAAGAAAATGCCCAGAGCAACTAACGCCCCAGCAAGTCGTAAACGCAGGAAGCGCACCATCGCGAAAGCGAAAGGCTTCCAAGGTTTCCGCAAAACTCACTTCCGTTACGCCAAGGACGCTGTCCGCAAGGCGATGACGTATAACTACCGCGACCGCAAGGTCCGTAAGCGCAACTTCCGCAACCTGTGGGTACAGCGCATCAATGCCGCCGCACGTCCGCTCGGCATCACCTACAGCCGCCTCATCGAAGGTCTGAACGCCGCCAGCATCACGATCGACCGCAAGGTCCTCGCCGATCTCGCTGTGCGCGACGAAGCCGCCTTTGCGGCAATCGCCAATCAGGCCAAGAACGCCCTCGAAAAGAAGGCAGCCGCACTTGCCGCCGCCTAATCTGCCGCGACAACTACTCCTCAACCACAGCCGGAACCGCAAGGTTTCGGCTGTTTTTTTGGCACAGGCTCGTTCGCCGGAATGATAAAAAAGCCTCCAGGCTCATGAGGAACCTGGAGGCCGGGGAAAACCAAATCAGCTTACTTGGCCTTGGCGAAGAGGTCGGCGACAGCGGGCCAGTTCACCACGTTCCACCAGGCAGCGATGTAATCAGGACGCTTGTTCTGATATTTCAGATAGTAGGCGTGCTCCCAGACATCGCAGCCGAGGATCGGTGTGCCACTGGCGTCCATGAGTGGGTTGTCCTGGTTTGGCGTGGAGGTGACGGCCAGCTTGCCGTCCTTGACGACCAGCCAGGCCCAACCGGAACCGAAGCGAGTGGCTCCAGCTTTGGCGAAGGCTTCCTTGAAGGCATCAAAGGAACCAAAAGCGGCGATGATGGCCTCGCCGAGTTCACCGGTCGGAACACCACCAGCGTTCGGTCCCATGATATTCCAGAAGAGGCTGTGGTTGAAGTGACCACCGCCATTGTTGCGGACAGCAGCGCGGATACCTTCCGGCACGGTGCCTATGTTCTTGCAAAGGTCCTCGATGGACAGCGCTTCCAGCTCGGCATTACCGGCGATGGCGTTGTTCAGGTTGGTGATGTAGGCGTTGTGATGGCGGCCATGATGGATCTCCATCGTGGTGGCGTCGATATGCGGCTCGAGAGCTGCTTTGTCGTAAGGGAGGGCTGGAAGAGTGTGTGCCATAATGTTGATTCGTTGGAGTTCGGGACGGTTAAGTAGCGGAGATACGCATGGCGGCAAGCAGCGGAACCGTTGTTTTTCATTCGGCTTGGCCTTTCCGCCGATCTTGCCTGGCCCCAGGTCACTCTGCTTTCTCACCCACGCGCGCCGGGGCGAGACGCTGCTCGAAGAGCCAGCGGTGGAGTTCTGGCATGGGATAAACCAAGCCGGTCAGGCTGTGGCCGACTCCAGGGAACTCTGTGTATTTCATCAGGACACCACCGGCCGCCTTCACAGCCTCCACAGGCACACGACTGCGCTCGACCGGCACCATGGGATCCTGGTCGCCGTGAAAGACCCACATGGGCACGCTTTTCAGCACTTCGGCTTTTTTGGGATCACCACCACCGCAGAGCGGCACCCCGGCGGCGAAGACGTTGGGGTACTTTGCGCATAGGCTCCAGGTGCCAAATCCGCCCATGCTGCTTCCTGTCAGGTACAGCCGCTTCAGGTCGATCGGCAGATTGCCGCTGAGATCGGCGATCAGTGCCATCAGGTTATCCGCCACCTGTTTATTCCAGCCGGTTTCCGCGTCGGGGCACTGCGGAGCGATCATGAAGCAGGGATTGGCACTCTGGTGCTCGACATCGGTGAAAAGCTTGGTCGGTCCGCCCATTTGGGCTTGGTTGTCACTGCCGCTCTGGCCGGAACCATGCAGCCAGATCACCAAAGGGTAGCGCTGGGTGGCATCCCACTTCGTGTCGCCAAAGATCTGGAAGTTCAGGCCCTGCTTTGATACAGCTTTCTCAAAAGCACCCGTGATCTTCCCGGCATAGGAGCCCTTGGTCATCCCTTCATCAAGATGGCGTTCATGCAACAGTCCTGCCACGAAAGCCTGGTCTTCAGCGCTGAATTTGTCCACCGGCACCTTCATGATCTGAAAGTCCGTCATGCGCTTGATCTTGATCTCCCTGGCATCGAAGTCGAGCAGTTCGGCCTTGAGTTCACGGCCATCAGACGATTTCCATGAGCGGATGATTTTTGGCTTGTCCGCACCGGAGCAAGGCCCACTAAGATGGGCGGCCAAGAGCAGACAGAAAAGGAGAGAAAGCGGGCGCATCATTCAGTCTAGGAGCCGCAGTGCTAAGCAGGCAAGACGAAACATTCTGCGGACAAAAGGAGCCCCAGCCCTGCTGCATTCCATACGGGATCACGGAGCCTGCACCCGCAGCCGGATGAAGCGGCGGCCCAATTCTCCAGCAGGCGCGGTGGTGCGTACGCTTTGCAGCGTGCCATCGTCCGTGAGTTGTGTCTGGATGACACCTTCAGTGCTCCAGCCCAGGTCTGCCAGGGAATCGCTCCATTCCACGATGAACACCGCCCCGGCCTGCTGGGCGGAGGTGCTGCGGGAATAGAGGAAGACGAGTTCAGCACCCTCGCGTGAGGCGGACGCGGGGAAGGTGCTGGTGATTGTCGGGTTTAGGTTCCCGGCCCATTCGAGCAGGTTGGCCAGGCCATCATGATCGAAATCAAACCCATCAGCTCCATCTCCCGAGTTGTCGGGTGAGCCAAAATGGGTCGTGCGCCAGGCTTCCAAGGGGGATACGCCAAGACGGAAGATCTGGACGCTGCCGTGGTCAATGCGGGGATCATTCGTGACAGGCGAGAATGAGTCATCCCGAGCCACGCCGACGACAGCGAAGCTGGACGAAAGCGCCACAGAACTGCCAAAGACATCAAAGCCCGCCGCCTCGCTGGAACTGAGCAGAGCCTCGTGACTCCAGGCGGTGGCCGTGCGGATGAAAACCGTAGCGCTGCCGGCATTCTCCACCCCTAAATCATCCGCAGGCTCTCCCACCAGAGCCGTGTCCCCCAGTATGGCGACAGACTTGCCAAAAAGATCAGCTTCCAGGGGACTGGCGGCGTTCAGTTGTGCCTGCTGCGCCCAGGCCAGTCCGGTGCGCTGGAAGACATAGGCGCTGCCCGTGTCCAGGACTCCGCTTACATCGTCCAGTGGGGCTCCCACCAGAACAGTGTCACGTGAGATACTCACGCTGCGCCCGAAGTCATCCAGGGAAGCGGCTCCGGTGGCCGTAAGTTTCTGCTGCTGGGTCCACACCTCCGCAGCACGGACGAAGACATAGGCGCTGCCGGCATCGGCGGCCGGGCTGTTGTCCAATGGTGCGCCGACGAGGGCCGTCTCTCCCGAAAGCCCGACCGAGAAGCCAAACTGATCCGCAGCCGTCGAGTCCGATGGCAGAAGCTTGGCCTGCTGGGTCCAGGAGCCACCACTTTCCAGGAAGACATAAGCGGCTCCGGCATTGGCCCGAGATGAGGGGTCATGCCGGGGAGCCCCGACCACGGCGCTGCCGCTGGAAACAGCCACGGACAAGCCGAAGAAATCATCATTCGCCTGGGCTTCTGAGGGCACCAGACTTTGAGAGCTGGACCAGGCAGCACCTGTGCGCTGAAAGGCAAATGCCTTTCCAGGGCCGCGCAGAGATTCCAGCTCCTGCTCGGGATCAATCTGTGGAGCACCGATGGCGGCGAAGTCGCCGTCGATGGCCACGGAGGTGCCGAAGTAATCATTGGCTACCGCTGTGGAGGAGGTCAGCCTGCCCTGAATTTGCCAGACTGAGCCATTGCGGATGAAGACATAGGCGGAGCCGGCATCAATACCCGAAGCAGTGTCATCATAGGGGACACCTACGAGTACGCTGCTGCCGGACGCCGCCACGCTGAGTCCGAAGACATCGCGTGAGGCACCGTCCCCCGCAGTCAGCTTTTGTTGAAAGCTCCACACACTGGCGTCCAGGACATAAACGTAGGCTGATCCAGCCTCCTCCCCGGCCTCGCTACGCTGGTAGGGTGCACCTGCTAGTAGAGTTCCGCCTGAAATGGCGACCGCACTGCCAAGTCGCTGCCCAGCCGCTCCATCGGCAGCCTGTATTTTCTGCTGCTGGGTCCACACCCCGGCAGTGCGGGCAAACACATATGCGCTGCCTGGGCCTGGTGCGGTAAGGATCGGGTCAGGGGCGCCGAGCACGGCGAGGTCACCATCCAGTGCAACAGATGAGCCGAGGCGATTGTCGTTTCCCGTATCAGCGGCCACCAGCTTGGCCTGCTGGCTCCAGGTGGTGCCGCTACGCAGGAAGACATAGGCACTGCCGCCGTTCGAGGCCACCTGAGGCAGCGTGTGGTCATCCTGATAGGCACCGATGAGGGCCGTTTCCCCGGAGAGCGCGACAGACTGGCCGAATTGGTCTGAAGCAGCGGCATCTGAAGGAGGGCCGGGAGTGAGCTTCTTCTGCTGCGTCCAGGTCGCACCGTTGCGCACATGCACATATGCGGCCCCGGAGTCTGTGACGCTGGAGACATTGGCTTTCGGTGCCCCGATCAGCGCAGTATCCCCTTCCAGGGAGACACTGAATCCATAGTTGTCCCCGAGCAGGGCATCTGCCGCCACGAGCTTTTGCTGCAAATTCCAGACGCCGGCGCTACGGGTGAAGATGTAGGCACTGCCATGATTGTTCGCCAGAACGGTGGTCGGCTCATCGAATGGCGCGCCGATAAGCGCCGTATCATCAGACAGGCTCACCGAGTAGCCAAACCCATCGCCTTGCAAAGAATCCACAGCTTCAATCTTAGCCTCCTGGCTCCAGACTCCGGCATTCTGGGTGAAAACATAGGCACTGCCAGAATTCGCGAGGCTCGGGCGGTCATCCGAATAGGCTCCCACCAGCACGGTGTTGCCCGATATGGCCACCGAGAAACCAAAGAGATCTGACCCAGAACCATCAGATGCCGTCAGTCGCGCCTGCTGAGTCCAGATGCCAGCCGTGCGGGTGAAAACATAAACGCTCCCGGCTTCGAGCCCGCCAGCCGTATCATCATTTGGCACCCCGATCAGCACCGTATCTCCCACCAACGCGATTGATTGCGCCAGCCTGTCCTGTGGCGCGCCGTCTCCCGTAAATTCAGGAGTCAGCACCGCCTCCAGAGAGGTGATCAGGGGATCAACCGTCAGCGGATACACCGCGCCTGCGGCGGCGATGGTGATGTCCACGCCTGCGTCCGTGGCCTCCAGAGCCGAGTCCAGCACCCGGCCCTGGCTGTCCCAGACCTTCAGCTTCCCGTAGCGGAAGACGGGCCGCCGGGAAGCCGGGTCCACGAAGTCCACCGCCGCTTCGGTGCCCCGACTTTGCAATCCCGAGACAGCGAGAGAGAGGCGTAGTCTCGAGCCATCCGCTTCGGTAAGGTGAGATCCGCTCTGGACGATGAAGCCATGCTCCAGCCCCTCCTGCCTGTTTTCATACCACTCCACCACGCCGCCAGCATGGGAATACTCCACACGGTTCTGCGCAGTCCTGGCCGGGAGTGCCTCCGACTCAGTTGATGCCGGATTCAGCCAGCGCAGCGCAGCGCTCCAGGCATGATCGGCACGGCCTGACCCCAGCACCATGTCACCTTTTCGAAAGCGTGCCGTAAGTTGCTGCCCAGGGTGCGCGGCAAAGAAGCTCACACCCGCATTGTCCGGCAGGACAGACTGTGCCGCACTCAGAGGCTGGACTGCTCGGCGCACACTCTCGAGCGCGCTTGCCAGACTGCCGTCCCCGGATAAAGATTTCATCACCTTCACAGGTGGCTGACTGGCGGCAGTAGGCTCCTGCTTACCTTGCAGCGGCACGCTGCTTGCAGAGGAGAGCTGGCACCGCTCATCCTGCCCGCTCGGCCGGATCTTCCAAGTCAGCCAGCAGCCGATTCCAATCAGCAGGCAGAGCATCCAGATGCTACGAAAAGTTTGGGGGGGAGTCATCGGTGTGCTTTATATCCCATGAACAGCTTTTTGGAAAGTCACTCATCACACTTCCGTGCCCACTCGGCGACTTCACCGGATTACCAGCCACCCCACCACGATCAGGATCGGCAGCAGGATCGGGATGGAAAACTGCCACATGTAGCGCAGGAAGTCCGGCGTGTGGACCTTCGACTTGTCTGCGATGGCCTTGACCATGAAATTCGGCCCGTTGCCGATGTAGCTCCCGGCTCCGAAGAAAACTGCGCCGAGTGAGATGGCGATCAGGTAGCGTGCGTGCGCTGCGGAGAAGCCGAGCACATCCGCCGCCGACTCCACTGAAAGCTTCTCCGCCCCCATCGCTGCTGCCAGGAAGCTCAGGTAGGTCGGCGCATTGTCCAGGAAGGCTGAGAGTGCCCCGGTGGCAAAGTAATAACCCGTGGGCGAGGTGAGCTTCACCGCCTCCCCGCTTTGCAGGATTTGGAGGGCCGGGATCATGGTCAAAAAGATGCCCACGAAGAGGTAGCCCACCTCCTTCACCGGCCCGAAGTTAAAGTCATTCGCCTCATGAATCTCAGGCTTCGAAGTCAGGTAGGAGCCCACCCCGGCGGCGATCATCACCAGTGCGGGCACGCTCACCACTCCGCCGATCACCATCTCCTGCACGCTTTTTGGCAGGAAGACAGCCGCCAGCACCAGGCCCAAAAAGCCCAGGTTTGGCAGTCCGCGGAAATAGAAGTGCTCCTCCGCCGTCTCCTTTTCCCGCACCTCCTTTGGTGCACGGCGGAAATTGATGGCATCCATGACATAAAACACCGCCAGAAGCAGCAGCACACAGATCAGCCAGCCCAGCCAGGCATGCTCCAGCACCCACCAGAAGGGCACACCGCGCAGGAAGCCCAGAAATAGAGGCGGATCACCGATCGGCGTCAGCGCTCCGCCGCAGTTGCTCACCACGAAGATGAAAAACACGATGTGATGGCTCGTGATGCGGTACTTGTTCATCTTAATCCACGGGCGGATCAGCAGCATCGAGGCCCCGGTGGTTCCGATGAAGTTGGAGAGCACCGCCCCCACCGCCAGAAAGATCACATTGCGCAGAGGTGTCGCCTCACCTTTGACGCGAATATTGATCCCACCCGAGATCACAAAGAGTGACCCCACCAGCGCCATAAAGCTCACATACTCATGGGCAGCATGCTGGAGCGCATGCCAGTCATGCCTGACCAGCGTGTAGTAAACCGCCGTCACCAGCCCCAGCCCCACGGCCACCTTTGGGTAATGGTGTTCCCAGAAATGCACCGCAAACAACGGCATCAGCGCGATGCTCAACAGCAGGGCCGCAAAGGGCAGGATCATCCAGTAGGGAGGCAAGGCATGGGCGGCCGCAGCAGCGGCAAGAGTCGGGAGCATGAGTCGGAGTAGGGAGTCGTGATGAGGTTTTGCGGCGGAGGAATGCCCGGAGGGAATACAGCGTCAAGCGGCTCCTGACTCCAGGAATTCTCTGCCAATTCCGTGAACCGCCTGGGATCAGGCAGAAACGGGAACCGAATCTGCAAGCAGGCGGGATGCCATTCCCGCAGTGCTATCCCGCTGTCAAACCGCTCCTTCATCTCACCTCACATCCCGCCAAAGCCAGCGCAGGGCGTCTGGCAGCATGGGGGACATGCCCTTGCTGCCATGGAAGCAGTCCGTCCAGTCCACGCGGTGGTCGTAGCCCATGTACTTCAGGCTCGCCTTCATCATCCGGTTCGCCAGCGGCCAGTTGCCGAACTTGTTGTCGAGATCGTTCGTGCCATCCAGCAGGTAAACCCGGATTGGCTTCCTCTCCGTGATGCGCAGCAGATAAGGGTAGGCATTGCCGCCGCGAATATCGACGAACGTGCCCACCCAGCAGAGCACCTTGCGGATTTTGTCCGGCCTCTCCCACGCGGCGGTGAAGGCGCAGATGCCACCGGAAGAGCCTCCCGCGATGGCCCATGCCTCCGGCTGCGGGCGAAATTTCACCGCGTGGCGCTGCTGCACCTCAGGCAGTATTTCCTCCAAAAGAAAGCGAAC
>CAYMHJ010000151.1:0-14621 GCA_964390165.1 uncultured Prosthecobacter sp. | reverse complement strand
GGCCGAACTCGGTGCAGAAAACGAACAGCGTGTCGGCGAGCAGGCCGCGCTGCTTGAGATCGAGAAAGAGCGCGGCGGTGGGCTGGTCGAGGATCTCGGCGTGGCCGGGATACTGCGTGGCGATGGTCTTGTGGCCGTCCCAATTGCCGACGCCCTCGCCCATGGCATACGCGCCGTTGAAGACCTGCACGAAGCGCACGCCCTGCTCGCACAGGCGACGCGCGAGGATGCAATTCCGCGCGTAACCGGCCTTCACGGCATTCGTAGGATCGTCAGCGCCATACATTTTCAACACGTGCGCGGGCTCGCTGCTCAGATCGGTGAGCGAGGGCACAGTCATCTGCATCTTCGCGGCGAGTTCGTAGCTGGCGATGCGCGCGGCGAGTTCGCTGTCGCCGGGGAATTTTTCGAGATGACGCTCGTTGAGTCGCTTCAAGAAGTCCGCCGTGGCGCGATCGGTGCTCGCGGAGATGCCCTCGGGTCGCGCGAGGAAGCGGATGGGATTTTCGGCGTTGAAAGCGGTGCCTTGATACGCCGCGGGGAGGAAGGCGGCGCTCCAGTTGTTGCCCGCGGCTTGCGGATTGCCGCGCGGATCAGGAATGGCGATGTAGGACGGCAGATTTTCGTTTTCGGCGCCGAGCGCGTAGTTCACCCACGCACCGGCGGAAGGGAAGCCTTCGAGCGTTTGTCCGGTGGACATGAAGGTCTCGCCAGGGCCGTGCGTGTTCGTCTTCGACGTCATGCCGTGGCAGAAAAAGAAGTCGTCCGCGCATGCGCCGAGCTTCGGCAGCAGATCGGAGGTCATCTTGCCGGACTGGCCGCGCGGTTTGAAGTCGCGCAGCGGTTTGATGAGGTTTCCCTGCTCGCCTTGGAAGGTGACGACGTTGCCGCCGGGCATTGGCTGGTCGTGGTATTTGAAGAGAGCGGGTTTGTAGTCGAAGGTATCGACATGGCTCAACGCGCCGCTGCAAAAGACCATGACGACGCGTTTGGCCTTCGGCGCGAAGTGCGGTTTGCGGGCGGCGAACGGTCGCGCGGGGTCGATGATGGGACGAATCGGGCCGGAGGCAGCGAGGAGCTGATCGCGAGCGAGCAAATCGAGGAACGCGATGCTGCCGAGGCCGTGGACGGTCTGCTGGAGGAAGGTGCGGCGGTTTAGAATGGGATTCATGATTTTGGATTCCTGATTCCTGAATCACTCGATGAAGAGAAACTCGTTCGAGTTGAGCAGGGCGCGGCAGAAGGCTTGCAGGCCTTCTTGCTTCACGAAGGCTTCGGCGGCGGTGAGTTCGTCGTTTGAGGGCTGGCGCTGATAGGCGAGTTGGTAGGCTTGTGGGATGGTTTTGGCCTTCGTTGCGAGCTTGTCGGCTTGTTCGAGCAGGAAGGAGCTGTTGAAGAGATTGAGGGCTTGGAGCGGTGTTGTGCTTCTTGGGCGGCTGGGGCAGACTTGGCCGCCGTCGGGCGCATCGAAGGCGGCGAAGATGGCATCGGGCTCCATGCGGAGTTTCAGCGCGTAGATCATGCGGCGGTAGTCTTCGCGCTCGAATTCGCCGGTCTCGGCGATCCAGTTGCGGGCGTAGTTCGCGTTTGGCTCGTAGAGCATGAAGCCGGGGCCGCCGGGTGTGAGATCGAGGTTGCCGGTGACAGCGAGGATGCTGTCGCGGATCATTTCGGCATCGAGACGGCGTGGGGAGAAGCGCCAGAGAAGTGTGTTCGTCGCATCGAGCTTAGAGCTAAGGGCAAAGGGCGTAGAGTCAGACGCTTCGCGGGATTGGGACTCTTTACCCTTCGCTCTTTGCTCTAAGCTGCTGGCTTGCTGGAAGGTGCGTGACGTGAGAATGAGCCTTTGAATGTGCTTCACGCTCCAACCGCTCTTGATGAATTCATTCGCGAGCCAGTCGAGAAGCTCAGGGTGCGTGGGTTTGAAGCCCATGTGGCCGAAGTCGCTCGGCGTGGCGACGAGGCCGATGCCGAAGATGTAATGCCAGATGCGGTTCACCATGACGCGGGCGGGCAGCGGGTTGCGTGGATCGGTGAGCCATTTGGCGAAGGCGAGGCGGCGTTGCTGCTCGGGAGCATCGGGCGGGAGATTGAGGCTGCCGAGCTGGCTTTTGAAAACGGAGAGCGCATCGGGCGCGACGATTTCGCGCGGGCTCATGTGGTCGCCGCGATGCAGGCGATGCGTGGGCTCGGGCTGCTTGAAGGTGCCGGCGTAGGCCATCGGCGGCTCGGTGAAGCTTTGAAGCTCCTTTTGCAGCGCATCGACCTTCGCGACGAGATCTGCGGGTGCATTCAAGGAGGATGGAATGGCTTTGATCTTGCGATTGAAGCGGGCGCTGAGGCGATCCGCATGGCTGGCGACGGTTTTCCAGGTCTTCGCATCGCTGGAAACCTCGATGCGATACGCGGTGGCGAGTCGATCCTCGAAAGCGCGGCCGCTGGAGCTGCGATCGCGGCTCCAGACGACGCGGCTGATCTCCTGCGGCTGCGCGAAGTCGAACTGCACCCAGCCGGTTTTCTCCTTCGCGATCCAACTGCGGCTGTTGCCGTAGTTGCCGTCGTTGATGTGCTCCAGCTTGTGAATCGGCGACGGGCCGTAATCGCCGCCGGAGGTCGTTTTGGCCTTCAGCGCGACGTTTTCGCCGCTGGGGCCGAAGACCTCCAGTTCGTCGATGCACGCGTTGTTGCTGTAGCTGTCGAGAATGGTGAAGCGGAGGTGCTTGGCGGTCGTGGTAGCGAAGAGATCGGTGTTCGCGGTGTGCGAGACCGGTGGGCGGATGTGAGGAGAGGGATGCGTGATGCTTGATGCGTGAGTTTCAGCAGAGAGGTCTTCGAGAAGGAGAATGTCCGCGGCCATCGGGGCGCTGGTGGTGCCCATGCGGAGGAGGATGCGGCTGTTTTCGGTGAGTTCGTGGTCGCCGAGGCTCTTGAGGCCGCTCCAGCGTTTTTTGCCGGCGAGCGCGGGCTTTCCATCGGCGAACTGGCGTTGGTTGATGGTGCCGACTTCGGTCTGCTTGCCGTTCGTTTCGAGAATAAAGCGTGCATCCGGCGCATGCGTGGTCCACACGCCCCAGCTCACCCAAATGCGATGCTTGCCAGTGCGTTTCGGTGTCCACGCGACGCAGTCGGTGCCGGGCGGCTCGACGAAGTAGCGGTAGCTCTCGCCGATGTTCGGAAAGCGATGCGCATCACCGGGATCGCTGAGCTGGCCCGCCTCGGTGCCGGGATCGTATTCGGTGGCTTTGACGCCCTGCGGGGTCTTCAAGAAGGTGGCTTCCTCTTCGCCGGGCGTCACGCGACGACCAAGCACGGCCTTCGGTTGATACTCGGCGAGCTTCGTGGTGAGCGGCGCGAGTTTTTGGCGCAGTTCGTCGGCTTTTTTCTCCTGCGCGGCATAGCGGGCGTCTTTGATGGGCCGGTCGCCGTGCTGCACGCCGGAGAAGATGGCCTGCATGGCGTAGAAGTCGGTTTGCGTGACGGGATCGAATTTGTGGTTGTGGCACTTCGCGCAGATCATCGTCGTGGCGAGGAAGGTGGTGCCGGCGGTGTTCACCATGTCAGAGAGCTCGTCCGCGCGCTGCATGAGCTGCAAATTCTTGTCCTGGCCCTTCACGCGATCCATCGGTCCGCCGACGATGAATCCGGTGGCGACATCCGCGCCGCAGGTGTCCCCCGCGATCTGCTCGAACATGAAGCGGTCGTAAGGTTTGTCGGTGTTGAAGGCATCGATGACGTAATCGCGATAGCGCCACGCGTGAGGACGTTCGTGGTTCGTTTCAAAGCCGTTCGAATCGGCGAAGCGCACGACGTCCAACCAGTGGCGGGCCCATTTTTCGCCGTAGTGGCGGGAAGAGAGGAGCTGGTCCACAAGAGACTCAAAGGACGAAAAGGACTGAAGTGACGAAAAGGACGGCGGGAGGCCAGTGACCACGAAGTGGGCGCGGCGGATGAGCGTGCGGTCATCGGCGCGGGGAGACATCGAGAGGCCTTTTTCGCGGAGCTTGGCTTCGATGAAGGAATCGATGGTCGCGTTGGGATTGTGCGGTGGCAGTGGCTGGTAGGCCCAGTGGTTCGCGCGTTCATCGACGGCGGCGGCTTTGTCCTCGGCGTTTTCAGGCCAGATGGCGCCGGAGTCGATCCAGGCTTTGATTTTCGCAATTTGGTCGGCGGTGAGTGGCTCGCCTTTCGGAGGCATGCGTTCGTCGCCGGAAGCGGTGATGCGTTGGAAGAGTGGTGAAGCGTCCGATTTGGCGGGAACGATGGCTACGCCGCTTTCGCCGCCTTTGAAGGCGTGCGGTTTGGCATCGAGACGGAGATCGGCTTTTTGCTTTTCGGGGCCGTGGCACTCGACGCAGCGCTCTTTTAAGAGAGGGCGGATATCTTTATCGAAGTCCTGAGAGAAGAGGACTGAAGGTGCGAGAAGAATGGGAAGGAATGGCTTCATCGGCGTGAGGCAGTTTTCTTGAGGCCGAGATCGTCGCGTGCGTGAAGAAGGTGGTTCTTCATAGCTGTGGCTGCGGCGGCGGAATTGCGGGCGAGGATGGCGTCCAGGACTTTG
Source organism: uncultured Prosthecobacter sp. (assembly GCA_964390165.1). Classification (GTDB taxonomy): domain Bacteria; phylum Verrucomicrobiota; class Verrucomicrobiia; order Verrucomicrobiales; family Verrucomicrobiaceae; genus Prosthecobacter. Next base: position 10,063 of record CAYMHJ010000151.1, on the reverse strand, counting down.
CCATGATCGGCGACGGCCTGATCTTTGGTGACAAGGCGGTAGCCGTGGCTGAGGCTGGTTTGCAGGAGATCGGATAGGGACTGCATGAGCAGGGAGCCGATCTTGTTGCCGGAGGCTTCGGCGATGAGGCAATGGAACTCCATGTCAGCGAGAACCTGGGTCTCGAATTCCTGGCAGTTTTTCAGGCGTTCATGCGCTGCTTTGAGCTGCTTGAGTTCGGCCGCAGTGGCACGTTCAGCGGCAAGGCGTGCGTTTTCGGGTTCGAGGGCGAGACGCACTTCGGTGAGCTGGACGAGGCGCTGTTTTTCATCCGGCACGAGCATGTGGACAGCGCTGCTGAGGGGCTTGTGCAGCTTGTCCACGACCTTCATGCCGCTGCCCTGACGGATCTCGAGGAGGCCTTGGAGTTCGAGTCGCTTTGCTGCTTCACGCACGACGCTGCGACTGACGCCGAGCTGGGCGGAGAGTTCTCGCTCGGTGGGCAGCCAGCCATCGTCTTCCTGGAGATCTCGCCGTGCGATGGCGACGAGGCTCTGGCAGACTTTTTCCACCAGGGAGGGCGGTCGGGCGATTGTATCGAGAGTCATGGCAGGGTGATCAGGTGGTCAGACCAATTGAAGCGGAAGTAAAACGAGCCTCGCAGGGAAGTTCTATCGGCTGGCGGCTTTGACTTTATGAACACTGTCTTGACCTCATTGACGGTCAGTCAAGAGGTCAAGGAGTGTCATCAAGAAGAGATTACCTTACTTGATCAAGCTGAGCGCCTTTTTCACGCTCGCTCCATCATGCACCATCGCCATGAGGGCGCGGGTGATGCCTTGGGGCTTCGGATGCTGGATGACGTTGCGGCCATAGACGATGCCTGCCGCGCCTTGAGCCAGCAGGCCTTCGGTGCGTTCGAGGATTTCCTTGTCGCTGACGCGGCCACCGCCACGCACAAGCACCGGGATGCCGGAGGCTGCGGCGATGACTTTGTGATAGACGCTGACGTCATCAGTGGGGTCGGCTTTGACGATATCGGCACCGAGTTCCACGGCCTGACGGACGAGGTAGGTGATGGCGGTTTCGTCGCCATTGACCATGTAGCCACCGGCTTTTTCGTTCGGCTGGAAGACGAGCGGCTCGATCATCATGGGCATGCCGTAGTAGTCGGCTTGCGGCTTCAGGCGGAGGATGTTTTCCACGCACTGGGCATGCACTTCAGGCGCGCCGGGGATCTGGAAGAGATTCACGCAAACGCAGGAGGCGTCGTAACGCACCGCCTGGAGCATGGTCTCCTCGATCATGAGGCTGAAGCGGGTGTCGGGCAGTTCTTTGCCGTAGATGTTCGCCACGTCGGTGCGCAGCACGAGGCTGGGTTTGAAGCGGCCGGGGATCTCCTGCAAATGACGCGCCATGCCGAGCGTGAGCTGGATGGCATCGGGCGCGGCATCGACGAGAGTCTTCACCACGGAGCGCATGTCTTCGATGCCGGTGAGGAAGCCGGGCTGATTGAAGAAACCGTGATCGACGGCGACATCGAAGCAGCGGCCAGACTTGGCGTTGAAGAGGCGATTGAGGCGGTATTGTTTCATGGAAATATGGTCGGGGAGGTGGGTGGTTTAGCGGATGCCCATGATGTGCTTCATCACGGCGAGTTCCAGCGCTTCGTAGTCGCGTGCGTCAATCATCTGCTGCTCGAGTTTGCGATCCCAGGAGCGGACTTTTTCCACGAGGTGCATGAAGATCTCGCGGCTGCCGGTGAGGTGGGAGGTGACGCCTTTGCCTTTCTGCGTGCGCATGGCTTTCACGTCGAGGCCGATGAACTCGCCCTTCTTGCCGTAACCGGCTTCTTCGAGGACGCGGACTTGATTGAAAGCGCCGCGCAGGTTGGCAGTGCCGAAGTTTTTGTCCTGGTCGTATTTGAGGCCGTTCTGATCGTTGAGGTGGACGCTGCCGAGCTTGTCGTGAGCCAGGGCAAAGGCCATTTCGTCGCTGGCATCGAGTCCGGCGAGGAGGGCGTGGGCGGTCTCGATCAGACCTTTGACACGCTTTGGATCACTGGAGGCATAAGCCAAGGCGACGGCGTGGCCGATAGTGGGGACGTAGGCGGCATCGGTGGGTTCATTTGGCTTTGGCTCGATCCAGATTTCGATGTCTTTGTCGTGCGCGAGCATGGCATTGATCGTCTCCAAAATGCGCTGGTAGGCGATGCGGGCGTTTTTGCTCTCGCGGATGTAGCTGCCTTCTCGGGCGAGCCAGAGCACGATGGCCCCGCAGCCGATCTCGCGAGCCACATCAATGGTGCGCAGCGTGCGATCGAGGGCGTAGCGGCGATCCTTGGCACTGTTCGCCGTGTAGCCGCCATCGACAGTCTGAGGAGCAAACCACAGTCGCGGGGCGACGAACTCAGGTGTGAGGCCGTTGTTATCGAGCATCTTCTTCACCTTCGCGCACTGCTTCGTGATCTGCGCTGGCGTGAGGTCGTCGATGCCGGGGACGACATCGTCATCGTGGAACTGCACGCCATCGAAGCCCATCGGCTTGTAGAGGGCGTATTTCTTTTCGTGCGGGAAGACGGGACGGACCTCGGGGCCGAAGGGATCGGCACCCTCGCTGATGTTCCAGGGTCCGAAGGAGAAGCGGTATTGGGTTGGTTTGCTCATGGTGAGATGATTAAAGAGCGAGTCGTGCCTCTTTGGCTACGCCTCCAGTCTCTGCGGCTGAGACTATCGTCTCAACCTATCCTGGCAGATGAAGATGCATGTGCTATGAAAGTGCCCATGCGAGTCGAGCGTGAGAAGATCCAGATCCCGAGCGGGCATTCCTTTCGAGTGCTGCGGTGGTCGCGCACGCTGAAGGATGTGGAGTGCGTCGTGGCACCAGAAAAGGTGGAGAAGCTGACGGGGGAGGGGACGAGGTGGCATTTCCATACGGAGATGGAGCTGACGCTTTTCCGCGAAGGCCAGGGAACGCGGTTTGTCGGAGATCACATTGGTGCGTTTGAAGCTGGTGACCTTGTTTTGCTGGGCGGCAAACTGCCGCATTACTGGCACACACGCGGGCACTCGGGCGGCGTTTCCGTGCAGTGGCATTTCCCGGAGGATCATCCGTTCTGGGCTTTCCCGGAGACGTTGCCGCTACGAGCGCTCTTTGATCAAAGTGGGCACGGCTTGCGCCTGAGCGGGCTGACAGCGGCGAGAGTCGGCGCTCTGATGAATGAGATGATCGGCGTGCAGGGAGTGGAGCAACTCGCACTCCTGCTGCGGGTGCTGGCGATCATCGATGCTGCTCCGGCAAAGGAGCGAGCCCGGCTTTCTGTGCGCTCGTTTGCGCTGGCGGCGGAGTCGCACTACCAGCAAGCGATCTCGCGGGCACTGCGACATGTGATCGCGCATTTCCGCGAGCCGGTGAGGCTGGAGGAGGTGCTGCAAGTCTGTGGACTGAGTCGACCGACCTTCGCCCGGCAGTTCAAAAAGCACTCGGGCAAGACCTTGAGCGAGTTTTTAAATCATCTGCGGCTTCAGGCGGCGTGTCGCGAACTGGTGGAAAGCGATCTCGGGGTGCTGGAGATCGCGCTGGGGTGTGGCTTCACCCAGGTGTCGTTTTTCAACCGCCTCTTCCGCCGCCTGCAAAAGTGCAGCCCGACGGAGTATCGGGCACGGCGGAGGGAGTAAGCTTGTGATTTTCCGACTCTGCGGACGATGGCGTCCGTAGTTTGACAATACCCCCAGCCACCTCTTGATTCCGACCATGTCCCAAACCCCCAACGATTTTCCCACCATGATCACTCCGGTCTCGAACTACATCGTGCCCACGGTGATCGAGAGCGAAGGCCGCTCCGAGCGCGCCTACGACATTTATTCCCGCCTTCTGAAGGACCGTATCATCTTCCTCGGCAGTGAAGTGAATGATCAGGTGGCGAACATCATCATCGCCCAGTTCCTCTTTCTCCAGATGCAGGATCCGAAGAAGGACATCCACTTCTACATCAACAGTCCCGGCGGCTCCGTCACGGCTGGTCTCGCTATCTATGACACGATGCAGTTCGTGACCTGTGATGTGAACACCTACTGCATAGGCATCTGCGCAAGCATGGGGGCGGTGCTGCTCTCGGCCGGCACGAAGGGCAAACGTTTCGCGCTGCCAAACAGCGACATCATGATCCATCAGGTCTCCGGCGGTGCCCGCGGCACGGCGAGCGATGTGGAGCGCACGGTGGACTTCATGTACAAGCTGAAGCGCCGCCTGAACCGCATCCTGGCCCATCATTGCGGCAAGACGCCTGAGGTCATCGAAAAGGATGCCGACCGTGACAACTACATGAGCGCAGAAGAAGCCTGCAACTACGGTCTCGTGGACAAGGTGCTCCAGAGCAATCGCGAGCTGCCTGCGAAGGAGTAGGGGAGATAAATCAAAGGTCGCCTCAATCTGGAGACCTCGTGGGGTACCGCGATTGTCTGCCTCTTTCTTGGGCAGCTCACCGCCTATCCTGCGAGGCCGCAGCCTGCGCTTGCGTTTATCCCTCTCACTGCCAAAGAAGCATCTCTTTTCCCTTTCCCGACCTATGAACTTGACCCGAACCGCCTACGGCACCTGGAGTGGTGGCCGCTTCATGCATTATGGAGAGCAGCTCTCCGAGGAGCACTACATGCAGCTCATGCGCGACTCTTTTAATAAAGGCGTCCGTACCTTCGTCACCGCCGATGTCTATGGAGTGGGCCGTGCTGACTCCCTCCTCGGCGAGGCTTTGAAAGGCATACCGCGTGAGGAATACTGCCTCGCTGGCATCATCGGGCACGACATCTATGAAGGCATCCGCCAGGGTTCACGAGGCTACCCACGCTTCACGGATCCCGCCCTCCGCGGCCCCGAAGGCTACTACGACTACCTCAAGATGGCCGCCGAGAAGTCCCTGGAGCGCTGCCAGACCTCCAAGTTCGACCTCCTCATGCTGCACAATCCCGACAGCATCGCCTACACCAGCGACGTCGTCTGGGACGCCTTCACCCGCCTCAAGACCGAAGGCCTGACCGACCGCCTCGGCATCGCCCCCGGCCCCGCCAACGGATTCACCCTCGACATGATCGAGTGCTTCGAGCGCTTCGGCGACCGCATGGACTGGGCCATGATCATCCTCAACCCCTTCGAGCCCTGGCCCGGCCAGCACGTCCTCGCCGCCGCTGAAAAGAACGGCGTCGATATCATGGCGCGTGTCGTCGATTACGGCGGCGTCTTCCATGACGACGTCAAAGCCGGCCACAAATTCCGCGATGGCGACCACCGCACCCACCGCCCCGGCGGCTGGATCGAGCACGCCGTCGAAAAGCTGGAGCGCGTCCGCCCCATCGCCGAAAAGCACGGCCTCACCATGCTCCAGCTCGCCTGTCTCTGGACGCTCGGAAACACCGCCGTCAAAAGTGTCGTTCCCACCATGATCCAGGAGCACGGCGAAGGCGCTCGCAGCATCGAGAGCAAGCTCGACGAACTCTCCGCCCTCCCCGAGCAATGCCTCAGTAAAGACGAGATCGAGACCATCCGCAGCATCGGTGACAACACTGGCTGCATGGCTCTCAAAGGTGCCAGCGCACGCCACGCCGGCCAGGAACCTCGCCCCGACGAATGGCCCATGCGCGACGACCTCCTCAACTTGGCCAAACGCTGGGATCTTACCCTCGACTGGTAAAGGGGCGGCGATTTATCAGGGAGTGGGAGCTTCGATGACGAAGTTCCCGCTCTCTGTGGCTCCACCGATGAAGAAGCCTGCGGCAGCGGCATGGCTCTGGATCACCACTCCGCTGAGGCTGCGGGTGGTCGTTGGAGTGGGCTTGAAGCTGCCCGTGATGAGACCGGTGGCTGAAGCGAGGGTAAGCTTCAGTGCAGTTGCGTCGGCTGAGATGATGAACTTGTTCGCGGCATCGAGCGTGATGCTTTTGCTGAGAGGAGCGGCCAAATTTCCGAGGCTGGCCTCAAAGAGGGCGTTTGGGCTGACGGCAGCGAGGTTGATGGCACGCTCGCCCTTGCCCGGAGGCGTGTAGCGGGAGCCGAGGATGTCTAGCCCGGTAATAAAGGATGCAGGGTGGAAGGTGCCGGTGGTGGTGGGTTTAACCCAATCGAGCTCACCGCTGAGGTGGTCGGCGCCAGGGTGGAAGAAGGTGACATTGCCGGCGATGTAGCCAAACTTGTTATTCAGGAGCACAAAGAGCGGCCAGCGGTTACTGCCGACGATCTGACTACCCTGGGTGATGGCGGTGCTGTTGGCGAGCTTTCCCGCCATCGTGATGCCACCTTTCGTGCTGACAGTGACGATGGCGTAGCCGCTGCCCTGAGGGATGCCGGGAGTGTTTTCCGTCGGCTGAAAGAGCTGGGTGTATTTACCGGGGATACCTGCACCCAGGACTTGGCCACCAGTGGCGTAGAGGTCTGGCTGCATGTCGATTTGGGAATTGAAGACGACAGTCTGGAAGTTACCCGTGAGAGTGCCGCTGATACCGGGTGTGCCGCTTTGTACATCCAGTGTGAGGGAGAGTAGGAGATTTTGAAGAGGGGCCTTGCGCGGGATGATGATGTGCATGTTTTCCAGGCTGCCATCGGCCAGGAACTTGCCAGCAAATGAAAAAGCGGTGCCTTGGAGGGTGAGCTTACCGCTGAACAAGCCGTTGCCCAGCACCTTGAGCGTGATGATGCCGGTGTTCCCGGCATGCGGGGTCGCGTTGGTGATGAGGCCGTTGAAGGTGCCTGCGAGGTGGGGTGCGGCGGCAAGCGCTGGTGTCACGGTGTTGGTTCGGGAGAGTAGGCTGCCGTTCTTGTCATAGACGTAGGCGCTGCGGCTGGTGCCGTCATAGTTGGCGGCAGTCATACGCCCGGCGGCGTCGTAGCGGTAGGAGATCTGAATGGCGCGGAGGAGTCCGGGTGAGAGGACGAGGAGCGCGCTGAGAAGTGCCAGTGTGGATTTCATGAGGATGGGCAGTTCGAGGTTTTAGAAGCTGAAGTTGATGCCGAGGACGGCATTGGTTTGATCGTTGAACCCCTTTTGAATCGTCCCCGCGATTGTGGCACCGCCGAGATCGTAGGTGAAGCCAATCCCGGACGAGATGTCATCCCCCAACAAATCATCAGGGACGGAAATAAATGCTCCTGGGTGAAGGGTGTTTGAGTCGAACCCTACTGAGGCTGTTTTGCCGCAGTCATATCCAGATCCCACAGCGCTCCCTTCACCGTCACTCGTGCAGTAAGCAAGGCGGGCGGAAAGATCACCCACAGCGTAAGAGGCAAAGATGCCGAAGTTTGCACCGTCCGCTCCAAAACTCCCATCCGTTCCGGTGGCGAACGTCATGGCATTGCTCTTCCCGACATAACCGATTTCTGCATTGTATAAAAGCGCCAGAGAGTCAAAGGCAGTGTTTGAGGTGCCAACCTCCACTCTGAAGCCGCTGGCTTCGGCATAAATACTGGCGGCACTGAGTTCACTGCCCGCTGCAGAGCCTGTGTCCTCATCATACTGCAATCTTATTCTGCCACCTAGGGTGACTCCGGAGTCGAGTTCTTTGCTTGCGTCGAAGTTGAAGCGCAGGCGGTTTCTGATCACGGCTGATGGAGCAGTGCCATTGTCACCAGAGTATGTTAAGCCCACGCGGCCTGTGCCTGCGATACGGGGTTCCTATCCCATTGGGTCCAGATATTTCAGCGGATTCTGGGAGGCGTAAGCATAGCGATGGACGGACTTTGGGTCGTTCAGGCGGGGCGGTAAGGGATCGCGAGAGAGGAAGCGTGCGGTCTGCGGGTCGTAGTAGCGGGCGCGCATGTGGTAGAGCGGGCCTTCTTTGCGCACGCCATACGCGCCGATGTAGGTGAAGGGCTGGTTGCTGCTGCCGGTTTGGGCCAGAGGCTCGCCATAAGGGCCATAGGCGTAGCTGTCGGTGACGGCGTCGTTTTTGTCTGTCAGAGCAAGCGTGGAGCCCATGCGGTCAAAGTGGTAAAAGGTGGGATCACCCGTGCCGAGGTCCACGCTGTAGAGCAGCCTGCCACCGGGAGTCCAGACATAGGCGCGGTCATCTCCTGTGGGCGGGTCTTCATAGACGATGGGTGCCATGCCGAGAGCATAATGGTGGTAGTAGTGCGTGGTTTCGCCGCCCTCTGTGCGGGTGATGATGTCCCCAAGGCCGTTGTAGGTGAGGGTGACTCCATTGGCATTTGTCAGACGCGAGGCGCCGTCCCACTGGTAGGTGCGCCCGCCAGGTGCGGTGGTGAGTCGGCCACGCGGGTCATACACATGCCCAGGAGTCGTGATCTCTCCTGCCTTGCCAAATTTTAGGAGCTGTGTGCCTGCGAGTACCGAGGGGACGGAGGGCGCGGTGAAATCCACATCTGTCACTTCGGAGGCCGAATTGAGCGTGTAATTGAGGTCGATGATGCCGCCCTCCTGAATGCGGGTGAGGCGGCCTGCGGCGTCGTAAGTGTAGGTGCCGTCGATGCCGGGTGTCCGCGTCTGGCTGGTGAGGCGTCCAGCATTGTCATAACCAAGCGTGATGGAGGTGCCCTCGGAATCCGTGATACTGGTGAGGCGGTTGCGGCTGTCATAGCCGTAGGTGACGGTGAAAGCGCCGCCGAGGTAAGTGAGAGTTTGCAGGCGGTTGCCATCATCGTAGGTGGCGGTGAAGTTGTGGCCGTTTTGCAGGCAGTTTGTCAGCCGTCCCACGGCATCATGCTCGAAAGTCACATCATTGGCGGAGGCCAGACGGCCCAGGTCATCATAAGTGAAGCTTAGATTTGGTCCGGCGCTGAAGGTGGAACTGGTGAGGTGGCTGGAGGCATCATAGCCTAGCGTGCAAGTGCTGCTGTCTGCGAAGGTCAGTCCGGCGGTTCGACCTCGTGCATCGTAGGAGACTGACAGGCTTTTACCGAGCGGGTCGGTCATCTTTTGGACACGTCCGGATTTGAGGTAGGTGGTGGTCCAGGCTCCGCCATTTGGGTCGGTGATCTTGGTGACGTTGCCCAGCGCATCGCGGTCATATTTCACCGTTCCGGTGCCCTGCTCAGTGGTTGAGATGAGGAGCCCGCGCTTGTCATAAACATAGCTGGTGAGCCTGCCGAGCGGATCAAAGGACTGTGACACACGCTGCATGGAATTTCGGGTGAGGCGGCGGGTGTTTCCGAGCGGATCGTTCAGTTCGATAGGGTAGCCGAGCTTGTTCAGCTTCCGTTGAGCAGGCGGGTCGATGGGGTTCTGGGCATGTGTCATGCGGCCTTCATCATCATAGCTAAAACTCCACATCTGCCCGCCTGCGTCCTCGACGCCGGTCAGACGCCGCCGCGCGTCGTAGTGCATCTCCGCCGTGTTGCCATTCCCGTCTGTGCGGGTGGCAAGAAGACGCCGTGAGTCAAAGGTGGTGGTGGCTTGATTTAAAAGCGCGTCGGTGACGGAGGTCATGCGGTCCAGGTCATCATGTCCGAAGCTTGTCACCTTGTTGTCGGGGTCGGTGATGGTTGTGAGGCGGTTGTTGCTGTCGTAGGCATAGCTGAAAGTGTTGCCACGCTCATCAGTGGCTGAGGTGAGGCGGTCTTTCGTGTCATAGACGAAGCCAGCCGCGGCTCCACCAGGCTTAGTGATCTGAGTCAGGCGATGGCGATCATCATAATCAAAGGTGGTGGTGCCAACATCCGGAGCAGTGGTCGATTCGAGATTGCCGAAGGCGTCATAAGTGTTCGTGGTGATGCCGCCGAGCGGGTTCATCATCGTGAGCACCTGCCCGCGGGTGTTGTAAGTGAACTTCCATGCCTTGCCCGCCTGGTCCGTGACCTGGGTGACGTTGCCTTTTAAATCATAAACGAAGGAACGCGAGCTCGCGTCCGGGTAGGTGACCTTCACCAAATCATGGAAGGCGATGCCGCTGAGCGTGCGCGCCTTGTAAGTGTGGAGGATGCTCCTCCCCTCGGCATTGATGATGGCGGCCGGCAGACCGCTGAGGGCGTGGTGGAGGATCGTGATCTTGTTTCCCAGGCGGTCAGTGACATTGCTCCGGCGGCCCGCGCTGTCGTAAGTCATGGTGATGGCGTTCCCCACTTCATCCGCATGACTGGTCAG
>CAYMHJ010000150.1:0-14635 GCA_964390165.1 uncultured Prosthecobacter sp. | reverse complement strand
CTTGCCATATAAACCATAATGAATATAAATGATGGTGGAATTCGAAATAATCCACTCACAAGACTATGAAGAAGCTCATCCTCCTCCAGAACGACTATCCATCGACGGGCAAGAGCACACTCGCCCGCTGCTTCAGCCACTACTTGAATCGCTTCGGTGTTTCTCATCAGCTCAAGACGCTGGTGGAGGAAGCTGAGGAAGACGACGAAGATCATCTGCTGGACGCCAGCCGCATGACCCCACGCTCGTTTTTGGAGGTTTTGGACGAGAGTCCCATCACCGTGCTCGAAGTCACCACCGGTCAGGGCGAGTTCTTCGGCAAATTTTACACCAACCATGGTCTCGACATGGTCCTCGAAGCGGCGGGCGTCAGCGTCTCCGTTGTCCTTCCAGTCACGAGCGAGACTGAAAGCTTTGATTCCGTGATCGAGGCGGCTGAAATCTACTCCGACCACGCCGAGTACCTCATCGCCCACCTCATCACCAGCAGCTACGAAGACGACGACAAGGTCTGGGACCGCTGCTACGCCGCGCGCGTTATGGACATGTTCGAAGCCGTCGAGCTGCACATCCCAGAAGTCGGGTTCCAGATCGAGCACGAGCTGCACGCCCGCCATCTTGATCTCTCCGATGTGCTGTTGGATGCCTCGATCCAGGAGTCCCTGGGCAAAGATTTCACCAAATGGCACAACCGCGTCCTAGGCCAGGTGGAAAGCGCCCGACAGTATCTTTTTGGCGAAGCCTTCCGCCCCACGCTGCTCCCGAAGCCGCTGGAAAAGAAATCCCGCGTCCGTGCCCGTGCCGCCTGAGTTTCCCCTGTTAGTTGTGTGTGTGTTCGTTGCATCCCCGTCGCGTTTCAGGCGCGCGGGGATGCTTCTTTTTCAGGACGCTTGAGCTGCTGCCACTTCAGATGCATGTTAGCCTCATGATGAAAGAATGGATGCGCAACGCCACGGAAGCCCCGGTGAAACCGGCGGGGCCGCGCATATCCCCCGCACGGACCAAACCCCTGCTTCAGCAGAAGCCTGATCTGGAACCGCCCTACCATGTCATCCTTCACGACGACGACACCCACACTTACGATTATGTGGTGGAGATGCTGGTGGCGATCTTTGGTTACGAAGTTCCAGTGGCCTACAAGCTGGCCTGTGAGGTGGATGAAAGCGGCCGCGTCATCGTGGTCACCTGCCACAAGGAACTCGCCGAACTGCGGGTGGAACAAATCGAAAGTTACGGAGCTGATCCCCGGATGAAGGAAAGCACCGCCTCCATGAAGGCGACGATGGAACCTGCGGAGTAGGGTCCGGCAAGCTCACATCCCCGAACTGCGTGGCTGCATCTTCGCCAGACACTTACGCAGCCAGCGGACCATGTCGGCCACGGACTCGTGTTTCTTCCGCAAAGCTGAGAGCGCCGTCCAGTCGATCCGCTGGCGTGGTGCGGCGATGGTGATGCGCTGAGGGCGCATCTTTTCCTGCACCTTTTCAAACTGGTCCATGCTCATGGCTCGCAGCTCTTTGGCGGAAGGCAGATCATCGAGCTGGTCCACCTGAAGACCGAGTGTGCTGATGCCGACGCCAAACTGATGCCCGAGGCTGCGGAGCTCTTCGACAAGGGCTTCATCATTCAGCGGCTCAGCGATGACGAGTTCACTCAGCAGCGTCCAGCGGGTAGCACTCACAGCCTGGAAGAATTCGGCAGCGCAGTTGTCGAGCGTCAGGCCGAGCTTAAGTTGCACACCGGTGAGGCTTGTTTCAGGCCCCCCCAGGTGACGGCGGAGCTCGATCATACCGGAGTCGAAGCGTGCGACCTCATCACTGCCCGTTTCCAGATCCCACTCGGCGGCCACGAGGTCGGGGATGTCCCACATGCCTTTCACTTCGGGCTGCTCGCCTTGAAACCCATTAAGCTGGAAAGGGTAGTGCGAGCGCAGCAGGCTGAGCCGCTCATAAATGGCGAGCACACGCTGGAAGCGCATCTGCATCACATCCTCGTCCACCTCGCCACCGCCGAAGAGCATCCTCGACGCACCCGAGACAGAGCCAGACTTCTTCGTGCGCTGATAGTAGCCCTGTCCCTGATCCACCTTCGCGATCGGTGATGTGGAATCGTAGCTGAGGATCGAGAAGTGATAGCGCAGCGTGGCATCGCTGTAGTCATCACCGAGTCGGAGTCTGACGAGACGGATCAACTCCGTGCCCTTGATGGCTTCCTCGGGGTCCTGGGGCAGGATCTCGGGAAGGATGTGTCGGAGTTGTTCGCGTAAGTTCATGCCAGCGGCGGCGCCTTTTCAGATAATGCACCATGCAGGAGTCGGGCCATCAAGGTCAAGACCGAAACGCATGGCAGATCGAAACTCATCCACTACTTCTCTGCGTTCTTTCGTCGGTCTTCAAAGGCGCGCATCACCTGAATGCGCTTCTCCGTTAGCGGGTGGGTGGAGATCATCTCGGTGGCACTGCCGAGGTGGGAATGCTCGGGATCGATCCGGTGCAGCATCTCACACAGAGGCCCGGTGCCCCAGCCGCGCTGGATCATGTATTCCGCTGCTCCCAGATCTGCCTCCTGCTCGAAGCCGCGTGAATAGCCGCTCTCCGCCAGCACCGCAGGCAGTGCGGAGCCCATGCCCGCCACGGTGGAGATGTCCCCGGTCATCAGCGTCCAAATGAGAAAGACAGCGGAGTTTTGCAGCACGCTGCGCATGCCATGCTGCTCGCGCACATGGACGATCTCATGAGCCAGCACGCCGAAAATTTCGCGGTCATTTTCCGCCTTCTCCACCAGTTCATCCGTCATGCAGATGTAACCATCCGGCAGGGCAAAGGCATTGGGAATGCCCGCGTCGAAAAACTCCAACCGGTAGTCACGCGCATGGCCTCGGTCCATCTCGGACGTCATGCGTGCAAACTCCGCCTGGATCAGCTTTCTCCTCTTCTCGGGAAGCTGGCTCGGCTTGAAATCCAGCAATAGCTCGAAGGCTCCCCTTGCCTGCTCGGAGGCCACTTCCGCCACCTTCGGCGGCAGGCGCATGGCCAGTGTTTTCGCCGCCAGCGGCAGACCCCAGACATAGCCCACGGCCATGGCCACCAGCAAAAACACGACCGAGGCAGCCACCCAGCGCCAGCGGCTCTCCAGAAAATGCACGAGGTGCATGCCTGAACCGCCGATGCCCAGCGACTTTTCCCAGGCGCTCAGCGTCTCCAGATCCTTCACCTCCAGCCGGGCATCATCCGGCAGGGTGAAATGCCGCGCCATGCGCCCGAGCGGATCAGACAACTTCCAGTGCCCGCGAGCGAAGGTCACGGGTCCGTCCGGCAAGTCCACACTCAGCGCACCCTCCGCACGGAGGATAACGGCGACATCCAGCGCCTGAGAGGACTGCGCATCGTAGTAGGTGCCGAGCACGTTTTTCATCGAGTCAGGACCAGATCACAGACCGATGTCGATATCGAAGATATCCGCCCCGGCATCGCCCATGGCAGAGGACTCACCCCCTGCCGCGCGCGCCACGGAGTCGAGACTGCCGGTGGCGATAAAGGCCGTCTTTGAAGCCGTGTAGCGCGCCATGCGGACCTTCACCCAGGGGATCATCAGCCCGAGAGTGAGCAGCACCACGACACCATTGGTGATGTAGAGCCAGAGCAGATCACGTACCCGCACCTTTGACTCGATGCGCCCCAGCCCTGACCACTGCGTGGTGTTGATGCCGTAGTTGTGCGTGCGCACCTGATAATAAATCATGACCAAGAAAAGGATGAAGTAGAAGCTGAAGCCCAGAAGAATCATGAGCATCTCCGGCCCACCCATGGAGCCCATAGGAGAGTCTTCTTCCTCGGCGATCAGATCGGTTGAATCTTCAGACACAGTATTCTCAGGCACTTGCGCAAAGGCTGAAGCAAACATCATCCCTGACTCCCGCTTCTCGGCTGGCACCACCATGGCCGAGCCATCTTTTTCAGCCTTCTCCCTGGCCTCCTTTGCCTTCTTCTGAATCACATTGAAAGTGGGAACGGCGAGGCTGGCCAAGATGGCGATCAGAGTGATCGGTGCGATGATTGACTTGAAGAAGGTCTTGTAAAAGAAGCCCGGCCCTCCCTGCATCGTCGCTGCGGCACGTCCCCAGCCCAGGTGATTCATCAGATAATGCCGCTGCCTGAACTGAATGTAAGGCATGATCAGACCCGCCGTAAAGGGCACCAGGAATGCCAGCCACATGTAGCAGGTATAAGCATCCGAAACAGTGCCACGGAAGTTCATCCGCACATTGCGGTGCATCGTGTTGTGCGTGCGGAAGCGCAGTGCCCGCTGGATCAGCCAGGGTGCCAGCACCATGACGAAAAAAATGACCACAAAAGCCAGCAGTGGGACTGTGGCACTCGAGACGATGTAGAGAATGAAGATGCCGCCGAAGACCAAGTTCCCCTTCAGAATCGCGATGGGATTGCCCGTGAAATCGAAGGGCTTACCGTCCAGCATCGTGTTCCCATAAAAGTAGCGCAACGTCCGCACCTTGGCCCAGGCGGCATAGATGCCGAGCGTGAGCACCGTCAGCACCACATTCACGATCCAGATGCGGAAGAATTCACCCGCCCGGCCATGGAACTCAAACGGATGCCGCACTTCCTGCTGCACCGCTGCCGCCCGCGGTGCCGTGGGCGTATAGGCTGGCACCATGCTCACGGAGGCCCCCGGCAGCAATTCTCGTGGCACCTGCCCGAGCGGCGTCCACTCAGTCAATTCCGCGCACCATACCAGACTCGACTCATTTAAAACACCTGCGGTCTGGAGTTGGAGGATTTCCTCGGCGGACACTGGTCCCTGAGTCTGATTATTGATCGAATAATGCCATTGGTTCATAGGAAGTCGCCCGTGCTATCAGGCGACTCCAAGACAGGCAATCCACATTTTGAGTCTTTTGGGAAATACTGCTTGATCCAAACCGAGGTGAACCGCCTACCCTCATTGAGGCGGGGAGTCAGAGGGCCATCAGTTATCATGAGGGTAAACCTCCGCCATCCCACGCATCATCTCCTTCGCGGACTCCACGCTGATGCCGGGGCGGGCTTCGAGCAGTCTCGCGAGCCAGGCGGTGACTCTGGGGGCGGCGAAGCTGCTGCCGGTGACGACTTTCCAGCCGCCTTGCCAGGGGACTTTGACATTCAGACCGTGGGCGAGGAACTCGACCATGCTGCCGGGGCGGTGGCTCCAGACTTCGGGGGGCATGTCGGCGAGATTCACGGTGAGCACGGTGGGGAACCAGCCGGGCCATTCGCGCTGATTCGCATCCTCATTGCTGCATGCGGCGACGATGTGGGCACGGCGGAGGTAGGCTTCATCGGTCCACTCTTTGTAGGGCATGACAAAGCGGGCCTCGCCAGGGCTTCCGAAGCTGCAATTCAGAATATGATAGCCGCGCTGGACGGCGAGGCGTGCGGCCTCCCAGATGATGGTGGTGCGGCCACGCAGGTCGGCATCCAGCACGCGGAAACTGCCGATCTCGGCATCGGGTGCCATGCTGCGGATGATCCAGGCGATGGCGGTGCCGTGGCCGATGACATCGCCGCTCGTGTCCACGGCTTTGAGAAAAGGGCCGTCGCGCTCGAAGGCGATGTCATCCGCGAGTTTGAGGCCACTCAGCACGGGATGTGTCGTGTCGATGCCGGAGTCGAGCACGGCGATGCGGACGCCTTTGCCGGTGAGGTTCTGGAGGTCGGTGCGCGTCATGGTTTACTCCTCGATGCCGAGAACCCAGGCGGTGAGACGATGCTCGATCAAGCGGCCAACCGCTCCAGCGGTGGTCTCCATGGCGCTGAGATCGGCCAAACTAAAAGCGGCAGGCGGGGCGAAGTCAGCGGGGAATTCAGCGCGCGATTCGGGCACGCGTTTGAGGTCTGGTAAGTCACTCAAGCGGATGAGCCGCACGGCGGTGATGACACCGCGAGCTGCTCCACCGAAGACAAGCGGCACGGCGAGCATGGCCCAGGTGAGCACGCCGAGTTGGTGATCCAGTTCGCGATGCTGGCGCTGATTGAAGCAGACCTCCGCCTCGCAGGCCGCGATGCCGCTGGTGAAGACGAAACCGCTGATGCCCTGCGTGACAGGCAGTTTGAAGCTGCCGACGAATCGTGCGGCATCGGGGCCGTTGTTCCAGATCGGCTGCAGCGACTGCCCTTCATCGACAGCGAGCCAGAGGCTGCCTTCATCGGCGCCGATGCGTTTTAGAACCGTGTCCGTAAGCCGGGCGGGCAGGCCATCGACCAACGCGGAGGGCCTTTCCTTCAGGCAATGTGTGGCGAATAGATCCCGACGCGCCGCCAGTTGCTCGGCAAGCGGAGCTAGCTCGGGATCACCAAAAGAGGAAAATGGGGCAGGCATGTCACATTCCTAGCACGCCCTTTCTGAACGCCAAGCTTGGCAAGCAGCGGCTTTCCCGCTTCATTCGTGCCATGCCTCGTCTCACGCTGATCAGCTTCTTCGTTTTCACTTTCTGCCGTCTCGCTCTGGCGGAGGGTGGTGTGGCGGGTGTCGTCGTGCTCGATGCGCAGAGGCCGCCGTCAGTTCAGCCGGGCTACAAACCGCAGACGGTGAAGCCGATTCAAGGTGAGGATGCCACGCCTGC
The DNA here is from genome assembly GCA_964390165.1 of uncultured Prosthecobacter sp. Classification (GTDB taxonomy): domain Bacteria; phylum Verrucomicrobiota; class Verrucomicrobiia; order Verrucomicrobiales; family Verrucomicrobiaceae; genus Prosthecobacter. The sequence continues at coordinate 8,016 of CAYMHJ010000150.1, read as the reverse complement.
CATCGTGTGGGTGGAAAAAGCAGGCATGGTATATCCGAAGACACGCGCAGGTGAGTTCGTGCGGATCCAGCAGCGCGGTTATCAGTTCCGCCCGGCAGTGATTGCGCTGCAAACGGGTGCCAGTGCCGAGTTTCCGAACATGGACGAGGAGTTTCACAACGTGTTCTCCTACTCGAAGCCGCGTCGTTTCGATCTCGGGCGCTTTCGCAAAGATGAATCCAGCCCCCGCATCACCTTTGACAAGCCCGGCCTGGTGAAAATCTATTGCGAGATCCACCAGCACATGCGCTGCCGACTTCTCGTGCTCGACACGCCGTGGTTCGCCGTCACGGATACGCAGGGCCGTTTCAAGATCAGCGGCATCCCAGCGGGCGATTATGAGATCAAAGCCCTGCTACCCTCAGAAAAGCAGGTGAAGTCATCAATCACCATCATCGAAGGTAAAACCATCTCCACTCAGCTCAACCGCTAGGCATGTTCGTCATTCGTCATTCGGATATAGTCATTTTCTACCTGCCATGACCTTCCGCGCACGATTGCAGCAGGCCATCATCGGACTCGTGGCCGCCGCCACGGGTGCGAGCCTCTTCATCGCGCAGCGGCAAAATGATGCTTCTCATCGGGAGATGCAGGGAAGGCTCTTTGAGCAGCAGTTTTCCAGCTTCCGGCGAGACCAAGAACGCGACATTGAACTGGCGGAGAAAAACGCACGTCGTTTGTCTGAATCCGTTCGGCTCTTTGCAGTGCTGGAGGCAGGTGATCCCGATGCTTATCAAGTCGCTGCCGATGAACTGCGATTGGACGACTTCGACTTCTTCCGTCTCATCGATGCCGAAGGAGCGATCATCGAGCCACCGGCGGGCAATCGGGCTGATGCAGGTTTGTTTGCTCCCGCTCTGCAGGCTCCGCTCAATGACCAGCTCAAGCCTGCCAAAGCTCAACAGAGCATGTCAGCGGGCTACGTGGTGCTACGGCATGAACAGCATCTGCCGTTACGGATTTATCGAGTGCTGTCGGCACCGATTCGGAACTTCGATTCGACCGTGGGAGCTCTCGTGCTGGGGCAGGAGATGGTGGGTTTTGAGAAACCGGAAGAAGCCAAGTTTGACCTGAGTGGTGGTATGCCTGCGATGTGGGTCGGTGGCGATCTGATCGGCACCACGTTTCCTCAAGAATTGCTGCCTGACCTCAGGCGTGAATTGCAGATGGGCATCGGCTCGGATCAACCTCTGAGCGTGGCTCGCATGTTCCGTTCGGGCAGTGCCGGTTACCGCATGGTGGCGCATTGCCTGAATCCGAAGTCGCCTTTTCCGCAGGCCTACTACGTCTCCATCTTTTCGCTCGCGGGCTTCGAGTCACAGCAGAGAATTTTGATCGTCAAAATCGTCGCACTCGGGCTGGTGGCGATCGCTCTCGCATCGCTGGTGGGCTTCATATTTGCCAAGCAGATCACGCAGCCGATCCGCAGTCTCGTCAGTGCCACGCATGACATCCAGCAGGGCAATTTTCAGCCTGCGATCACGCCCGGCCCCACGCAGGAAATGCGGCATCTGGCAGACGCCTTCCAGGACATGGCCGCCGGGCTGGCGCTGAAAGAGCGCTACCACTCCGTGCTCAGCATGGTGGCGGATCAGCGAGTGGCGGAACAGCTCATGGCAGGGAAGATTCCGCTCGGCGGCGAGCTGCGGGAGGTGACGATCATCTTTTGCGATATCCGCGGCTATACTGCGCTAAGCGCCGGGCGTGATCCGCGAGAGGTGATCGAGCTGCTGAACAAGCACATGTCCGCACTCACGCGGGTCGTGTATCGGCATCATGGCGTGATCAATCAGTTCGCCGGAGATGCCATCATGATCCTCTTCGGCGCACCGATGGATAATCCGACGCACGCTGCGGATGCCGTGCTCTGCGCGCAGGAGATGCTGGCCGAACGTGAGCGGCTGAATGAGCTGACGCATGAGCCCCTCGGCATCGGCTTTGGCATCGCCACGGGCAAGGTCGTGGCGGGTTGTCTCGGTGCAGAAAATCGCGCCGACTACACCGCTGTGGGAGATCGGGTGAATCTGGCTGCCCGGCTGTGCAGTGTCGCAGCAGCTGGTGAGATCGTGATTGATGATCAAACCCGCGCTGCCTTGCCTGAAAGCACGCCATCAACTCCGACAGAACCTCTCAAGCTCAAGGGCTTTAGTGATCCGATCATTGCCCATCGGTTGTCAGCTTAGCCGAAGAAGCCTCCCACATGGTCCGTTGGTCTTTGACCATCATCATGCGCCCGCTTCTTCTCTGCATTCTCGCCTCGTCTTTATCTGCCGCCGACTGGCCCACGTATCGTGGTGATGCCTCGCGCAGTGGTTACTCGGCGGAGACGATCCCGAACCAACTCCGGCAGCGCTGGGAGTTTCGGCTACCGGCAGCGCCGAGGCCAGCGTGGCCGACTTCGGAGCGCATGGAGTATGACCTGGCATTTCAACCGATCATCGTTGGCGATCTCGTGCTCTTCGGCAGCTCGGCGGATGATCAAGTGTATGCGCTGGATGCCAAAACTGGCGCGGTGCGCTGGCGCTTCTTCACTGGTGGGCCGGTGCGCTTTGCGCCGGCGGCGTGGAAGGATCGTGTGTTCGTCGCCAGCGACGACGGGCATCTCTACGCGCTTGCTTTGGCGGATGGGAAGGTGCTTTGGAAACATCTCGGAGGACCGGGAGCTCAGCAGGTGCTCGGCAATGAACGCATGATCTCGCACTGGCCTGCACGAGGTGGTCCGGTGGTGTCGGAGGACAAGGTGTACTATTCTGCGGGCATCTGGCCGAGCGATGGCGTGTATCTTAATGCGCTGGATGCAGCGACGGGTATGCCCGTTTGGCAAAACAGCGAGACAGGCGGCCTTTTCATGGCGCAGCCACACGGCGGTGCCGAGGCTACGAGCGGCGTGGCACCTCAGGGTTATCTGCTGGCCACCGACTCGGCTTTGATCGTGCCCACGGGCCGCGCGGTGCCAGCGGTGTTCGAGCGTGGCGATGGGAAACTGCGCTACTACCATCTGCAAAAGAACCAGCAACGCGGCGGCACGCGCACTGTGCTCACGGAGTCGAGCTTCCTCAATGCGGGCTGCCTTTTCGATGTAAAGACTGGCGACATGACCTCGCAGCTCGGCATGGGCTCGGCGGTGGCGATTCCTGGCGGCGTGGTGCGTGCGGAGGGCCGTTCGCTGGCGACGTATCGCTGGAAGGACGTGGAAAAGATCGACCGCAAAGGCACGGCGTCGATGGTGCGCTCGCTGGTGCAGGACAAACTCACGCCGCTCGAAAATGAAGTGCTCGAATTCATCGTCACCGGTCCCGAGGCCGTGATCGGCTTCGACGGCCAAATCAGCGCCATCGACTACAACGGCCAGCGCACAGAATGGTGGAAACAAAAGGTCGAAGGCCGCGTGCTCGGCCTCGCGGCGGGCAATGGTCGTGTCGTCGCTACCACGGATAAAGGCATCGTCTATCTCTTCGATGGCGATCCCGCGCCGTTGCCTGTTGGCGTGGGGCCGCCGGAAGAGAAACCGCTCGATGCCGCCGTGATGACCGAGGCGAAAGCCATCCTCGATGCCGCGAAGATCACGGAAGGCTATGCTGCCGTGCTGGGTGCCGGTAACGCCGATTTCGCACTCGCTTTGGCGCGTCAGTCCGATCTCCAAATCGTCGCCATCGAGAGTGATGAAGCCGCTGCTCAGGCCGCGAGACTGCGAATCGCCAACGCAGGCATTTACGGCACCCGCGTGGCCGTGAATGTCGGCTCGCTTGATGCCACTAACTATCCGAAGCAGTTCGCGAACCTCGTCATCGCGCCGAAGCAGGTCACGCCTGCGATTCAAAAGGAAATGGAGCGTCTCCGTCGGCCCTACAGTGGCCTCATTTGCCATCGCGACAGTTTGAAGCTCGAAAAGGCCAGTGCTCCGACCGGTGCAGGAAGCTGGACCCATCAGAATGGCAGCGCCGCGAATACGCTCTGCTCCGATGACGAACTCGTGAAGGGCAAGCTCTCCATGTTCTGGTTCCGCGATGTTGAATTCGAGATTGCTAACCGCCATGGGCAAGGCCCCGCACCGCTCATTTCACAAGGTTACATGGTCACCAGCGGCGTGCATGGCCTCTGCTGTCTCGATGCCTACAACGGGCGCAAGCTATGGGAGTTCGACGTGAAGAACCTGCTCATCGACTTCGACGGCATCCATCACGATGTCGGCATCGGCGATACCGGCGGACCGTTCTGCATCGGGGGCGACTCCGTTTATGTCAAAAGCGGTCCGCGCTGCCTGCGCATCGACCTCGCCACCGGCAAACTCGTGCGTGAGTTCGCCACGCCCGTCGCTGCCGATGCCACGAACCGCAACTGGGGCTACCTCGCCTTTGAAAATGGCCTGCTCTTTGGCTCCGTCGAAAACGCCGCGCACAACGTCAGCCCGCGTTATCAGCTCACGAATCTGCGCACCGAGTCCGTGCTGCTCTTCGCCATGGACCCCGCCACCGGCGCGATGAAATGGAAATACGAACCCAAAGGCTCCATCCGTCACAACAGCGTCGCCATTGCCGGAGAGCACGTCTATTTGATCGACCGCCCCATTGTCGAAGCGGATCGTGTGACTAATCCACGCCGCGATGGCAAGTCCGCGCCGAAGCTCATGCACAGCCAGCTACCTTCAGGCACCTTGATCGCGCTCGACTCCGCCACCGGCAAAGTCCTGTGGGAAAACAAGGACGACATCTGGGGCACGCAGGTGGCCGTCAGCGCGAAGCACGGCGTGCTGCTCATGAACTACAAGGCCGTGCGGCATAACTTCTTCGAGCTGCCCTCCGAGGTCGGCGGACGCCTCGCAGGCTTCGACATCGCCACCGGCAAGCGTCTGTGGGATCAGGACGGCAAGTATCAAACCCGTCCGCTCATCAACGACGCCACCATCTATTCCCAAGGCGGTGCCTGGGATCTCAAAACCGGCTCGCCTGTCGAGTTCGAGCTGAAGCGCTCCTATGGCTGCGGCCAGATCGCCGCCAGCAAGAACCTCATGCTCTTCCGCAGCGCCACACTCGGCTATGTCGATCTCACCCGCGATGCCGGCACCGAAAACTACGGCGGCATCCGTCCCAGCTGTTGGATCAATGCCATCCCCGCCTCCGGCCTCGTCCTCGTGCCCGACGGCTCATCGAAATGCCATTGCAGCTACCAGATGCGCGCCTGGTTTGCCTTGCAGGGGGAGTGATGATGCACCGGGAACATTATGCTTGGCGAACATAATGTTTGCCGTGAGCTGTCTGTGAGGCTAATTTCTGGCCATGAGCCTGAAATTCGTCAACCGCGTCCGTGAGATCGCCGAACTTGATGCCGCAGCCCGTAAAGGCGGACTGCTCATCATCTTTGGCCGTCGTCGTGTGGGAAAATCACGCCTGCTGCGGCACTGGCTGCAAACTCGTGGCGGCATGTACAGCCAGGCTGTGGAGGGGCCGCCTGACATGCAGCTCCAGCAGATCATGGCCGACATCAAGCCGCAGCTAGGCAGCCAGATCGTGCCGAAGTCCTGGCCGGAATTCCTGGAGGTGCTCGCCATGCAGAAGAAGCCCTGGATTCTTTGCCTCGACGAACTGCCTTACCTCACCGCTGTCGATCCTTCCCTGCCCAGCCAGCTTCAAAAATGGCTGGATCACTCCATTCCGCGCGGCTGTCTGCTCATCCTCACCGGATCGAGCACAGCGATGATGAACGATCTCTTTTTGAACCGCGCCGCGCCGCTCTATGGCCGCGCACAGAAGCTCATCAACGTCCGCCCGATGGACTACTCCGCCTTTTGCGATGCCTGCGCCCAAAAGCCGGGCGACATGGCCTCATTCGAGAAATTTTCCCTCGTCGGCGGTATCCCGAAATACTGGGAATTCGTCGAGAAGGATCAGGACGCCATCGGCCTGGCCGAGGCGCTGTATTTCGACTTCGCACCCTACATGGAGCAGGAGCCGCAGCGTATCCTGCGAGATGAAGGCGTGCAGGGAGCCAATGCGGTTTCCGTGCTGGAGGCCATCGGACGCGGAGCTGAGCGCCCGTCCGAGATCGCTCAGCGCTTCGGCACTGCGCAGACCAATCTCTCACGCCTCTTTCAGCAGCTCCTGGATGCCTCCGTGCTCATCCGCGAGATGCCCTTTGGCGAAAGCGTGCGCACCACCAAAAAGATCCTTTATCGCATCCAGGACCCCACCATGCGCTTCTGGTTCCGTGTTTATTCGCCGCACCGGAGCCGCTGGATGAACTACACCAGCGAGGAGCGGAACAAGCTCATCCACGACCATGCCTCCAGCGTCTTCGAGGACGCCTGCCGCGCCCGCTTTCCTGGCGCCAGCCGCTACTGGGAAAAGGACATCGAGCTCGACCTCGTCGCCGAAGACCCCGAGAACCCGAAGTCTCTCATCGTGGCTGAGGTGAAGTGGCGCAAACTTAGCGCTGCTGAGAGACGCCATGTACTCTCTCAGCTCGAACAAAAGTGGAAACGCACCGCGCTAAGCCAGAAGCACCCGAAGGTGAGATTTGAGGTCTTCGATGCCACGGCAATCAAGGGGTGAGGATCGGCGCCAAAAGGATTGCATGATCAGGGACGGCTCCACTATCATCACGACAGATGTTTCGAATCATCACCCTCAGCCTCTTTGCCACACTTTGTCATGCTCAAACCATGCTGGAGGTGCTGGATGAGGCTTTCACCCTCAGCAATGAGCGTGGCTCGTGGCGGGCGGATGTGTCTGGTCTGCTTGATCTTGAAGGCTATGTTCCTGAGGAGCAGGCGCTGGGGCTGGTGGAGACGAATGACGCGGTGTTTTTCAATCCAAGGCTCACGCTGATGCTCGATCTTCAGATGACACAGCATTGGAGGGCGCATCTACAGATGCGCACGGATCGCGGCTTTGATCCTGGTTTTGCTCCAGATGGTCAGACGCGGCTGGATGAATACTTCGTGGAATGGAAGCCGCTAGATGGCGATCTGATCCACGTCCGCGCGGGCAAGTTTGCGACCGTTTTTGGTGCATGGACTTCACGTCGCTTGTCATGGGACAATCCATTCGTTACAGCTCCTGCGGCTTACAGCGACATGCTGCCGGTCACGGACAGCGTCGCAGCTTCTTTGGCGGGTTTTGCCGGGCGTCGAAATGCGGTGGAGAACCGCCAGACCTGGGTGCCGATCTTGTGGGGGCCGTCTTATGCATCAGGGGTCTCGATCTTTGGCCGCACGGAGCATCTGGACTATGCGCTGGAGATGAAGAATGCTGCCATTTCCTCGCGCCCCGGCGCTTGGGATGCGGTGCAGAATGGCTGGGACTCGACGACCTACACGGGCCGTGTCGGTTGGCGGCCAGCGCCGGAGTGGGCCTTTGGCACCTCCTTTAGCCACGGGCCGTATATGCTCGAAGAAGCCCAGCCGATGCTGCCAGCCGGGCGCAGCTACCGTGACTATGATCAAACAACCTTCGGAGTGGATGCGAGCTATGCTCATGGCCCCTGGCAGCTTTGGGGAGAGCTGATGACGAGCCGCTTTGAAGTGCCAAACGTGGGCAGAGTGCGTGTGGTCAGCGGTTTCATCGAGGCCAAGCGCAAGCTTGGTGCTGCGACGTGGCTGGCTGCGAGGTGGAATCAGAGCTGGTTTGGAGATATCCCCGGGACCAGCCGCGAATGGGAGCGAGATGGCTGGCGGCTCGACCTCGCCCTCGGGCATCGTTTGAGCCGGAATATCCAGGCTAAGCTGCAATACAGCATCGCCGAGCGGACAGGGAGGGACCAGGAAGGTGATCACCTCCTGGCCGCGCAGGTGACGCTGCGGTTTTAGTAGGTTGTATGGTGCTGGCAGAGGCCTGCGGAATCAGGCGAGCAGCTTCCGCGCTTCGGCGAGAGCGGCATCGACTTTGGAGATGTCTTTGCCGCCACCGCGGGCGAAATCGGGTTTGCCGCCGCCTTTGCCGCCGACGATGGGGGCGATGGTTTGGATGATTTTGCCGGCTT
>CAYMHJ010000149.1:0-14656 GCA_964390165.1 uncultured Prosthecobacter sp. | reverse complement strand
TGAAGTATTCCTTTTCCTTCTTGTCTGCTGCGCTGGTGGAGATGTCGGCCATGGTAAGTGTGCGGTTAAGTTTGAGGGGGCCGCGACTTTGGGCGCGAATCGGCACGGTGCAAGCGTGGAAGCAACCGGGTGGATTTCGCTGAAAGGCCCGCTTTGTCACACCGGTATCTCACTGCGGCATTGCAATCTCCCGCGAGATTCGCTTTCACTGCACTCTCACCATGAAAAAATACAACGTCGGCGTCATCGGATACGGCTGGGCTGCTACGGCCCACATTGAGGCTATCAATAAAACCAAGCAGGCCCAGGTCACGGCCATCTACTCGTCCCGCCCGCTGGATGAGGCAGAACTGAGCGCGAAGCATGGCGGCAAGATCAAGGCTTACCAGGACATCGATGCGATGCTCGCTGACCCGGACATCGACGTGGTGGACATCACCAGCTATCCGAGCCAGCACCGCAATCAGGCCGTGGCGGCCGCGAACGCGAAGAAGCACATCATCCTCGAAAAGCCGATGGCGAACTCGCTCCAGGAGGTGCGGGAAATCGTGGCCGCAGCCAAGGCGAATGGCGTGAAGGGCTGCGTGTGCTTCGAGTGCCGCTTCTCCGGCCAGTTCCAGTCCACGAAGGCGATCATCGACGAAGGTTTGCTCGGCGAGGTTCATTACGGTGAGGTCGATTATTACCACGGCATCGGCCCTTGGTATGGCCAGTTCCGCTGGAACATCGGCAAAAAAGACGGCGGCAGCGCCCTCCTCACGGCTGGCTGTCATGCTTTGGACGCCCTGCTCATGGTCATGCCGGGCGAGGTGGAGAGCGTGACGAGCTTCAGCACGAAATCGAAGAGCGAGATATTCGCCCCCTATGAATACGACACCACAAGCGTGACACTGGTGAAGTTCAAAAACGGTGCCGTGGGCAAAACCGCCGCCGTGGTGGACTGCCTCCAGCCCTACTACTTCCACACCCATCTCGTCGGCAGTGAAGGCAGTCTTCTCGACAACAAGATCCACTCGAACAAGCTCAAGACCGACAAGAAAGCCTGGGGTCAGCTCTCCATGCACATGCTCGACAGCGGCGATGTAAGCGATCACCCCTACCAGACGCAGTTCCAGGCCTTCTTCGATGCGCTGGATGAGGGCAAAGACATGCCGCTGACCAGCTTCCAGGAATCCCTGCGCAGCTTCGAGGTCATCTTTGCCTCTGACAAGAGCGCTGAACTCGGCGGCAAGCCGGTGGCGATCAGTGATCTTGGCTGATCGACTTTCGCCGAGAGATTCGCGGGCACTGATGCGACTTGCGTCAGTGCCTTTATTTATCGGTATTGCACTCTGAAGAGCTGACCAAGCCGGGAGATTTTCCAAAAAGGCAGCGGCCTTTTAGTCACTTCGCCTTCGTCAGAGCGCTCTGCACATCACCCCTGTGTGGCACTCCTTCCTGGGCACCAGATTTCTGAGTGGAAAGTGCTGCGGCGACATTGGCCCAGCGGATGGACTCGATTAGGTCTGCACCTTCGGCAAAATGGGTGACGAAAGCTCCGGCAAAGGTGTCTCCGGCGCCCACGGTATCTACAGGTGTGATGGGATGCGCGGGCACTTCAGTCACGGATGCCTTGGTGATCAGCAGAGTGGGCTGGGCTCCTCGGGTGATGATGAGTTCGCGGATGCGGTGCTTGGTCAGTCGCTCCTTCCAGGAGTCGTGGTGCGCGGCGGCTGCGGAGGGTTTCAGGTCGAAGATCTGCTGAGCTTCGTTGTCGTTCACGATGACCACATCGAGCTTCAAATCGCCCCAGGGAAAGTCAGGGGCGACCGGGGAGGCGTTGAGCACCACGGAGACCTTGGTTTCATTGGCAATGCGGATGGCATCTGTGACGGCCTCAATGGGGATCTCAAGCTGGATCAAAAGTGCCTTTGCCACGGCAATGCGTGAGCGCTGCATTTTGATAGAGGGACCGGTCAGGGCTCCATTGGCACCCGGGATGACGACTATCTGGTTCTCTCCCTTGTCATCGACGGATATGAAGGCATTGCCAGTGCCCCCGCGGATGGTGTTCAGGCTACTGCAGTTGATGCCCTCGCGGCGGAGATGATTGCGGTAGTCCCGTCCGTCCGGGTCGTCGCCAAGATTGCCGATGAGCATGACCTGGGCTCCATGTCTGGCGGCGGCGAGCGCCTGGTTGGCTCCCTTGCCGCCGAAACGCTTCACGAGTTGGGTCGCGGACACGGTGTCTCCAGGTTTTGGCAAATGCGCCACCTTTGCGATGAGATCCACATTGATGGAACCGATCACAACGATGTTTGCGGCGGAGGTGCGGGCCATAGTGGAGGGGGGAAGAATAGATCGTGTGAAAACTTGGGCTTATTTCAGTTTCGCCAGCCGCTCTTTCGACCAGGTCTGCCCTTGCTGAATGATTTCATCTCCCGGCATGATGGCTGCGAGCTTGTCCCAGAGTTGGCTGGCTTTGGTGAAAGCGGCCTTTGCCTCCGTCTTTTTTCCGGCGGACTGGCTGGTGTGGCCGAGGACACCACACATTTGTGCCAGTTGGACCTCCCACTGCCTCCGTTCGGGACTCATGACGGCCTGAGGGTCGATGGCGAGCAGAGCATCCATGGACTCGACGGCCTGCTTTACGATGGGGAGCGCGGCACTTTCCTTGCCCATGTCAGACATGAGTTCGGCATATTCGCCACGCGCTCGTGCGAGCATGAAGCCATAGCGCACATTGTCCTTTTCATCGGCGAGAATTTCGTTGAGCAGCTCAATGGCGTCCTGCTTGCGCTTCACTGCATCGCCAGGGCGGCCTTCATCACGGTCCAGCAGGGCGGTGCCGGAGTAGTTGCGTGCCAGCCAATACTTCACCTCGGCCCAATCGGGGAGCAGGCGGTTCAGCTCCAGGAGGATGGGGACGGACTGAGAGTATGCCTCGCGTGCTTCTTTGATGCCGATGGCCTTGACGAGCAACTCCGCCAACTCGGTGTAGGCTTCTGCGAGCAGGAGGGCCTGATCCTGATTCCTTGGGGAGGAATTCATGACAAGCTGTCCCATTTCAGTGACAGCATCAATCAGTGTGGTGAGTGCATCCTGCACCCGGCCAGCTTCTCGCTGCGCCTGTCCCTGGGCGAACTTGGCCCGGGCGAGCAGGAATTTTTCATCCGGGATGAGGTCAGCGCCGATGAGCTTTGCATCGAGGATCTCAGAGACTTTGGCGAGCGACTTCTCCGCCTCGGCAAGATCTCCGGTCTGCAAGGTGCGCCGGCCGTACTCCATGTGTGCACGGGCGCATTCATTGCGGGCGAGACGATTTTTCGGGTCGGCGGCCAAACCTGCTGCGAGGGCTGGCGTGGCGTCCTTCAGCAGCCTGAGAGAAAGGTCACGTTCTCCGCGGTGATCATGGATGTCGGAGAGGAGAAGATTGTAGCGGCCGAACCATTGCTGATAAAGGGCGGCCTGGGGGGCTGCGGAGTTTTCCTGGAGAAGCTTCGCCGCCTGCTCACGAGCCTTGCCGAGATAGGTCATGGCAGAGGCGTGATCCCGGAGACGGAGATGGATCTGGCCGATGTTCCCATAGGCGCGAAGGCGCTCCACGCCGAGCATTGGATTGCTCTCCAGTCCGGCCAGGCCCGCCATGCAGAAGCCAAGCGCGTCATTGAGCTGGCCTTTGGAGAACTCGACATCGAGCTGGTTGTTGGTCGGTGTCTGGAGCAGTTGGGTGAGGAACTGATCCACCGCCGTCTGCGCATGCTGGAGGTTGGAGTCGGCGGTCTTCTTTTGATTGATCGACTCATCCCGCTGGATGGTAAGCTCGACGATCTTGTCATCGCGCACTTTCTTTTCCGTCTGCAAGACACTGTCCTGCTGTGCGATGATCACCTCGTCTTTCTGCGCACGGCGGAGTTGAAGGAAGCCGTAGATGCAGCTCACGGTGAGTGCGGCGGCGAGTCCGACGACGATGGTCTGAAGCGTGCGGACTTTGACGATCTGCTTCTTCCGCTCCTGCACGGTTTGTTCACGTGATTCCTCGAGCAGGAAGTCGGACTCCAGTACCTCGAACTCGCGCACGATCTCGCGCACATCGGACCAGCGGGCGTTGGGATTCAGGTCGAGCGCCCGCTCGATGATGGAGCGTCTGCGCTCATCCCATTTCGATTGGGTCGCAGTGGGCCAGGAGATCTTTGGTTGAGCGCGGACACTGTTGAGCAGGGCCTGGCTGTCGATGCCATACGCGAGTCCCGCAGCGGCTTTCTGCTGCACGAGCGCCACCTGATCCGTCCAGGCTCGACTCGCACGCGGGAACTGGCCCGTCAGCAGGCGATAGGAAAGCACTCCAAAGGCATACACATCCCAGGAAGGGCCATAACCGGCGAACACTCCATCTGGATTTTCCGCCTGTTCGGGACAGAGATGCATGAAGTGATCCGTCAGCTCCAGGTGGTGGATGCCGCCCACCCAGCCCTGGGCGATGTCCGTGAGGCGGATGCTCGACTCGGCATCGTCCTCCAGCAGGATGTTGCAGGGGCGGAGGTTGCCATGCGGGATGCCGTGCTTGTGCAGCCATGCCAGCGAATCCGCGATTTGGTAAATATAACCCCATGCCTGATCCGGCGGAAGGCTGCCCTGGCACAAAGTTTCCAACGTGGGAGTCTGCCAAAGCCGCCGACCCTGGCTGTCCTTCGTTAACATGCCGACGAGCGGCGTGACCATGTAATAGGGACTTCTGTCGAAGTTCATCTCCTCCACGGGCAGGACGCCCCGATGATGCGGCATCTGCTGGATGGCATTCAGCGCCGTGGCGAGCGCCTTGCGGTTAATCGCCATCGAGGAGAAGACCTTCACCGCGCAGACCTTGCCATGGGAACTTGCACGATAGACGGCTCCGCAGCGTCCGCTGCCGATCAGGTCCAGCAACTCATGTCCGGCAATCTCGGGCAAACTCATTCGGTGCGCGCAGGGGTTGGAGTCATGGTTGAGGATGATGCACGCGAGGTTTTGGCGGGCGCATGCTCAGAAAGGTGGCGCTGTCTCTCCGTTGAATCAAGCCGGGTGTGATCATCAAATAAGCTGGACTTTGCCGGACCGAACGCGCTCAAGACTTCAAATGCAGGCTGCTGCGCATCCGCTCGGCCTCAATGATGGCACGGAAGCGGGTTTCATCGCTCTCGCGGGTGTCGCTCACGAGACAGTATCGGTAATCGTGCCAGTGCTTCATCTCAGACTCGGCATTCTTCAGCCGCAGTTCCACGACTTCGGCGCTGTCTGTGCCGCGTCCGGAAAGTCGGGCTTGGAGTTCAGCGAGACTTGGCGGCATCACGAAGATGTCTGTCAGGCACTGCTCCACGAGGTCGTCTTCGCAGCCGCGCACCTGGGCTGCGCCCTGCACGTCGATGTCCATCAACACGTCCACGCCCCGGCGAAGATTCTCGAAAACGTAGCTCTTCAGCGTGCCGTACCAGCGATTGTGAACCCGGGCGTATTCGAAGAGCTCGCCACGGTCCACCCGCGCCAGGAAGTCTTCCTCGGTCAAAAAGAAATAGTCCTTTCCATCCACCTCACCCGGCCTCGGCGGACGCGTGGTGCAGGAAACGGAAAACACCGCCTTCCCCTCCGCGCAGACCTTTCGGCAGAGCGTGGTCTTCCCCGTGCCGGAGGGGCCGGAGACGACGATGAGCAAACCAAGACGGGAGGCGGGATCGGGCATGGTCTGGGATTACTCATGCCGGGCTTTGCCGCAAATCTTTTGGCGGTACTGTTCACATACTCACGAAAGGAGCACTTCCGTCCCGCGTTTGGCACCTCCCCCGCCATGAAGCTTGCCTACGCCCTTTTTCTCCTGTCCCTGGCTGCATTCGCCGCTGATCCGCTGCCAGATCCTGCCGTGGTCACAATGGCGATGAAAAAAGCCACAGCCTTTGCCACTACCAAGCTCGCCGTCCATGGCGGCTACGCTTCTGCATGGAAAAAAGACCTCAGTGCGGGCATGACCGAGCATAGCGAATCCAAGACCGTCATCTCCATCCAGCCTCCCGGCACCACCACGCTCGGAATGGTCTTTGTGAAAGCCTTCCATGCCACGGGCGATGCCCAGTTTCTCGATGCCGCCAAAGCTGCTGGCAAAGCGCTGATAGAATGCCAACTCGCCTCAGGCGGCTGGAACAGCGACTTCGATTTCGATCCCGATAAGGCGAAGCAATACTACCTTCATCAGCAAGTGCTGGCGGGCGACAAGGAACAGGGCAAGCGCCGCAACTCTAGTACGCTCGATGACAACAAAACGCAGTCCGCCCTGCTCTTCCTCCTCGAACTCGCGCACCTCCCCGACTGCAAAGAAGACTCTATTTTGCAGGAGTCGCTGAAGTTCGGTCTCGAAAGCCTGCTCACTGCTCAATACCCAAACGGAGGCTGGCCGCAGCAGTTCGAGGGGCCGGCTGATTCAGCGACTCCGGTGAAGAAAGCCAGCTATCCAAAAGAGTGGTCGCGTACTTACCCGAAAGTCAAATACACCAGCTACTACACCCTGAATGATGGCAATATACAGCAGGTCGTGAAGCTGCTTCTCCGCGCCCATGAACTCACTAAGGACGAACGCTATCTTAACAGTGCCAGAAAGGCCGGTGACTTCTTCATCCTCGCTCAGATGCCAGACCCACAGGCCGGCTGGGCTCAGCAGTACAATCACGACATGGAGCCCGTTTGGGCGCGAAAGTTTGAGCCGCCATGCATTACCGGTGGGGAGAGCCTCGGTGCCATGGAGGCGCTGCATGACCTCTACGTCGTCACCGGTGACGAGAAGTTCATCAAGCCTCTCCCCGCCGCCTTCGCCTGGTATGAGCGCTCCGCTTTGCCAGACGGCCAATACGCCCGCTTCTACGAACTCCAGACCAACAAGCCGCTCTACTTCGTCAAAGACACCTACGAGCTGACTTACGACGACTCCAACCTTCCCACGCATTACGGATTCAAGATGGATCACATCGCCCGTGAGCTCGCCAAGCTGAAGGAACTCACGAAGGAGCCGCGCGAAGCACTCCTCGAAAAGCGCACTGGAACTCCTGACGAGAAAGGCTGGACAAAGAAAGCCAAAGGTTCTGCTGGAAAAGCCAACGCCGCCCTCCAATCCCAACAGTCCGACGGCTCCTGGATCAAGGGCGACGAGATCGACGGCACCGAGTTCACCAAGCACCTCATGGCCATGGCCTACTACGTCGAAGCCGCGAAGAAGGGCGGCGAGACATTCGCCAAACAGCGGCAGTGATTTCAGTGGCTGCGTTCAGGTCGAAGCGCTTCCAGAAAGACTTTTTCGCGTCTTGAGTGTGCCGATCTTGCCGTTGGTTGGGTGGCATTTGGCAAAGGCGGGCATGGCTGACATGCCTGCTTCAGGAGTGCGTTGATTCACGCATGAAAGCCACGCTGCTCTTCTCCATCGCGGCCGCTGTGCTCGGCACATCGGCCCTCCTCCACGCTGCTGACACCTCGGCCGCCTCGAAGCGGATAGATGACTTGCTCGCCAAGGGCTTGGCCAAGCACAAGCTCACGCCGAACACGCCTGTCGATGATGCAACCTTCCTTCGCCGCACCTACCTCACCGTCATCGGACGCATCCCGACTCAGGCGGAGGCCAAGGAGTTCCTCGATTCCAAAGACAGCGCCAAGCGCTCGAAGCTCATCGACTCCCTGCTTAATTCCGAAGGCTACGTGCATCACGCCTTCAACTACTGGGCCGATGTGCTCCGCGCTCAAAGCCAGGGCGTGGGTGACAGCACCACTTCGCAGAATTACCTGAACTACCTCCGCCAGTCCCTGCGCGAAAACAAACCCTGGGACAAGCTGGCCCGCGAACTCGTCACTGGCAGTGGTGCCTGTTTTGAAAACGGAGCCATCGGCTACTACATGCGGGATCGCGGCATGCCGCTGGACAACCTCTCCAACACCACGCGCATCTTCCTCGGCACGCGCATGGAGTGCGCTCAGTGCCACGACCATCCTTTCGACAAATGGACGCAGAAGCAGTTCTACGAGATGGCCGCCTTCACGCACAACATGACGGCCACCAGCTATCGCTCTCCCAGCGTCGAAGAGACGCAGAAATTGATCCGCCAGGACAAGGCTCTCGACAAAGAAACCCAGGATCTCATGCGCCAAGCCGTCACCGAAGTCACCCGCCCGCTGCGTGACACCATGGTCGTGCAAAACAAGGCCACCATGCGCCTGCCGCACGATTACAAATACACCGACGCCAAACCCAAAGAGGTCGTCCCGGCCTCCGTGATGTTTGGCAAACCCATCACCCTCACCAAGGAGAGCGATCCCATCCAGAGCTTCAGTCAGTGGATGGCTTCCGCAGAGAACCCACGCTTCACCACCGTCATCACGAATCGCCTCTGGAAACGCGTCTTCGGTGCCGCACTCATCGAGCCGCTCGACGAACTCATGGACAGCAGCGTGCCTTCGCATCCTGAAGTGCAGGCCTTCATTGACCGCCAGATGGTCGCTATGAAGTATGACATGAAAGCCTTCCTCAAGATGCTGTTGAACACTCAGACCTTCGCCCGCGCCAGCACGAAGGAAGTCGCCATGGGCGAGCCCTATTATTTCCAAGGACCTGTCTTCCGCCGCATGAGCGCCGAGCAGGCTTGGGACTCCCTCGTCACCCTCGTGAATCCCGAGCCCGACAGCATCAACTGGACTGCTCGTGAGCGTGACAAGCGTGATCTCGACAACCGCCGCCAACTCGCCGGATTGCTCGATCAAACCGAAGCCAGCCTGCTTTTCGAAGCCTCCAAACAAGTCGCCGCTGCCATGAAGGATCAGAACAAAGAGTTCGATACCCTGCGCAAGGAACTCGACGAAGCCCGCGCCAAGAACGACAAAGAAAAGTCCAAGGAGATCCAGCGTCGCCTCGGTGAAAGCCAGCGCATCCTGCGCAAGACCGTCTCCGAGTGCTTCTACGCCACTGCCAGCAAATCCAGCAACGAAGCCGTGAAGAGCAAGCTCAAGGAAATCGCCGCCGGTGGAGCCATGGAGATGGCCATGATGAACCTCATGGAAGGTGCTCGCGTCGATGCCAAGGACATGCCCATGTCTGGAGAAATGAGCCAGCGCATTGATCAGGATGCCACCGTGCTTGGCATCAAAGATCCGAAGTCACGCAAGAGCTACGCCACCTACGTCAAAGGCCTGCACACCACTTGGAGTCGCGCCGCCGAGCTGCCATCGCCTGCGCCACGAGGTCACTTCCTCCGCGAGTTCGGCCAAAGTGATCGCGACGTCATCGAAAACGCCAGCGACGAAGCCTCCGTGCCCCAGGCCCTCACCCTCATGAACGGCACCCTAGGCAGCAACATCACCAGCGCCTGGTCCGTGCTCAGCATCAACCTCCGCAAAGCCGCCACTCCAGATCAGAAGATCGACACCCTCTTCCTCAGCCTCTACTCCCGCTATCCCACCGCCAAGGAGCGCGATACCCTGAACCAGCGCCTCGAAAGTTACGCCACCAACAAATCCATCTGGGAAGACCTCACCCTCGCCGCGCTGAGCACGCAGCAGTTCATCTTTGTGAAGTGAGAGGGGAGGATGGGCGTTCGACGAGTTTGTACATCTACAGAACTTCCTCTTCGTGCTTCCAGATACGGGATTGAGCCGCGCTACTTCCCCTTTAGATCCTTCATCACCGCCTCCGGTGGTTTCCAGCCGTAGCTGCGTTTTTCGTTGCCGTTGTAGGCGCAGGTGACGACGTAGATATCCATCGTCTTCGTTTTCTCGGGCGGGACGTTGATCTGCACCTGCGTGTAGCCGTCGGCATACCAGGCTTGGTAGCCGTCGGTGGCACTTTCGGTGAGTGTGTGGCCGTTCACGGCGACATCGAGCAACGTGGGCGAGCGATAGGGCACGCGGAAGCGGAAGCCGATGCCGTGTTGAATGGGATCGCCCTTTGTGGCCTCACGCGGATCGGAGGTAAACTCATATTCTGGGCCGAGTTTGACGAAACGCTCGATGGCGTCCGCATTCACGCCGGGAAGCTGGCGCAGGTTCGTGATGAACTTCGCGGGATCATTGTCGAGCGCGGCCATGCCTTTCGGCGTCACGGCGCAGACGTAGGTCGCGCGGCCTTCGTATTCGGGATACATCATGCCATCGGCGAAGCTGGGCTGGCGGTTCCACAACTCCACGCGGCTTTGGCGACGCTGCGTGGCGGTTTGACCATAGGCGGTGAGGAACCGGCCCGCACGAGCCCGCACGCGAGTCACGGGATAGCCGCTGAACTTCTCATCCACCCACTGCTTGTTCCCCAGCGCGAGGATGCCGCTAACACGAGCGACACCGCTTTGCTCCCAACCGATCTCGGTGGTCGAGATCATCGTGTGATACTTCATGTAGCCATAAAACATCGTGCGGAAGCGCTGCGGTCTCGGTGCATTCCACAAGCGGCTGCGAAACACGTCATGATCGGGATTGTAAAAGCAGCGCTGCGCATCCGCCTCGGCGCGATCCGATCCAAACCCCGCCTCGACGCCCACCTTCACCATCGCCTCCGTCACACGCGGGTCCCAGGGACGCACGCCGCAGTTTGAATAGGAACAGGCACTGATCTCGAACATCGTCTGTCCCTTGAGCATCGTGCGGTCGCCGAGCTTGTCGTCTGGAAAGGACTGCAAACCGGTGCCGTGGAGGTCAAGATGCACTTCAGGTTGGTATTCGTCCACGATGCCGAGAAACGCCGCCAGCTCCGGCGTGCGCTGTGGCACGGCGAGCTTCAGCTTCGGCAGATCCCAATAAGCGATCTGCGGATCATAGAGGTCGATCTTCTGCTTGTTCGTGAAACGATCTGTCGTGAAAAACGCATACGGATTGGCGATGGGCACGAGCAGCACGACCTGCTTCCGTCGCGTCTCCTTCGCGAGATCGGAATCACCGAGCAGCCACTCGATGAGATGCAAAATCGTCGTCGTCCCGGAACGCTCCGGCCCGCCATGCAGCGCGGAGACCAGCGCCACCTGCTTGTCCTCACTCGACACAGCCGAATCCGTGATCTTCACCAGATACACCGGCTGCCCATCATGCGACTCGCCGCGTTTCTCCAACGTGAACAACCCTGGATGCTGCTGTGCCCAGTATTTCAGCGTCGCATCGTATTCCTCGAAGCTGATTCGATGGATAGGCTCCTTCCACGGCTGCGGCAGCTCATCGAGTCTGATTGCGGGTTTGTCAGCCGTCTGTGCGAGGCAACCCAACGGAAGGAGGGCGAATGCAAGCGTTTGGAGCTTCATAAAGAAAGCGGATGGTTCACGGAACAAACTGGAACGCGTACAAATCCGCCTCGCGCAGCTCAAACCTCAGGCGCACGGATTTTCCAGCCAGCGTGGCGAGGCTGCCCCCTTTCCAGTTAACAATGTGGTCAATATGGTCACCTTTGATCGGCGCACAGTCATCAAGCGCGAAGCCGGGAATGGCTTTTGCAGCCTCATCTTGGACCTCAACACGCGTTTCACCTTGGCTGAGCAGATTAAGCATGAGTTTCGTTCCATCAAAAATCAGTGGCTTGGTGATAAGCTCGCCTTTCGTAGATGAAGCGGAGACAAAACCATCCACGCGGAAGGTGAAGCGGCGGATGCGGCTGCCGGGGCCTTGGTAGTAGGCCTCGCTGGCATAGACGCTGAGTTCGTTCGGCTTTCCGGGCAGCGAGAGCACGCCGATGGTCATGTAGTTGCTGCGGTTCCAGTCCCGATCCTTGGGCGCGGTGATGGGGATGAGCGGCTCCTCCCAGCGCTTGAAATGAACACCATCGCGGCTGGTCATGAGCACAGGCTCGACCTGCGATCCTTTCGGCTGGTAGCGCGTGGGAAAGCCGAGCAGCAAGTGCGGAGCGCGTGAATACGGACGCACGGCATTCGTGTAAAGCTGCACGGTGGGCGCATCTTTGCCGTAGGCGAGATCGGCCTTATTTTCCCAGGTGAGGAAGTCCTTCGAGGTGGCGGTGCGGATAGCGCGCACACCTGCGGGCTTCCAGCCGCGTTCGTCCGTGTAGCCGCCGGTAAAGTATCGCCAGTAGGCGCGGTAGGCTCCGAGTTCGTTGTCGAAGAAGGCAGTGTTTTGCGAATCAAACGACCCAGCGGTGATCACCGGCTTGTCACGCATCAACGACCAGCGCAGTCCATCGGCAGAGTGATAGGCTTGCAGGGCCGGGTTCTTTTTGCGCTCAACGTCATTGCCCATGGTGGCGAGCGCCTTGTAGCGAGACTCCGGCGGGCAGTTAGGGTTCGTGTCGAGAAAGGGCGCAAACGTGCCGCAGCCATCCCCCATATGCGTGATGTTGTTGTCCTTTGATCCACCGAACTCAAACAGCCCGAGCTTAGGCTTCTTCCAGGTGATGCCATCACGGCTCTCCGCGTAGCAGGTCACGCCTGAATGACCGGGCTTTCCACCCGGCTCTCCATGATGCGAGCCGCGGTAGTAGCAGCGGTAGAGATCGCCATCCTGAAGCAGCGTGAAGTAGCCCGACGTGTTTCCCTCCCAAGGCGCGTCACACACCAGCGCGACATCCTGCGCCTGCGGCTTGTGCAACTTCAGTTCCACACCCGATTTCGACGCGATGAGATGCTCGTCCACGAACAACTCGCGGCGTTGTCCGATGTCGATGGGCTCTGCGCAACTGGCCGACGCAAAAAGACACAACAGGGCGGGGATTTTCATGACCCTTCAACGTCGAAATCCGAGAACAACACACACCAGTTCCACAATGGATAAAGTTTCCCCGCGCGCGTGCCGTAGCTGGCATCACCAAAGGTGTAAATCGAGCGCTCAGGATCAGAGTCACGCAGATTGCCGTAGCTGAAGGGTCGTTGTGATGTCACCGCCTGCCCGATCTCAAAAGGCATGCCATTGCGCAGCTCACGGGGCTCGTAACGCAGCACGCTGACGCCGTTTTCTTCACGCACGGCGCGTACCGGCACACGCGTGACCGCCCCCGTCGTGCTGGCGGCGAAAAACGCGCCCTCAGCCATCAGCGGTTTCAGTTCCGTGGCGAAGCTGCGCGTCAAAACCAGCTCTTCATCGCGAATCGCCGCGATGGTGCCCAGCGCCGCCGCAAACGGATAGCCATAGCTCACGTGGCAATTCTCACCCGCTGGCAGAGCTTTGGCGAAACGGATGCGCACGCTCGTCGGCGATGCGATCTCCACGGCCTTCAGCACGACGCCATGCACGCGAAAGCCTGCTAACGAGCTGTAACCACCCTCAACCGCCGATTCCTGCCGTGCGAGGAAGCTCGTATCGATCACCAACGGCGGTCGCGGCACCGTGAACTCGATCACCACGCCATCGCGCGCTGCATCGAGCTTCGCGTGCCGTGGACGCAGCGGTTGCCAGTCCTCGTTTTGGTGCAGCACGCGGTGCATCACCTTCCCCACCTGCTCGCCCCACCAGCGCTCGCCATCCGCGGAGAGATGAATCGCATCGCCGTGACGATTCGGCGGATAGAGGCTGTTCAAAGCGCTCGGCACCGCGTAGTGCGGCCCCACGAGGTGGATCGACTCATCCGCATCCGCCGCCATGAGTTGCGCTTCGCCCGCCGGACCGAGTGTTTGATACGTGAACATCGGCAACTCGCCCTTTTGCCCCGTGATCGCACCCAAGTCCGCCGACCACTGCCGCCGATGCGTGATGAGTTGATCGCGATACCACGCCAATCCTTTCGGGCGCGGGATCTCCGCATCCCAACGCGTCGGCACGATGCCACCCGCTGGCCCACCATTGCCTTCACCTTGCATCCAGTAGAGCGCCTCGATGCGAAAATCAGGCCTCAGCGCCTTCGCCCGCCGCGCGTCATCCAAGCTGGTCTTGTAATACCCGCCTCCATGTCGGCGCGATTCTGGCGTGCGCTCATCCACCGACAAATCGGCACTCGAGAGCTCCTGAATCTGCCTCCCACCTTGTCCCGCACATGCCACCAGATACACCGGCGCGTCTTGGGCATCACTCGCGGCCTTGAGATGATCCGCCATCCCATTCGCCACAGTCTCGCCGAGCCCGCCATTCACCGTCGCCCGCAGCGGCACGAGCTGAAACGAATCATCAGGCCGCTTCTCCGGCGTTGCCGAGTTATCCTTCGCCAACCACGTCCGCACACCACGCTGAAACATCACATTCCCCCACTTGGAGCCCTCAGCCGAAACCACCGGCAGCGACTCCGAACCGTCGCACAACGACTGTCCCATCATCCAGATACCAGAGATGTTTGCGGCGAACGCGGGCACTCCAAGGAGCAAAAAGAGCAAAACACGATTCATGGCTTGGATGGGGTCAAGTGTTGCAGCAGCACCTCCTGCATCGTCGTCTCCGGCTGGCCATCGAACGGATGCCGCACCTCGCATTTCACGCCGAGGGGCTTTAAAGTGTCCTGAAGCATCAAGCCGAGCAACGCGCTGTGCGGGGGGTCTTTTTGCGGCTCGCCTTTGACCGGCGGTTTGTCTTCTTTGGTGGTCAAAAGGACGGCGAAAGGGTCATCGGCGCTCGCGTGAGACATCGGTGACCATTCGCGGAGATCGGTGAGGTGCTTATCTCGATTCGCGAGAAAGGGCGCGAAGGTCTCTTTTCGCGTTTTGCCGATGTAGCCGAAGGCGTGGCCACCGTATTCGCTGTTCGGTATCCATTCGACGAGCTGTTT
>CAYMHJ010000148.1:0-14705 GCA_964390165.1 uncultured Prosthecobacter sp. | reverse complement strand
TGGAGTGGGATGTGGAGGACGACCGTCACAGTCAGCAGAGACATTGGGCAGCACGCTGGGAGGAGCGGTTCGCGGAGCTGGTGGCTTTTCAGAAAAAGCATGGGCACCTACGCGTGAGTCTAAAGTCGCAGACTTCGGTCGGCCTCAAGCACTGGCTGGACAATCAGCGCCTACGCCTTCGCAACAGCACGATGCAGCCGGAGCAGAAGGCGCGGCTGGACTCCATCGGCTTTGTGTGGGAGCTGCCAGGCAGGCCGACCCCTTTCAATGAGGAGAACAGAATGGCGATGTGGGAGAACTCTTTGGAGAGGCTGCTGGAGTTCCACGAAGAGCACGGTCACTTCCATGTGTCGCACAGCAGCGAAGAAAATCAGGCCCTGGCGAAGTGGGTGCAGCGGCAGCGTAAGCTTTATTGGGATAACAAGCTTCTACCAGAGCGGCAGCAGCGGCTGGAGGAGGTCGGCTTTGCCTGGAGGGGGGAGAGGCGTGGCTTCCTCGATGGCTGGGAGGCGAGATTGGCGGAGCTGGTGGCTTTTAAAGAGAGGCATGGGCATCTGCGCCTCACGAAGAAGAACCAGCTCTCCGCCGGTCTCAAGCACTGGGTGGACAATCAGCGCATCCGTTTCCGCAGTGGCGTGATGCCACTGGAACAGAAGACGAAATTGGAATCCATCGGCCTCAAGTGGGAGAATCCCGACCGACTCAGCCCTAACCAGCAGGAGCATCTCACAGCACTGTGGGAAATGATGTTTGCCAGACTGCTGGCTTTCCGCAACGAGCACGGTCACTGCCAGGTGCCGCATACCAAAGGAACGGATGATACGCTGGGGAAGTGGGTGCAGCGGCAGCGTTACCATCTGAAGAAGAACGTGCTGCTGCCAGAGCGGCGGCAGCGGCTGGAGGAAATCGGCTTTGACTGGAAGTCGGACAAACTGCACTTCGCCAGCGGTTGGGAGGGACGTTTTGCGGAGCTGATGGCCTTCAGGGAAAAACATGGGCATTTGCGTCTCACCAGGACCAACGAGCCTTCCCGTGGCATGTCGCACTGGCTCGACAACCAGCGCCTCCGGCTTCGTAGCGGCACCATGAAGCCGGAGCAGAAGGCGAAGCTCGATGAGATCGGCTTCGAGTGGGAGCGGCATGGAACATACAATCCCGCTTTAGATGAGCATCAGGTGGCCTATTGGAACGGCATGTTTGCCCGGCTGGTGGCATTCAAAGAGACGCAGGGACACACGCGCGTGACGAAACGCTGGCAGGAAGATCCAGCGCTGGCGAGTTGGCTGCAAAAGCAGAGGAGCAAATTCCGCAAAGGCTCCGGTGTAGGCGGACTGCTGCCCGAGAGGTTGGCCCGGCTTGACGCCCTTGGCACAGAATGGCGTGAGAGTCCGCCACCGCAGGCAAGGAGCCAGCACGGCTCCTTTGTGCCTCAAGATCCCATGGCAATATGGGAGACCCGGTATTCCAAGTTGGTCGAGTTTCACCGGCTGAACGGTCATACCAATGTCCCCGGGAAGCCGGACATTCGGCTGCGAAAATGGGTGCTGGAACAGAGGAAGAAGTATGAGGAAGGCAGTCTGGAGGCAGCCCAGATCAAGCGACTGGAGGAACTGGGCTTCTCCTGGGTGACGCCGAAACTGCGCCCGGCTGTTCCGCCCGTGCGGAGAGAAAGGGGGCCGAGCATCTGGGACCAGCGCTTTGCAGAGTTGCAGGCCTTTGTGGCCGTGCATGGGCACTTCCGCATACCGAAGAAGAATGAGAAGTTTAAGCGGTTGCGTGGCTGGGTCGTGGCGCAGCGGGTGTATCACCGCAGCGGCAGACTCACGCCAGCGCATCAGGAGAAACTGGAGGCCCTGGATTTCCCGTGGGATCCAGGGCGGGGCAGTCGGGAGGGGCAGCCCTCCGTGAGCTGGGCAGACCACCTTCGGGAACTCGTCGCCTTCAAGGAACGCACAGGAAACACCCGTGTGCAGCATCACCGGGGGCCAAACAAAAAGTTGGGTGGCTGGCTCGTGCGTCAGCGCTTACTTCACCGTCAGGGGCGTCTGCCGCCAGATCGTTTCAGGCAGTTGGACGAAGTCGGTGTGGACTGGAATCCTGCCAAGGGTCGCGAAGGACAGGTTCAACCGCGCGGTGGCAGCCGCAGCTCAGACCAGCGCATGGCGGAACTGCGTGAGTTTCATGCCCAGCACGGCCATGCCAATGTGCCCACCAAGTATCCGACCAACCAACTGCTGGGAAACTGGATCTCGAACACCCGCATCGCCCGGAAGAAAGGACAACTCAGCGCAGAACGCATCCAGGAGCTGGATGCCCTGGGCTTCCTCTGGCAGGGGGAAAGAAACAACTCCCCCATACTCGCAGTTACTTGGGAGGAGAGTTTCGCGGCGTTGCTCGAGTATCACCAAACGCATGGTCACGCCAACGTGCGCTCCACCGACACGGAGCATCCAGCGCTGGCCGCCTGGGTGGCCGGCCAGCGGACGAAGCACCGCCAGGGCACACTCAAGCCTGATCGTGTTCAGAAGCTCGAAGCCATCGGCTTTAAGTGGGGCAAAACCGAGTATCAGCCCGGCTTGGCGCGCTCCTGGGACCAGCGCTTTGCCGATCTGGTGGCCTTCCGCCGCCAGTACGGCCATCCGCACGTTTCGAAGGCAGACAAGGCCCATCACAGTCTCGAAATCTGGGCCAAAACCCAGCGGGTTCTCTACCATCAGGGAAAATTAAGTGCAGACCAGATCCAGAAACTCGAATCTATCAGCTTCTCCTGGGATGGTAACGAAGGCTGGTGGGAGCGGCAATTCAGGCGCTGGGAAGCCGCAACACAGCACCGCCGAACACGACACCTCACTGCCATCGGCGACGATGATGACGATCTGGCGAAGTGGGAGCAAACGCAGCGCAATCTTCACCGCCTGGGTAAACTCAGTGCTGACAAAGCAAGGCTGCTGACACGTGCCGGACTCGTCTTTGAGGTTCCTCCTCCATCCAAATCACGGCTTCAAATGCCGAACCAGAAACTCCATCCTTAACTTCGAGCCATACGGCGTCTCCGCCGCGCCGTGGCCGGTGCTGGCGATGGGCATGAATTCGAAGGTCTTCCCGGCTTTTTGCAGCGAGGCAACGACTTGCGTGGTGCTCGCGGGATCGACATTGGTGTCGAGTTCGCCGACGATGAGGAGCAGATGGCCTTGCAGCTTATGCGCGTCCTCTTTGTTCGAGCTTTTTACATACGACTCATCCACCGGCCAGCCCATCCACTGTTCGTTCCACCAGATTTTGTCCATCCGGTTGTCATGACAGCCGCAATCAGCCACGGCCACCTTGTAAAAATCGTGATGATCGAGCAGCGCACGCATCGCGTTCTGTCCGCCAGCGCTGCCGCCGTAGATGCCGACGCGGGTGAGGTCCATCCACGGGCGTGTTTTCGCAGCTTCGGTGATCCAGAGCTTCCGATCTGGGAAGCCGGCGTCCTTCAAATTCTTCCAGCACACATCGTGGAATGCCTTGCCGCGATGATTCGTGCCCATGCCATCGAGTTTGACGACGATGAAGCCCTGTTCGGCGATCTGGTGCATGCGGAGCTGCCGGTCAAAATCCTTCGGAGCGAAGGCTCCATGCGGTCCGGCATAGATGTCCTCGACGACGGGGTATTTTCTCGCTGGATCAAGCTTCGATGGCGTGATGATGATGCCGTGGATGTCTGTTACACCATCTCGCCCCTTCGCCACGAAGCGCTCCGGCATCGTCCAGCCGGTGGTGAGCAGCGCGGTGGTGTCGGCCTTCTCTACTTCGCACACGAGACTGCCATCGCCGCTGCGGCGCAGCTCGGTGACGGGCGGGTGATCGGCACGAGACCAAGTGTCGATGAAAAAGTCGCGCTTGGGTGAGAATGAGACGTGATGATTGCCATCGCCCGCGGTGAGCTGATTGAAACCACTGCCGTCGAATTTCACGCGGCAGAGGTGCTGGTGATACGGGTCTTCATTCACGTGCAAGCCGCTAGCGAGGAACCACAGCTCGTGCTTCGCTTCATCGACGTGCAAGACCTCGCGCACGGGCCACTGCCCCTTCGTGATCTGGTGCTTCGGCTTGCCGGTTTTCAAATCGTAGAGCCACAGATGGCACCAGCCGTCGCGTTCGCTCATCCAGATGAGTTCATTCTTATGGTGCAGCCAGTGGCGCCAGCTTTTGCCGGAGTAGTGGATGAAGGTCTTTGATGTTTCCTCGACGACGACACGCACCACGCCCGTCTTCGCATTCACCGCGAGGATGCGGTAGAGCTGATGGCCGCGCTGATTGTAGTCGAAGTAAAACTCGCTGCTGTCCGGCGACCACGTCACGTCGAGCTTCCCATCGGTCGTGAACGGGTTTCCCCACAACTTGTCCGGCACGCGGATCTTTGAGCCGTCGGTGCTTGTGATGACAAGATGTGGCTTCGGCAGTGGATCGCCAGGCTTGATGTAGTCAAAGACCTTCGTCTTCGGCTGAAGGCTGTCTTTGGGCGAAGATTCGATGAGGGTGACTTGCCGCGCCGGAACCATCTCCGACTCATTCGTGACCACACATGTGCCATCCGGTGATTTAAAACCCTTTTCGATCTTCTTCGGCTCTGCTTTCGCTTTGGAGATGCCTTTTCCATCAATGACGAGCGTCTGCACGGTCGCCTCAGCCTCCACGACCGCGAGGTGCCCGCCCGTGCGGCTGGTGATGAGCCACACATGCCCCTCGAACGTGTGCTGCTCACGCTCTGTGCCCGCCCTTATGCCGCCGTAACGAACGTGCCCGCCCTTCTGATTGATCCAAAAGAGATCCACGTCCTCACCGAGCTGGTTGATGAATTTCAGACCAGATTCCTCGCCCGTGTGCTTCGTGGCCCGCAGCTCGATTTTCGTCGAGGAGGTCTTCAAAACCTCTTTTTCCGGCAAACCGAGTTTTTTGAGCGTGGGCGCGGCTTTTCGCGCTCCAGACTCCGCGTCGATCCAAACGAACGCATGGCTCCCCTGCCCTGTCTGCACGCGATACCAAAACATTTTGCCATCCGGCAGCCAGTTGGCCTTCACGCGGTCACGAAAGACCGTGTTCTCGGTGCGCTTCGGGAGGTCGGTGATCTGGGCCACCCCAGAGGACACGGAGAGGCACAGAGGCAAGAGGAAGAGGGCTGGGTTCATGTCCTGGATGAGCGAACATGGAACACGGGCTGACTTTTGCTTCTTGGCAGGTTTCTATGCTCCACCGACGAATTTAGCCAAATAAGTTGCCGGAGTACGAGTAAGTCTAGAGGAAGAGTTTGATGTCCTTCACGCTGCGGATGAAGCGCTCGATGCCTTCTTGGGAGTTGGCGAGGAGGGGCTGGGCGGGGATGACGAGCTTCCAGTTCGTGTTCCAGTCGCTTCGGCCAATGAGGCGGCGGTTGGTGTAGTCTTGGAAGCCGGGACAAAGAAGAGGCCGTCGTTGTCACTGGCGCGGAAGGTTGGTGTTTGCGCGGGAGGAAGAAGATCTCACTCACGGAGGTGGATCCGGATCAGTGGGGGTTCCGGCCGAAGCCGCTGCTGCCGATGTCGTAGGGCAAGGGCATGGCGTGATCCATGACATTCCACTCGCGTGTACGCACGGCGGCACTGTTGAGCGGCGGAGTGCGGGAGGTGTCGGCTCCGCCTGGAATGAGGTAAACATAAGGCTTGGCGGCGAGGGCGTCCGGCGAGTTGTGAGTGGGAGCGGCGAGGACGCCTGTGTTGCCATTGGCAACACAGGTATTCAGGCCGAGATAACCCTGGAAGACGTCGCCGACGCTGTTGATTTTGGTGCTGAAGATGGCGCTGGAGTAGGCTCTGTCACCGGCACCGAGCGGATTACCGAAGACGCTCAGACCGCTCTCGATGGCGGAGGAGAAATCGATAACGAAACCTGGTTGGGCGAGGCCAGTGGGGTTGGAGGTGGGCAGAGCGAGGGCGGCGATGCAGGTCTTTGACGAGGCTGGCTCGAGAGACCGGGATCACCGGGATCACCGCTGCCGGAGCCGACGAACTGTGGCTCGCCATTGGCACCGACGAGGCCTAGAGCGCACGTGGCGAAGATGACCTTGAGGAAATCACGAGGTCTTCGTTGACGATGTTGACCTTCAGCTCGGCAACATCCTGCGTGCCTGCGTGATGACCGATGACCATGCCGTTTCGCTTCAGTACCATGGTCGCCTAAAAGCACGGCCAGCAGGAGCCATCGAAGCCCCATGAAACAGGAGGATGAAATATTCATTCACCCCTGTCTTACCGGTCTGTTTTAAAACCTTATCGCGAAGCGAAAATATTTCCTTCAGATGTCGTGGGCAGATTTGGGTGTCCCCATCCTTGTCGCTCTTCATGGTAGGTCGAGTTCGACGCGCATCCCTGCTTTCAAGTGAAGCCCGGCATTGTCCACGAGCAGCTTGATGCGGTAGAGTCCACTCTCGGCATCCATGCGGGGATCGATAAAGTCGAGTTTGCCGGTGATCTGACTTGGCTTACCCAATGAGGGGACGCTGAAATGCATCGTTTGGCCAATCTGGAGCACCTGAACCTGATCGGGTTCGAGGAAGAACTGGGCATTAACCTGCCGGATGTGGACGATCTGAGCGACGGTCTCGTTCAGCAGGACGGCTTCTCCAGGCTCCTTGTCACGCTTTACGACGATACCTTGGATCGGTGAATGGATGGTGCGTTCATCTAGGCGGAGCATGGCGGCTTTTTGCTGTAGCACGGCGAGGTCGTGCTCGATGCGCTTTTTGAGCGCGTCCTCACGCGTGCCTATTTTGTCTGTGAGGAGTTTTTCGGCGGCTTCGTGGTCGAACCTGGCTTTCTCCAGGACTTTGGCGCTGCGTTCGAGCTCTATCTTTTCGACTTCGTCGTTCAGGCGTAGAAGGGGCTGCCCCTGCTCCACGGCGTCGCCTTCTTTGACAAGCACTTCAGCGACGATGCCAGTGGCAGCGGTGCCGACTTCGACATCATAAAGCGGCAGAATGAGACCGGGGATGGGAGTGGCCTGCACGACAACGGAGAGCAGTAGGGGGATGGCGCTAAGCCACCAACGGAAGATTGGGATCGACATCGGTTTCGAGGAGAGAAGTGCGGCCTAGCTGAAAACGTTGCGCTGCGGCGTAGGCGATCATGGCGGCGTTGTCCGTGCTGAGGTCGGGGCGGGAGAGCAGGAGTGTGATGCCTTCTCTTTCACAGCGGGCGGTGAGTTTGGAGCGCAGACCACGGTTGCAACTAACACCGCCGCTCACGGTGACGAGCTTTTCCCCACTCTGGCGGGCGGCGAGGACGAGCTTTTCGACGAGCACCTCGCAGATGGCCTCCTGCACGCTGGCGCAGACATCGGCGAGCACGGTTTCGCCCTTCAGATCAAGCTTCGGCAACTCGTAGAGCACGGCAGTTTTGAGCCCGCTGAAGC
The DNA here is from genome assembly GCA_964390165.1 of uncultured Prosthecobacter sp. Taxonomy (GTDB): domain Bacteria; phylum Verrucomicrobiota; class Verrucomicrobiia; order Verrucomicrobiales; family Verrucomicrobiaceae; genus Prosthecobacter. The sequence goes on along the minus strand of CAYMHJ010000148.1, from coordinate 7,277 downwards.
TGAACTCGAGGCTGCTGCCATCGAGGAAACTGCGTGGGAAGCTGTAGGCGTCAGGGCAGCCCAGGCAGGCTAGTTTGTCGATTTCAGGACCTCCAGGATACGGTAGGCCGATCATTTTGGCGATTTTGTCAAAAGCTTCGCCTGCTGCGTCGTCACGGGTGCGGCCGAGTAAACGATACTCTCCCACACCAGTCATGTGGATAAGCATGGTGTGACCGCCGCTAACGATAAGGGCGACACTACGGCGGGGCGGACCATTTCCTGCCATGAAGGGGGAGAGCAGGTGACCCTCCATGTGATTAACGGCAAGAAAGGGTTTGTTTTCCGCTACGGCAAGTGCCTTTGCCATGCTGGTGCCGATGAGGAGGCTGCTGACCAAGCCAGGGCCGCTGGTGGCGGCAAATGCCTGGATGGCTGACAGGCTGACGCGCGCCTCTGCCAACACCTGCTCAACGAGGTGGCGGACGTGCAGAATATGATTCCGCGAAGCGACCTCGGGTACGACACCGCCAAAGCGCCGGTGGATCTCAATTTGTGATGCGACGACGGAGGCGAGCAGGTCTCCCTCTTCCGTGCAGATTGCGGCGGCAGTTTCATCACAAGAGGATTCGAGGGCGAGGAGCACGGATGGAATGATAATGGTGAATGCCTCCGCGTGCGGGAACGAATGAGGAGACAGGCGCGAATCTCAGGCACCGCTCTTTTGACACTCGACGATGTATTCCGCCACAGCACGACGGGTTTCAGCGGCGAGGTCGGCGCGGGCTTTGGCAAAAGGAGGGCGGAACCAAGGAAAGCTACCGAGAAGATCAGAAGTCACGAGAACTTGGCCGTCGGTCCGAGTGCCTGAACCAATGCCGATGGTGGAAGCATGCACACGACGGGTGATCTCGGCTGCGACTTCAGGGACGATGCTTTCCAGCACGATGGCGACGGCTCCCGCTTTATCGAGGGAGATGGCATCGGCGATCAGACGGTCCGCCTGTTCGGGCGTTTTGCCTTTCTTTTTGTAGCCACCTTCCTCACGAACACTCTGGGGGAGCATGCCGATGTGCCCGACGAACGGGATGCCTGTCTCGATAATGGCCCGCACCTGCTGAAGGAAAGCTGAGCCCCCCTCCAGTTTTACGGCATCTGCACCGGCTTCGACGAGGCGGCGGGCGTTCGCCAAAGCCTGTGATGGGCTGTCGTAGCTATGCGCAGGGAGATCTCCGATGACTGGTGCACGGGAGACACCGCGGCGAACAGCCGTGATGTGGTGGACCATCATTTCCATCGTCACACCAGTGGTATCTGGCAGTCCTAGGACGACCATGCCAAGCGAATCTCCCACGAGCAGGAGATCCACTCCAGCCTCGTCAAGCAGGCGACCGGTGGGGTAGTCATAAGCAGTGAGAACAGTGGTGGGAAGGCCCGCTTGTTTGCGGCCGGGGAGCTCGGACAGAGATTGAAGCATTTGTGAGGCAGAAAGTTACCTCGCCGTCCGTTTCCACGTCACTCCTTGCGTTTTGAAGATCCAGCGGAAGAACCCAAGGAGCAGGGCCAAATTCATCCCAGCAAAATGAGTGACGGCTCCGACGAGGCTGCCAAACCGTCCTCGCCATTGATGCGCGTTCATTCCCAAAAGCGCAATCGAGATAAATGCGCACCAGCAAAGGAGCACAAGCTTTCCGGACCAATGCCCCTGAGCCATGAGCCATGAGCCAGCCACAAGGGTACCAATCATGAAAAATGGCCCCAGCCAGCGCAGCACTTTCCGCGAAAGAAATGCCCATGCAGCGAGGCCGTGCGCCGGGTGTAAAAGCCCGAAACAGCGAGACAGTATCTGAAAGTCTCCAGCCCCAATGCGAACTCGGCGGCCAAATTCATCCTTAATGGTGGGAGGAAGATCTTCAAAAGCAAGCGCCCTTGGCTCAAAGACAACATGATGGCCATTCATCAGCAGACGGAGTGGGATGTAGAAATCCTCCACCAGTGTGTCTGGTGGACATTCCGTCCATAGACTGCGGCGTAATGCATAGATGGCCCCATTGGCCCCCAACAGCACTCCCCGAGCTCCTTCCCGTTCCTTCAACCAGGATTCCAATCTCCAATACATACCCTCTGTCGCCGCATGCGGTCTGCCTTCCGGCACCCGAAAGAGCAGTTTACCACAGACACACCCTACTTTCTTATCTTGGAACCTCGCCACCAAATGATGAAGAGCATCCGGCTCAAAAATCACATTTGCATCACTGAAGACTAAAATTTCAGATTCCGTGCGCTGGCATGCCTCATTGAGTACACGCACTTTCCCACGACGCTCACGATGATCAGACACCACCACACGAGGATTATCTGCAGCGCACTCAACCGCATATTTGACGGTCTCATCATCCGAGCCATCTGACTCGATGAAGATACTCACACGATCCGTGGGATAATCGAGTTCTAAAAGGTTTTGGACTCGTCTGGCAATACATGATGACTCATTGTAAGCTGCGACGATGATAGTGACTCGTGGAAAACCATGGCCCATAACTTCTGATGGCTCAGACAGAACTGCCAATCGACGACCAAAAAAACGCCACCAAACCGCATAGCCAGCATAGGCATGAAATAAGGCAAGCAGACATACCAACAACAAAGTGATCGGAACAACTGTCATTCTACTGCGGGTGTAGGTGCTACCTTCTGGCTAATTGATTGATAAAGATACTGCTCCATAATCCTTGAGGCCGCATCCCAAGAATTCGGCTCAGCGACTTCAGCGAGCGCCGCATTTGCTATTTGGCAGCTTAATTCTGGCTGAGAGAGCAAACTGACAACAGCATCCGCAAAAGTAACAGCTTCATCTGCAATCAAAGCATGACGACCATGGACAATCTGCAACCCCTCTGCCCCGATTGTTGTCGAAACGACCGGGACTTCCGAGGCCATTGCTTCGAATATCTTTAATCTTGTGCCACCACCAATTCGCAAAGGAACCACCATGACTTGTGCCGAACGCAAATACGGGCGCACATCTGGAACCGTCCCAGTAACTTCAATTTGATCTGACTCGGAAGCTAATGCGCAAATAGCAGGCGTTGGCTGCCTGCCAACAATTATGAATTTAGCATCAGGAACTTTGGTCCTTACATTGGGCCAGACAGCATCAGCAAACCATCTAACAGCATCAATGTTTGCGCACCAATCCATTGATCCCATAAAAATTACGGTTGGTTGCTTGTTGGTAGTTTTTGATATTGATTGAAAAAAATCAAGATCAACTCCAGTTGGGACACTGCCCAGAACATTTGTTATTTTCATCTGTTCACGAAAGATTCTGGCATCTTCTTCTGAGACTGACAACACCGCATCAAATTGATTACTCATCTCAGTCTCAAACTTTAGCATTCTTTGCCATTGCGATCGAAAATATAAGCCGATCAAACCTTTCCTTTCAGCACTCCTCCTTTCCCAAATCATAGATTCGGCATTATGTTGAAATAATACCCACGGAGATGTTAAGTCCACTTTTATATCCCAAGGCAAACTTGCAGCAGGAAACAAAAAATCACAGACTATTATGTCGAAACGTTGATCTTTTGTGAGGGAACGAACTTCTTGACTCAATGCATCTGAGCGAAAGCGCTCAACTGCAAATGGCAAAGCGGATACAATGTTGGCGATTGCTCTGCCTAGAAAGAGAAATCGTGGAAGTGTGGGTGACGCCTTTGGCTCATTTACCCATACAGCGCGGCTAGAATATTCATGAGAATGTTGTGTTCCGACCTTCTGAACCCCATCAGCGACGATGCCAACAAAAGTGATATCATGCCGAAGGTGGAGATGCTTTAGAAGATTAAATGTGCGCAGGTCTCCACCACGCGTCAGTGGGTGCAACGGACTTGTCTTGATCCAGAGTATTCGCAATGTGATTTAGAAAGGTATGAATTTTGTCGAAAGATAGTCCCAAGCATAAATCACACACCAAACAAGAATCATTATAATTAATATGTCATGCCAAGTGAGTTTGTTCCAGCCAGCTACTGGCCCAATGTGTGAACTGCCCTCTTCCAATGTGTCAGTTTTTACAGCCGTCATTTCAGTCACGCGATGGAAATTTTGATCGCCGGTTACTCCATCAGGCGATAAAATCACTCGGTGCACAGCTGATATAAGAGCCATCATCAAAATAAAATCTGCGTGATACGCCCTATCTACTACCCATGCAGAAATTAAGTATGAGATCAGGAGAACAAATACAGCGCTTTGTATTCGAAAGCGTTCATCGCTATGATGAAATTTTTTTAATTTCAAGGTTTTATATCCAACATAGAACGCGCCTATATAAAAAAATAAACCGGGATAGCCCAAATCAGCACCCGTTCGCACAAAAGAACCATGAGTGGCGATTTTTATCATACCCAAGTCATCCACTTCTATCATACCTTGGAATTTCTTCAATCCGACACCAAGAGAATTTGATTTCAAACTCCACATCGCGCTTTGCCAAACCATCATACGTCCTGCTATACCCTGATCCTTTGCAGATAACGTTTCCATTCGTGGTAAAAATGACAACAAACCTAAACCCATTGAAAACACTAATGTTGCCGCGCCAATCTGAAACCAGAGCGGACGTCGAAAAACATATAAAGAAACTAAAGAAGCGGCTCCAGAAATATAAGCACCTTTAGATGCTGTTAGAATTGTGCAGTAACCCGCGACAGTAGTAAGCCCAAGCACAAAGCCTCTTTTGACGGCAGGTTGATAATGCCAAAACCAGGCTACCGATAAAGGAATGAGAGCTACCGCAGAGTGTCCCAAAGCATTTGGGTTGTTAAATATCCATGTATTTAATGCAGCTCTGCCCTTGAATGCGGCAGTCAATTGATTTGTTCCTTGCACAATTTCTAGCCCCAAATGACTCAACAGCGTGAGAGCTGATATAATAAATAAACAAATTACCCAATAGTTTATGTAACTAACTACTAAGCAAATACGATCTAACGCAATCACGGTAACAACGTAAAATGCAGCATATGTGAATACCTCTTTAAACGCATCTATGTGCTCAGGAGTAGTTGCTACCATCCAAGCAAAAAACGCCATCATAACTCGATCCATTGGCGTTCGGATAATGTGTCCAAACTTTATTCCTGCCGGCCGCGCAAATAATGCTAATATACCTAATATCATAAGATACCGCACTAAATTGAATCCAGCTAGACTGGGAATTACATCCTGTGGTCGAACATACCAAAAAATGAGCAATAAGACTGCACAGGGGTATGCCATAACTTCAACTTTTTGACTTTAATTTTGAAAGAGTTTCATATTCGCAAGCATACCGTGTCGACATTTGTTCAAGCGAAAAATTTTCGATTATTTTTCCCCGCGCCCGCCTGCCCAATGATTTTAGATTTTCCTTACCTTTCAATATTATCGAGTCAATTGTTTGAGCAAGTTCTGATGAACTACCCATCAAGACTGTTATTCCATCGTGATGATTTTCTATAATCTGTGAAATTCCACAGATTTCGTTTGCCAGAACAGGAACACCACATGACATCGACTCTAAAGCAACATTACTCATTCCTTCATTGATCGAAGGAATCACAAGTAAGTCTAGCGAATTATAAACCAGCGGCATTTTATTCGTAGCCCCCAACCAATGAATTCTTTGTGAAATTGGATGCGTTTTACACGCGTGATAAACAGTTTCTTCAATATTTCCGCCACTTCCCACCACCACCAAATGAAGGTCTTCATGTTTTCTGCCCACTTCTAGGAATGCCTCAAGCAAGAAGCTGTGCCGTTTAGTTTCAACCATGCGTCCAACTATTCCAATGAAGAATCCGTTTGGCGGAAGGTTCAGCTGAGACCTCGACGATAGTTGATCAGATGGAGAGAATTTTTTTGTGTCGGTCCCATTTGGAATTGCGATCGCGTGAACCTTTTCAACGACTCTAAAAGAGCGAAGTTCACTCATTTGAGCATTTGATAAAACATGCAACGTCTGGCACCAACTATAAAGAAAGCGTCGTAATTTAATTCGAAATGGTTTTTTTTCCCAATCAAACAACTCTGAATGTTCACCATGCAACACAGGGATTCCAAAGATTATCCCAGGAAGAACTCCATAAATTAAGCCAGTCCAGTTATGTGTGTGGATAACATCATAATTGTTTTTTGATATTAGACGCAAAAGGCTTATCCAAATTTTGAAATCCAATCCTGGGCTTCGTTTTAGTTGATATATAGTTGTTGTGGGATGCAACCTCTCAGCAAACCGATCTGATTTTGTAAGCACGCACACATCAAACACTACTCCGCTTTTATATAGAGCATTGGTAACATTAACGATGCCATTCTCCATGCCTCCCGCTGTAAAGGCATTAACAACGTGCAAAACCCTCATGCCACTAAATAAATAATTTTAAAATTTTATTAAACTTCCTTTGCGTCTTCGTAATATCTTCTTTCGTAATATTTTGGATAGTAGCTGCTGTAATAATAGCTGTTTTCGATGTGAGACATGTTTACATCATTCAATATAAAACCTATTAAAGGCGCTGCTCCACGTGAGAACAAATCTTTTACAGCAAGCATGTCGCGATGGGTTGTTGTTTCAGCCCGAATGACTAAAACAACTCCATCAACTACTCTACGTATGTCGAAGGGATCTGCTAAGCCTAAGATTGGAGTTGTATCAATAATGATAATATCATATTGAGTTCTTAAAATGGACATTATCTCTGATAATCGTTTATTAGACAAGGCATCCTGGATTGCTTGCGAGACATTTCCTCTTGGTATGACATCAAAGTTTGGCAAAAAACTGTGAATAACCTTCGAGCAGTTTACATCATCATTAACTAATAAGTCAGCGATTCCGGGAAGAGTTTTGGGTAAACCCAGCCTTTTGTCGAGCCTACCGCGTCGAAGGTCAGCATCAATCAATAGTGTTTTTGAACCAGCGCTAGCGAAGGCATTTGCCATAAAGATGGAAACGGTAGACTTACCCTCCGATTCACGACAACTAACTGTCATTATAACTTTATTTTCAATGGAATTACTTTTCTGAAGAGTGACTTGGCTACGTATGAGTCTGAAGCACTCCTGTACTTGACGATTCGGCCACATGTCAGATAGACTTTTTGTTTCCGCAGCGCCATTATATCGGATGTTGCCTATGTGGGGAACTATGCCCAAAGCTGTTAAGCCACTTACACTCTCAGCTTCTGCAATAATTGATGATAGAAGTAGCAGAGGCACAAACACAATTACAAGACGAAAACACCTTGAGA